>JAEEYU010000069.1 GCA_016288315.1 Clostridiaceae bacterium | reverse complement strand
CGGTGAACGCATCAACGAAAAAGGTATCGGCAACGGTATTTCAATCATACTTTTCGCAGGTATCGTTTCGCGTATGCCTACCCTCGCAACTCAGCTTTTCGGGCCCACAAACGGATATATAGCAAAGGGCGGCCCCTACTGGTTCCTTTCTCCGTTCGTAGCAATAGTCCTTATCCTTATGATTGCTTATATCGTCTGGATGGACAATGCCGAGAGAAGAGTTCCCGTTCAGTATGCAAAAAGAGTTGTCGGCCGTAAGATGTATGGCGGTCAGAACACACATATTCCGATTAAGGTCAATATGTCAGGCGTTATGCCCATCATCTTCGCATCATCCATTCTTTCACTGCCCCCGACGGTTGAAATGTTCATCTCGAACAAAACCAACGGCACCGGCTGGGAGAAATTCTTCGACCTGTTCAGCAATGACAACTGGTTCTATGCAATTATTTATTTCGTTCTTATAATTGCATTCGCTTATTTCTACGCAACAATTCAGTATAACCCGATAGAAATGTCCAAGAACATCCGTGAAAACGGCGGTTCAATCCCCGGAATCCGTCCCGGCGATCCCACTGCGAACTACATTGCAAAGATTCTTTCGAGAATAACCCTCTTAGGCGCCCTTCTTCTGAGCGTTGTGGCTCTGTTCCCGATACTCTTTACAATCATCACAAACTGGGCTCTCGACAAGTTCTGGACTCCCGGCGCAACAATGAACATTTCACTCGGCGGCACATCAATCATCATCGTAGTAGGCGTTGCTCTTGAAACTTACAAGCAGTTAGAGAGCCAGATGATGATGCGTCACTACAAGGGCTTCCTTGATTAAGCCCGCGGAGGATAAGACATGGTAGTGCTCAAAACAAGCAGAGAACTGCGACTTATGAAAGAAGCAGGAGCAATAGCTGCAGGAGCATTAAAGGCAGCGGGTGACGCCGTAAAGCCCGGCATCTCAACCTATGAGCTGGACCGTATAGCCCACAAGTTCATAAAAGATGCGGGTGCGTATCCCACATTTTTAGGTTACAACGGTTACCCTGCTGCAGCATGTATTTCCATAAACGACGTGGTTATCCACGGCATTCCGAGCAAAAAGCAGATAGTCAAGGCGGGCGACATTGTCAGTATTGACATCGGAGCAACGTTCAATGGCTATGTCGGTGATAATGCTGCCACTTTTGCGGCGGGTGAAATATCACCCGAGGCAAAGCGGCTGAGCGACACCACCAGAGAGGCGCTTTACAAGGGCATCGAGGCGGCTGTTGCAGGCAACAGACTCGGCGACATCGGTCATGCTGTTCAGTTTTATTGCGAGGAGAGAGGTTACTCCGTAGTCCGCTCTTTTACCGGTCACGGAGTAGGAACTCAGATGCATGAGGATCCCAGCGTACCGAATTTCGGAACCCCGGGAAGAGGTTTAAGATTGGTCCCCGGTATGACAATTGCAATCGAACCCATGATTAATATGGGCACACACGAAATAAAACAGTTGTCAGACGGTTGGACCATCAAAACAAAAGACGGTAAACTTTCGGCACACTTCGAGCACACAATAGCCATCACGGCTGACGGTCCCGTAATTCTTACGAAGGTATAGATTATGGAACCGCTTGAAAAAGGAACTCTTGTGCTTTCGCTCGCGGGGCGCGACAAAGGCTATCTCCTGGCAGCAGTCGGGAGTGACGACCTTGACCGCGTGCTCGTCTGCGACGGTAAAGAGAGAAAAATCGAAAAGCCGAAAAGCAAAAACATCCGCCATCTCAAAGTGCTTGACGCAAAGCTGGAGGAGGACGCGCTCAGAAGCAACAGGGCGCTTCGCAAAGCTCTTGCCGCAGCGGAAGGCGAAAACTCAGGAGGTAATTAAATGTCCAAACAGGATATGATCGAAATTGAAGGTACGGTAGTTGAATCCCTTCCCAACGCAACCTTCCAGGTTGAATTGGAGAACGGGCACAGAATATTGGCTCACATCTCCGGTAAGCTGAGAATGAACTACATCAAAATTCTCCCCGGCGATAAAGTAACGGTCGAAATGTCGCCATACGACCTTACCAAGGGCCGCATAACATGGCGTTCTAAGTAATAAGGAGGTATTCTATTATGAAAGTCAGACCTTCTGTCAAGAAAATGTGCGAAAAATGCAAGATAATCAAACGCAAGGGAAGAGTAATGGTAATCTGTGAAAATCCCAAGCACAAGCAGCGTCAGGGTTAATCCGACGCAAACCATTTATTGGAGGTGCAACTGACAAATGGCGCGTATATCAGGTGTTGACCTGCCCAGAGATAAAAGAATAGAAATCGCTCTTACTTATATCTACGGCATAGGTCGCAAAACCGCTACAGACATTATTACGGCAACCGGCGTCAATCCCGACACAAGAGTCAAGGATTTAACCGAGGACGATATTTCCAAAATCCGTGAATATATCGACCATAATGTCAAAGTCGAAGGTGACCTTCGCAGAGAAACTGCGTTCGACATCAAGAGACTCATTGAAATCGGATGCTACCGCGGTGTCCGTCACCGCAAGGGCCTTCCCGTAAGAGGCCAGCGTTCAAAGACCAACGCAAGAACACGCAAGGGTCCCAAGAAGACCATTGCCAATAAGAAGAAGTAACGCAAGGAGGATATTATGGCTAAAGTAGCAAAAAAAGCTGCCGGTTCACGCAAACGCCGCGAGCGTAAGATGGTTGAACGCGGTTCAGCTCATATCCAGTCCACCTTTAACAACACAATAGTTACAATAACCGATACTCAGGGCAATGCAGTTTCATGGGCAAGCGCAGGCGAGATGGGCTTCAGAGGCTCAAAGAAGTCAACTCCCTTTGCAGCACAGACCGCAGCGGAAGTTGCAGCAAAAGCAGCTATTGAGCACGGCATGAAGACTGTAGAAGTTTTCGTAAAAGGCCCCGGCCAGGGTCGTGAAGCAGCTATCAGAGCGCTTCAGACAGCAGGACTTGACGTAACTCTTATCAAAGACGTTACTCCCATTCCTCACAACGGCTGCCGCCCGCCCAAGAGAAGACGCGTGTAACCGGAAATTATTGGAGGTGTAACACAAAATGGCAAGATATACCGGACCGGTATGTAAACTTTGTCGCCGTGAAGGCAAAAAGCTCTTCCTCAAGGGTGAGCGTTGCTACACAGGCAAGTGCGCATTAGAGCGCAGAGCATATGCTCCCGGCCACAACGGCCAGAGCCGCAGAAAGTCATCCGAATACGGTCTGCAGCTTCGCGCGAAGCAGCAGTGCAGACGCTACTACGGTATTCAGGAAGGCCAGTTCCATAAGTATTTTATCGAGGCTGAGCGCAAGCAGGGCATCACCGGTGAAAACCTTCTCCGTATCTGCGAAAGCCGCCTTGACAACGTAGTTTATCTTCTCGGTTGGGCAAGCTCCCGCGCAGAAGCAAGACAGCTTGTTACCCACAACCACTTCAAGGTAAACGGCAAGAACGTCAACATTCCTTCTTATCTCCTCAAAGCAGGCGATGAAATCGCGCTTAAAGATAAGAGCAAGCAGAGCGAAAAGTTCAAGGCAGTTATCGAAGCAAACGCTTCCCGCCCTGTTCCCCAGTGGCTTGACCTCAATGCTGACGCACTTACAGCAAAAGTTGTCGCTCTTCCCACCCGTGAGCAGATTGCTGTTCCCGTTGAAGAGCATCTCATCGTCGAGTTCTATTCAAAATAATAGCCATATTGCTTGATTTTCTGAATTACTCGTTTTTAACAGGCATATATGCCTGCAAATAACCAAGGAGGGTTTTTAAATGATTGGTATCGAAAAGCCCAGAATAGATACTGCCGAACTTTCAGCTGACGGTTCATACGGTAAGTTTGTTGTAGAGCCCCTTGAAAGGGAATACGGAACAACCTTAGGCAACTGCCTTCGCAGAGTTCTTCTCTCCTCACTTCCCGGCTATGCCATCACATCTGTCAAAATTGACGGTGTTCAGCATGAATTTTCAACAATCCCCGGCGTAAAAGAAGATGTTACAGAGATAGTTCTCAATCTCAAGAGCGTAATCCTCAAGATTCACTCGGATATGCCCAAAACTCTTTACATCAACGCCAACGGCGAAGGCGAAATCACAGCCGGCAGCATCCAGACTGATTCAGAGGTGGAGATTCTCAACCCCGATCTTCACATTGCAAGTCTCAATGCCGACGCTCATGTCAATATGGAACTCACCTGCGACACGGGCAGAGGTTATGTTTCGGCTGAAAGAAACAAACAGATTCTGCAGCCTGCAATCGGTGTTATTGCAATAGACTCAATTTATACACCTGTTTACAAGGTGAATTACACAGTCGAGAACACACGTGTAGGTCAGATTACCGACTATGATAAGCTGACACTCGAGGTGTGGACAAACGGAACAATTTCAGCAGTCAATTCCGTTGCTCTCGCAGCCAAGATCCTCAACGAGCACCTCAGCCTCTTCGGTGACCTCTCAGGCGAAGCCTACGGCACCGATGTTATGGTGGTCAAAGATGACAGCGGCAAAGAAAAAGCGCTGGAGATGACTATTGAGGAGCTTGACCTTTCTGTTCGCTCCTTCAACTGTCTGAAGAGAGCACAGATAAACACTGTGGAAGATTTAATAAGCAAAACCGAGGAAGATATGATGAAAGTCCGCAACCTCGGCAGAAAGTCTCTTGACGAAGTGGTAGCAAAACTCCAGTCACTTGGATTCTCCCTTCGCAAAGAAGACGAATAAGACCCGTAATACGGTAAAGGAGTGTGAATTAAATGCCCGGTAGTAGAAAACTCGGCCGTGCAACCGACCATCGTATATCAATGCTCAGAGGTCTTGTTACTTATCTCCTTGAGAACGGCAAGATCGAGACAACCGTTACAAGGGCCAAAGAGGTTCGTTCAATGGCAGAAAAGATGATAACCATCGCCAAGGATGATTCTCTTCAAGCAAAACGTCAGGTTATGGCATACGTCACAAAAGAGGATGTTGTTAAAAAACTCTTTGACGAAATCGCCCCCAAATATAAGGAAGTCAATGGCGGTTACTGCCGTATCGTGAAGACAGGCCCGCGCAGAGGCGACGCAGCTGAGATGTGCATCATCGAGCTTGCAGATCCCAAAGCGAAATAATCAACAAAACATAATCCCCGTGTCGTAAGGCACGGGGATTTTTGTCTGTATTATTTGCAGTATTACTGCTCGGGTATGTTCGGCATATCCAGCAGGTTTGAAACCTCATCAAACGTGAAGCTGTAATAATCCGCTATGTCCGAAAAACCGGAAAGCGAGCTGTTGGTGAAATAGAGGACAAAGCCGTCTGACGTCAGAACAAATGATGTAAGGTCAAAGGCGGAGCGGATAACCGAAAGTTCGGGAACTGCCGCACCGGAATCGGATATCTTCGTCATCAACATTTTTGCAAGCTGCGTCTGCAGGTAGTCCGAGCTGACCTTGCCGAATTTGGTAAGACTGCTCTGATTGTAATCAATGAGTGAATATGTAACCGGAATGTAGGTCGTGTTTATTTTGCCCGATGAAGTTTCACGCTGAAGCTCAATAAGAACACTTATATAGCGGGGCGACGCGTATGGAACGGTGTATCCGCCCGTCTCCTTCCACGGCTTGCCCTTTTCATAAAGCTTGTTTGCTATAACAGTCATTGCGCTTGACTGCGACTCAGACTCAATGGCATCCATAAGGCGGTTAAAGGATGAAATACTCTGCTCGTTTACACCTTTAATCTCAAGCTTTGGAAGAATGTAATCCGACTTAAAGGCAATCTTGCCGTCAGGGTCCTTGAATTTTTGCTCCACATGCCTGTCTGAAATGTATTTGTCAGACAGCTTTTCGGTCTGCTTTTCGGTTTTATCTTTGCAGCCCGCAAACACAAGCGGCAGGGCAATAATAAGAATAAAGCAAATAACTGTTCTGAATACTCTGAATTTATCCTTCATATAATCTCCTTTCGGTCAGCGGCTGATTGTTGTAAGCTCTGTGCCGCGACGGAATCCCGCACTGAAATGAAGCTTGTTTTTCTTTTCTGTAACGTCGCCGAAGCCGCCTGCGGGCTCATCACCGAAAAGCTTTATGAACACCCCGGCAAGAATGTCATCCTTTATGGTCTTATCGTTGAGAGCGGCATATTTTTTCAGCAGCTCCTCATATGAATCGGTGCTTAAATCAATACTGTCATAAACAAGCGTAACAAGCGAAACGTAGTCCGATTTGAACGGCTCGAACATAACGCTTTTGCCTGAGGTGTATGCCTTTTCAATTGACTCAGTATGCGGCGCAGTTTCATCAAAAATCAGCGAACTGCCGTCTGCGTCTGATGAATATGTGAATTTGACTCCCGAATTTACGGGGGCGATTATTTCTTTTTCAAAATCCGATTTGCGGATTGCTTTGACGGCGTTACGGCAGTAGTTCTCAAAGTCACCCTCAAAGCCGGGAGCGGTCAGGTCATAGAGAGCAACCGCGCTGTCGGTTTTATAATGTTCGGCAATAAGCTTCCAGATTTTAAGCAGTGCCTTCTCCGGCTTTTCTTTTTTTGCAAAGGTGCGTGCATCCGTAAGATTAAGTGCTGCATAAAGGCCGTTCCTGCAACAGCTTTCAACAATCCCGTCAAGAGCCGTAAAATCCGGCTTTTTGCCGATTTTTCCGTTCGGATAAATTAGAGTGTATGAAAAACTGATGCTTATGCAGTTAAAACCGAGCCCGGCAACGTAGGCGATGTCTTTGTCGGTGAGCATTGATTTTTCAAACTCCCGCACAACCTGCGCCATACCGTAAAGGCCGAATCTCGAACATAGCTTTTCTCTGCTTTCAATGTCTAAAGAATAGTTCCTGACAGCAAGAATGCGCAGTTTAATCTCTTCTCCGCTCTGCAACTGAAAGCCGCTCCCGTCGCATGAAATCTTCTCAGGTCTCGGTGCGGGGTCCGGATTACTGCGTGTTTTCAACATGCTGATTGCTGCGGGAACAGCCGCCGTAACGGCACCTGCAGCAATACCGGCTGCAGCGGTTATTTTGTCGGTCTTTTTCATACTGTGCACATCCTTATTTTTCAATAGCGCTGATAAAACTTATGTTGTTGCCCGTGACGGAGCATTTGATTCCGCTGACGGAAGCATGTGTGACAAAACAGCTTGTGCCCGTGAATACGGGATAGAAAATAGCGTGCTTTATGAGGTAACTGTCGGCGGAGAAACTGCCGTTTAAAACATCCTGCTGACTCTCTACGTTAAGTGCGTCGTTTATCATTCTTTCATAGTCATCGTCTTCAAAATTAAAAACGTTTGTGCTCCTGCCCGGTATGAAGTCCGCAAGGTAGTCGGCTGAAGATGAACTGCGCGAGTGAACGGGAGCAAACGCAAACTGATATTCGCCCGTTTCAAGCAGTTTCTCAATGTTGTTCTCGGTGTCGGTCAGAACACTGACGCTCAGACTGACGTCAAAAACCTGCTGCCATACCTGAATCTGCGAGCGGATGGCGGCAGAGTATTTTTCTTCACACAGCAGGGTAACATTTACAGATTTTACTCCGAGAACCTCAAGACCCGCATCCCAGTATTCGTGAGCTCTTTCTTCATCGTAGGTAATGGTAGGCATCTGCTTTGATACCTGCTCGTGGTAGTTTATGTCGCCCGCCTTGCAGCAAAGCGGAACGCTCGTTCTTGTAAAGGAACAGCCCTCGGGCGGTTCAAACAAATCTTTTTTGATACAGAACGAAATCGCCAGGCGAAGATATTCGTTAGAGAAAAACGTGTCGGCGCAGTTAAAACAGAAGCCGTAAACCGTGTCTTCTATTCTTCTGACATTTACCGACTCGGCAGGCACGCTGTCAACATCGGTGAATACGGCGGCGCTGTATGTGCCTATTGAAACATCCCTCGCTATGCGTGATGCATCGTTATTGAAATAAAAAGTAACGGAGGAGGGCATAACCTTGTTTTCTCCGCTGTAGCCGTGGTTTTTTCTGACAGTGAGACTTGAAGATGCGTCCCAGGCGGAAACATAGAACGGACCGTTGCACAAAAGATACTGCGTATTGAGCCCGTATCTTCCGCCGCACAGGTTAAAAAACTCCTCGTTGCACGGCATAAAGGCGGTGCAGGCAAGTCTGTCAAGAAAGTCAAGGCATTTGTGTTCAAGCTCAACAACAAGAGTGAAATCGTCGGGTGTATTCACTCCGAGCGACGAGACCGAAAGCTTACCCTCGTTTATCTGACGGGCGTTTTTGATAATCAGGAATTTTGAAAAATCCGGGCAGTTCGTTTCCGCCTTTACCGCTCTGTTGAAAGCAAATGCAAAGTCATAGGCGGTAACCTGAGTGTCAAACTCCTCATAATCATCGCCGATTGTTGAGGTGTTGATTCTTCTGACAACGCTCCACTCGCTGTCATCACGCAGGTGAAATGTGTATGTCAGACCGTCGGGCGAGATTTCCCAGCTTTTTGCAACGCCGGGCGTAACATCGCCGTTTTCATCCAGGCGGACAAGACCTTCAAAGCAGTTGTTGATTATTGTGTCGGCGTCCTCGCCCTGTGTGTATTGCGGGTCAAGTGTGTCGGGTGAAGCGGAGAGTGCATAGGAAAATGCTCCGCCGCTGCCGTCACCGCAGGAGGCGAGAGACAGCAATAAAACCGCTGTTAATATGATTGAAACAAGTCTTTTCACTTTCAAGAGTTTTCTTCCATCCATTTTGCAAGCTGGTCGGCAAGCGGGTTGCTTGCCGGTTTTTTGTTGTTCTGCGAACTCATATATTTTGCAATGTCGCGTTTGCCCGCTCCGCTCTCCTGCTTCCTCTTTTCAAAATCGGAGAGCTTTTCGCGAAAACCGCACACGCAGTAAAATGCTTTTTTGTCGCCCTCGCCGCGCATTTCAAGCTTCTTGTGGCATTCGGGGCAGCGGGCGTTTGTAATTACGCTCAGACTCTTGCGGTAGCCGCACTCCCTGTCCTGGCAGATAAGCATTCTGCCTTTTTTGCCGTTTACTTCAAGCATAAACTTGCCGCACTCGGGGCATTTCTCACGTGTCATATTGTCGTGCCGGTAGGTCGCCGTGTCCGCAATTACACTCGACACAAGCGCGGACGCATATTTTCGCATTTCGGCAATAAACTGCCTGTCATTTGCCTTGCCTGCGGCAATAAGAGAGAGCTTCTGCTCCCATTTGGCGGTAAGCTCCGCAGATTTTAAATCGGCAGGCACAATGCTGACAAGCTGCCTTCCTTTTGATGTGGGAATTATCTCCTTACCCCTGCGTTCAACGCAGAAGGAGTCGAACAGCTTTTCGATAATATCCGCCCTTGTCGCAGGTGTGCCGAGACCGCCGCTTGTTTTGAGAACATCACGCAGCTCGCCGCTGTCAACCTGACCGGTCGGGTTTTCCATCGCAGTCAGAAGGGTGGCCTCCGTGTATCTCGCAGGCGGTTTTGTCTGCTTCGTCTGAACCCTGCAATCCTTTGCAAAAGCCGGCGCACCCTGATTTATCTGCGGCAGAGTGCCTTCATATTCGTCGTCATCCTCGTCCTCGTCGGAGCGGTTGTAAACCGCTTTCCAACCGGGCGAACGCATAATCTGCCCCTTGGCATAAAAATTATGTTTGCCGAAGGTCGCTTTGACCTGCACCTCATCATATTCGCACGCAGGGCTCAGAACCGCTAAAAAACGGCGCACAACAAGGTCGTAGATGTTGCGTTCATCCCTCGTCAGTCGATTTAAATCCACATATTGCTCGGTGGGAATAATTGCGTGGTGGTCGGTTACCTTGGCATCGTTTACAATGTATTTCGTTTCTATGTTTCTGCTTCTGATAAGAGCGTTTGCGGCGTCTTTATAAGGTCCGATTGCTATCGCTTTAAGTCTCTCTGGCAGAGTCGGCACAACATCCTTCGTGATGTATCTTGAGTCCGTTCTCGGGTATGTCAGCAACTTATGTGTCTCATAAAGACTTTGCATAAGCGAAAGAGTCTGTTTTGCCGAGTATGAATATTTTTTGTTTGCATCTCTCTGAAGCTCCGTCAGGTCGTATGCGGCGGGCGGAGCTTTGTGCCGGAACACCTTTTTGACCTCGGTGAACGTGCCTCTTGCTCCCTTTACCTCATCCGCAATTCTCTGAGCTGATTCAATGTCGCTTATAAACGCCTGACCTTTGGAATCCTTGTAAAGCGCACTGAATTCGTTGAAATAAACGCGCACATTGTAGTAATCTCTCGGACGGAATTTAAGAATCTCATCCTCCCGCTTTACTATCATTGCAAGGGTCGGGGTCTGCACTCTGCCCGCTGAAAGCTGTGCGTTATGCTTGCAGGTCATGGCGCGGCTTATGTTTAAACCGACAAGCCAGTCCGCCTCCGCTCTGCACTGTGCGGAGCGGTATAAGCTGTCATACTGCTGCGACGGTTTAAGATTTGCAAAGCCCTCTTTTATCGCCTTGTCGGTCTGTGATGAGATCCAGAGCCGTTTCATCGGCTTTTTGAAATGCGCTTTCTGAATAATCCAGCGCGCAACAAGCTCGCCCTCTCTGCCTGCATCCGTAGCTATGACAAGCTCGCTGAATTCATTTGAATTAAGCAGTGCGCTGACCGCCTTGAACTGCTTTGAAGTCTGCGGAATAACCACAAGCTTCATCTTTTCGGGCAGCATCGGCAGGTCTTCCATGCGCCAGGTCTTATATTTATTGTCATACGCCTCGGGGTCGGCAAGTGTAACAAGATGCCCGAGTGCCCATGTAATAACATATTTATCACCGATAATACAGCCGTTGCCGTTGCGTTTGCAACCGAGCACGCGCGCAATATCTTTTGCAACCGACGGCTTCTCGGTCAAAACAAGGGTCTTGCTCATTTCAGGTTCTCCGTCCGTTAAATATTATTAAAATATAATACCAAATATAATATACTTTAATATTCTAATACAGAAATATGAATTGAGAATTAACACTTTATGATTTTTTGCGTAAAAAATAACTTACGGTTTTTGTGCATTTGCGACAAAACGTATTATTTAACACCCAAAACACTGTAAATAATATCAATTTACTGTTGTAAAGAATTAATAAATATGATAAAATTTTTATAATTATTGCTATATTGGAGAATTATGTGCAGGGGAGGCGGAAAAAACGGAACTGTATATAATTATCGCTCTGTCGGTAATCATAATTATTCTTTTGGCGGTTCTGCTCTTTAAAAAGCCGGCATTAAACAATGAATTGTCAGAAAAGCTCGCTGTAACCGGCGAAAAGATAAAAACCCTCTCCGAAAACGTTGATGCCGAGTTTGAACGCTCACGCCGTGAAATGCTCTCTCAGCAGCAGGCGCAGAGAAGTGAAACGGCGCAGAGTCTCAGGGCGATGAACGAAAAACTCGAGCAGATGAATCTGCGCAATACCGACTACCAGAACAAGCTGATAATCTCGGTAGGCGAAAGTCTTGAAAAAATCAGCAGAAGCAATTCCGAAGCGGCTGAAAAAATGCGCCGCAGCAATGAAGAAAAACTCGAACAGATGCGGCTGACGGTTGATGAAAAACTTACGTCAACACTTTCTGCACGGCTTGACTCCTCGTTTAAAGCGGTCTCCGACCGTCTTGAAAATGTCAATAAATCAATAGGCGAAATGAAGGAGCTTTCCGGCTCTATCACCTCAAACGTCACCTCGCTAAACAGGGTGCTCACAAATGTCAAGGCAAGAGGCACCTGGGCGGAGGTTCAGCTCGGGGCAATACTCGACCAGACAATACCCGGCATGTATGAAACAAACTTTGCCGCAGTCGATGGCTCTGCAGACAGAGTGGAATTTGCAGTGAAGATTCCATCCTCCGACGGCTCGGTTGTGTATCTTCCCGTTGACTCAAAATTCCCTATGGAAGATTATATAAGAGTCTGCGCAGCTGCCGACAGTGCCGATTCAGCCGCACTTGAAAAGGCAAGAAAGGCACTTGAAACAAGAGTATTATCCGAGGCAAAAAGCGTTTCAAAATATATAAATGTTCCCCGCACAACGCCCTACGCAATTCTCTACCTTGCAACCGACGCCCTCTTTGCCGAGGTTGTCGCAAGCGAGAGACCCGTTATCGAAAAGATACAGTCCGAATTCGGTGTGATGGTGGCAGGCCCCACAACAATAACCGCCCTTCTGAATTCTCTTTCAATGGGCTTCAGAGCCGTTGCAATAAACGAGAAAGCAAACGAAGTGCGCGAACAGCTTGTAATTGCACGCGACCAATACAGCAAATTCGGCGATGTTCTTGCAAAAGCGCGCAAAAAGATTGACGAGGCGGGGCAGACTCTTGATGAAGCGCAGCACCGCAACGAAATCATACGCAAAAAACTCAAATCGGTGGAGAGCACCGATGCTTCAGACGGCAAAAAAGAAAACATTAATAATATACTGGAGGATGTTCAATGAAAGACCCCAAAGAATTACTTGCTCTTATGACTCTTGAAGAAAAGGCCGCCATGTGCGACGGCAAAGATTTCTGGCACCTCAAGGGTATTGAAAGACTCGGCATTCCCGAAATTATGGTCTGCGACGGCCCTCACGGTCTGCGCAAAAAGGATTATGAAAAAAAGGGCTCAAGCTTAAGTGCGAGCGTTCCTTCAATCTGCTTCCCCACTGCGGTTACTACCGCCTGCTCCTGGGATCCCGACCTGCTTGAGAAGATGGGCAAAGCTCTCGGCGGCAAATGCCTTGAAGAAAAGGTAGGCGTGCTCCTCGGTCCCGGCGTCAATATGAAGCGCTCACCGCTTTGCGGCAGAAACTTTGAATATTTCTCCGAAGATCCCGTTCTTGCGGGTGAGCTTGCCGCTTCCTTTATAAACGGCGTTCAGTCGAGGGGAGTAGGCACATCGCTCAAACACTTCTGCGCAAACGACCAGGAGGCGCGCCGTATGAACGGCGACAGCGTTGTTGACGAACGCGCACTGCGTGAGATTTACCTGCCCGCATTTGAAATTGCGGTCAAGAAATCACAGCCCTGGACCGTTATGAACTCCTACAATAAAATAAACGGCACATTCGGCTCCGAAAACGCCCACACGCAGACCGAGATTCTGCGAGACGAATGGGGCTTTGAAGGCGCAATAGTTACCGACTGGGGTGCCTGCAACGAGAGAGATGACGGCCTCCTTGCCGGCAACGATATTGAAATGCCTTCGTCGGCAGGCGGCGGAATGCGCAAAATTCTCAAGGCGATCGAATCGGGCAAAATCAGCGAGGAAGTTCTTAATGAGAGAGTGCTTAAAATACTCGAACTCATCAAAAAAGCATCCGACGGAGCGGAAAAAGCCGCAAAAGAGGGCTTCGAATTTGATGAAGAAAAAGACCACATTCTCGCAAAAGAGATTGCCGAGCAGTCAATGGTTCTCCTGAAGAACGACGGCATCCTTCCGCTTGACAAATCAAAGAAGGTTGCGGTTATCGGCGAAATGGCAAAAACCCCGAGATACCAGGGCGCCGGCTCTTCGCAGATTAATCCCACACATCTTGACAGCGCCTACGATATTCTTTCGGCTGCAGGCGTTGACGCAACATATTCACAGGGCTATGAGCGCACACTTGCCAAGGCAAAGAAAAACCCCGCTCATATCGCCGAAGCGGTTGAAGCGGCAAAGAACGCAGACACCGTTCTCCTCTTCATCGGTCTTACCGAGGATTATGAATCAGAGGGCTTTGACCGCAGCCATATGAAGCTCCCCGATGCCCACATTGAGCTTGTAAAAGCCGTTTCGGCTGTAAACAAAAATATTGTTGTCATCCTTTCGGGCGGCGCACCTGTTGAATTTGACTGGGATAACGACAGCGTTCGTGCAATTCTCAACTCTTATCTCGGCGGTCAGGCAGGCGCAGGAGCGGTTGTTGACATCGTTCTCGGCAACGTCAATCCCTGCGGCAAGCTCGCGGAGACATACCCCGAAAAGCTTGAAGACAACCCCTCAATCAACAACTTCCCCGGCAATGTTGCAACAGTTGAATACAGAGAGTCAATATATATCGGCTACAGATATTATGAAAAGGCGCAGCAGCCCGTCCGCTACCCCTTCGGCTATGGTCTTTCATACACAACCTTTGAATATTCCGGTCTCTACCTCGACAAAACAGAGATGGATGAAAACGACACACTGAGCGTATCGTTCAGAGTCAAAAACACCGGGAATGTCGCAGGCAGTGAAATCGCACAGCTTTATGTAGGCGACAGGGAGAGCACGATTTTCCGCCCCGTCAAGGAACTCAAGGGCTTCAAAAAGGTTTATCTTGAGCCTGGCGAAGAGAAGGCAATCACAATCACCCTCAACAGAAGAGCGTTCGCCTTCTTCAATGTCAACACAAACGACTGGTGCGTTGAAAGCGGCGTCTTCGACATTTATGTAGGCGCATCAAGCGCAGATATCAGACTTACCGGCTCCGTCAATGTTACGGCAGCTCCCGCCGATATTCCCGATTACAGCACAGTTGCACCTCTTTATTATACAGGCAAGGTTCAGTCCGTTCCCGACGACCAGTTCACGGCTGTTCTCGGCAGACCGATTCCTCCCACAGAGAGAGACAGAAACACGCCTCTCACTGTCGTTGACAGTTTTGAAACTGCCTCTTACACCAAATGGGGCGGCAGAATAAACAACCTTATGCATAAGATGATTCCTGTATTCGTGAAAGGTCCGGGCGCAGATTTCGCAATCGGTATTGCAACCCAGACACCCATACGCAACTTTATGTCAATGTCAGGCGGAGTTTTCAGCGAGAAAATGGCGGAAGGCCTTCTGCGAATCCTCAACGGCGACAAGCCCGGCAAGGGTCTGAGAATGATTCTCTCCGATATTCCCAGAGCGCTCAAAGGCGTAGGTCCTCTTATGAAACAGATCTGAGAAACAATATATCTTTGAAACGGAGATGCTATATGAAAAATTCAAAGCTTTTCAAAGCGCTGTGCATTCTGATGACAGTCACTTTGCTGGCTGTTACCGTGCCGGTTCTCAGGGCAAAGGCGGCAACAACATCCGCAACATTTGCCGTTTTCTCCGACACCCACTACCTCGCAGACAAGCTTTATGATGTCAACAGTGCGTCGTGGGCAAACTATCTTGAAACAACCCACCGTCAGATGGAACAGGCAGGTGCCCTTGTTGACAGGGCTCTCGAGGTCTCTGAGCATTATCTGCAGGAGGCAAAGGAGAATGGCAGCGCCTATGTGCTTGTGCCCGGCGATATAACCAAAGACGGCGAATACGAGTCGCACAAAGAAATGGCTCAGAAATTTGCCGATTTTGAGCGTGAAACGGGAATCCCCGTTTTCGTTATTCCCGGCAACCACGACATCCGCAACTCCAACGCCACCGATTACACGGGCGAAACCTCTGCAAGAGCCAAAAAAACACAGCCGACAGACTTCGAAAAAATCTACAAAAACTTCGGCTATGATGAGAATGATCCCGACTGTATTTCGCGTTTTCACCCCAAAGCGGGCAACTACGGCGGCTATCTTTCATATTCGTGGAAGCTCAATGACGATTTTATGCTTATAGCCGTTGACTCAAACAAATACTCCGTTGACAACGGCGCACCCACCAACGAGCACGTAACCGACGGTATGATAGGCGAAGACCTTATGAACTGGATTGTCGAGCAGGGTGCCTACGCCAAAGAAAACGGCTACAAGGTCGTCTTTATGCAGCACCACAACATAGTCCAGCACATGGATATTGAAGAGGCGACATTCTTTGCCTTCGTCATAGACAACTGGGAATATGTCTGCGACACTTATGCGGATGCGGGCATTCACTATGTTTTCTCAGGTCATCTTCATTCTCACGACACTGCCGCTTATGTAAACGACAACGGCGAGAGAATAACCGACCTGCTTACCGCTACGCTCACGGGCTATCCCAACGAGATGAGAATTGCGGAATTCAAATCCTCCGGCGACGAGATTTCAATGGATATGTCAAGCCACAGAGTTGACGAGTTCACTCCCGTTTCTTATGTCAGAAACGGCGAAACAATCACATACGCTCAGCCGTTCAAATACAACGGCTCATACGACCTTACATTCGGTAAGGATATTTACGAATTTGCCTACAGTGCCATACTCGGCGTAATCAGAACATATTTCCCGCAGATTCAGAGGGCGGGTGGCCTCGTCGGTTTCCTGTCTGAAAAAGGCATTGACCTTGAGGAGATTATTAAAAATGCGCTGGGCACCAACGGCCTTCAGATAGGTGACACCGAAATTCTTACCGTCAGTCAGAACCTTATGGGCTTTATAAATGAGCTCGGCAGTCAGATTGACTCAAGATATATAAATGACAGGGAGCACACTCTTCAGGTAGTGAGCGAACTTCTTACAACCCTGCTCAACTTCAAGGTAAGCGACAAGCCCTGCACCCTCTATTATGAAAAGACGGGGCACGGCAACCCGACAGGACCCACCACGCTGGATGAATTTGCCCAGACAGCGCTTCTCTCATACTACGGCGGCGATGAAGATATTTCAGCCGACCCGATGGTTCAGGATGTTCTTGACAGATTTGAAAGCGGTGAGCTCGCGCAGGAGTTCTTTACTCTTCTGCGTAAAACGGTTGTTGAAGATTTCGCCCTCAACGAGGTTCTCGCAAATCTTGACTTCAACCCCGGCGAGCTCTTCCCCGACGGCTCTGCTCTCGCCGTTCTCGGCGACATCCTCCAGGGCATAACGGAAGCTCTCCTCGGCGGCGACAACAGCTTCCTCAACCTTGTCACCTCCGTTCTCGGCATAATCTTTGTGCCCGAGAAATACTCTTCGGTTGACAATATTATTGACACCCTCATAGGCGACGAACATTTCACGCCCTCTCAGATGCAGGCGTGGGGTCATACAATCAGCTGGATGGTAGGCACCCTTCTCATAGACAATAACCCCGTTGAAAGAGCTGACGGTGACTACACTCTTGTTTATTCAGGCAAGGAGAAGGTCGAAGCAACTGCGGACAATTACCGTTTGCCCTCCGATATAGCCGTAACAATGGGCGAAGATTCATCCACACAGGCAAACTTCACCTGGCTTACAAAATACAGTGTAACGGGCTCGGATATTGAGATTGTTCCATACAGCGACAACCCCTCGTTCGGCAGGGGAGCAAACGACGGGCTCGACATCAAGGCGAGCAGTAAAACCGTTTCAATAAGCTACCCCGGAGCGGATCTAGGAATAATCGCCTTCCTCGATTTCAGCAAGGATTACACCCGCCACTATGTCACGGTCTCAAACCTTGAGCCGGGCAAAAAATACAGCTACCGCATAGGCGATGCCTCGCGTGACTGGTGGAGTGAGGTGGGCACTCTGCAGACTGCGGATAAATCCGGCAAAACCACTTTTATTGCCCTTGCCGATATGCAGGGTCAGAACGACACGCAATACGGAGTGTTCTCCGATGTTCTCAAGGTGGCGTTCAGAACGGTTCCCGACGCAAAGTTCATAGTTTCCGCAGGCAGTCAGGTAACTCTTGCCAAAAACACAAAGCACTGGAAGAGCTTCTTCAATACTGCCGCAGACAATCTGATTAACACTTTCTTTATGCCCGCCGCAGGCGCAAGAGAAAAAGCGGGCGGCTTTGTTACGCAATATTTTAATCTTGCAAATTATCCAAAACAGACTACCGACACGGGCGTCTATTACTCCTACGATTACAACAACATCCACTTCACCGTTCTCAACACAAACAATCTGGCGGATAAAAAACTCGGCGAGCCGCAGCTTAACTGGCTTAAAGAAGATATTTCTTCAAGCGATGCCGACTGGAAGGTAGTTGTTCTCCCCAAGGCAATTTATTCAAACGGAGCAAAATGCACCGCAAAAGAGAATAAGAATATCCGCACGCAGTTAAACGGGCTTCTGCCCTACCTCGGCGTTGACCTTGTGCTTCAGGGTCAGGATTGCGTTTACTGGCGCACCGGAGCTTTAAGCGGAGGTCTGCCTGCAGTAAGCGGCAAAGAAACCGTCACTTACAACGGTGAAAAATATACGGCAATGGTTAACCCGAAGGGCACCGTTTACGCGCTTCCCGGCACAGCGGGTGTCAGGAGAGCAAGCGCCGTAAACAAAACAGCTAACCTCTTCCCCGATGCCGAAACAGCCTTTGTGCCCGACACACCCGTTTTCGCCGCCGTTCAGACTGACGGCAACACCCTTTATTATGATGCCTACAAAGTCGTTGACGGCAATGCACAAAAGGCGGACAGCTTCGCCATCAAAAAAACCGGTTCCTCCGGAGCGGGCTCATTATTCAATCTGCTCGCATCCAAAATGGATTTCTCCTTCTTGTGGAGCATTCTGGGTATTTTCTTCAGAATATTCTCCGTTTTTACAAAATGATTTAAACAGCAGCCCCCGGCGTAATATTACGTCGGGGGCTTTCGCAAACAAAAAAAACGGCGGATGAGCGTTTGCTCAGATTCCGCCGGTGTTTTTTTATTCTGCCTTATGCCGCACTGTCAATGTAGATGTGCTCAAATTCCGCAGTGCCGTCCGATGCGATTGTCAGCGTTGAGCCGCCGCTCATTTCACTCTCCCAGTAGCAGCCGGAGCCGCACTTGAGACCGTATGACAGGCGTATTCCGTCAACAAGCATTGAACTTGAGTTTACATGGTCGTGACCAACAATAATATTTTTCGTGCTGCCAAGCCGCTTGCAAAGGGCAAAGAAACCGTTGTTGCCGTGAGCACAGCAGACATCCTCGTGGTTTACGCCGAAGCAATCGTCTGCATATTCATCCTTCCAGCAGTCGTTCTCTTTGTCATAATACTGTGCATAGTATGTGCCGTATTCCACAACGGGAATATGCATAAACGCCGTGCTTTCAACCGTTTTGCCTGCCGATGCGGTAATGCCGTTAACAGCCCACTCATACCACTCAAGCTGGTTTGCCCAGAGATGGTCATAGCCCGCACTGCCGTCTGTGCCGAGATTGATTTTGCCCGCCTCTGTGTCATCTGCATCGGAGTGTGTGTCCATCATAAACAGGGTGTGAATGATTTTGCCGTTTTCAGTTATGTTGATAATGTAGTTGCCGTAGCCCATATCTTCGGGACCAAACTTGAACAGACAGTTTTTCGAGGAGGTGAACTGGTAGGCGCACCAGAATTCAGAGGGCGTTCTCTGCCCGTCGTGGTTGCCCATTACGGGAGCCCACGGAATGCCGTAGGAGTCAATGTATTTGCAAAGCTCAATGTATGAAAGCATACCCCACGCATTGTCACCCGTCAGAGTGATTAAATCGGGCTTTGCCTTTTCAACAGCGCTCTTGATTGTGCTTTTTGCGAGGTCCCACGAGCCGTCATAAAGTTCGGCATCGTTGAGCTGAACGTCGGCTATGTTGAGAACAACAAAATCCTTGTCCGGGTCTTTTTTCAGTTCAGCGCAATAACTTGTTTCAAATTTATCATCCGCACTCCATTTTTCAAAAAGCTTCGCCTGATTTGCCGTGAACGGAGCAATAATCTGAACGAGCGAAATAATAAAAGTGAACGCAACGCCCAGACCGATTTTGATGTATGTGCCTGCCTGTGAGAAAAATGCCGTAACCTTGCCGAAATCCATTATTCAGTCTCCTTTATTCATATTGTTTTCAGGTGATATTATAAAGCAAAGCCGGGTCAAAATCAACTTTTATTCCCTATCCCTCGTGAGGTTTTTCATCCAGTTGAAGCTGTTGATTTTGAATACCGCAACAAAGCATTTTAAAATCTGGTCGCATTTCAGCAATGCAAAAACAACCCACGCAGGCGCACCGAGGGACAAAGCGATTACAGCCGACGGCAGAACAACGCCGAAAACAAAAATCGTGTCGTTCTTAAAAACAAACCCTATGTCTCCGCCGGATTTTACAAGCCCGAACAGGCACGCCGCCTGGTAGCAGGTGCCGATTATTGTTACCGAAAGCACCGTGCAGAACTGCTTTGCGAAGTTGGCCGCTTCGGGCGTAATGCCTGAATACAGCGAGATAAACGGAACACGCAGCAGGAACAGCGTAAGCCCCGTCAGAAGACCTATGCCGAAAAACAGAATCTGCGTTGTTTTTGCGTATTCCTTCATAAGCCGTGTTTTGCCTGCGCCTACAGTCTTGCCCGTGATTATTCCCACGGCAGATGACATACCGTTTACTGCCACATAGGCAAGTGAATTGAGGTTGTTTGCAACGCTTGTCGCCGCAATAACAGACTGGTTGAATCTGCCGAGAATAATCGAGTTGCCCATAAGGTTTACGCTCCAGACAACATTGCCGCCGATAATCGGCAGACCGTAGCGGATAAAATCCTTTCTCAGCAGAGAATCCGTTTTGAAAAAATCAACGGGAGTGAGCCGCAGCTTTTTGTCGATTCTGAAAACGTATAACATAATAATCATTGTCTCTGCCATGCGCGAAACAAGAGTGGCAACAGCCGCACCTTTTATTCCGAGCGCGGGCAGACCGAGCTTCCCGAAAATCAGCGCATAGTTAAGACCGATGTTTATATACAGCGAAATGCCCGAAACAATCATTCCTATGTTCGCCGCCTCAACGCTTCTCATAGCGGCAATAAGCGCCTGCGTCAGGCAAAAAAATGCGTATGAAAAACATACAACCCGCAAATAAACGGTCCCGTCCGCAATTACCTGAGCATCGTGTGTGAATATTCCGATTATCCGGTCAGGCAGCAGGGCGCACACCGCCGTGAGAACAAGACCGAACGCCAACGAAAAATGCGTGCCGATTGAGACAATCCGCTTTATGCTCTCTTTATCGGCTTTGCCCCAGTATTGAGCAGAGAGAACGAGAATCGCACCCTCAATACCGCCCGAAAACATCTGCAGAAAGGTCTGAATCTGGTTGCCCATATATACGCCGGAAACGGCGGAATCGCCCAGAGAGCTTACCATAAGATTGTCGGCAAAGTTGACTGCAAAGGTTATAAGGTTCTGCAGCGCTACGGGAATTGCAAGCGCAAAAAGTGAAATATAAAAACTCCTGTCACGGGTCAGCAGAGGTATTCTGTTTTCGTCCGTCCTGCCCATTTCAATTACTCCGGTTAATACTGATTTTATAATGAAAATTATAATTCCCCCGACCGATAATTGCAAGCATAAAGCAAAAAGAACTCCGCCGTATTTCAGGCGGAGTCCTTAATTGCTTACAAAGTATTTATACCGAAAAGTTGTGATTATTACGAACGCAGTGAGTAACAAGGTTCTGACGCTTTGCGTCAGGTTCTTATTTCATCGCCTCTTCAACCGCAACCGCGCAGGCGACTGTCGCGCCTACCATCGGGTTGTTGCCCATGCCGATAAGTCCCATCATTTCAACGTGAGCGGGAACGGATGAGGAGCCGGCGAACTGAGCGTCGGAGTGCATTCTGCCCATTGTGTCGGTCATGCCGTAGCTTGCGGGGCCTGCTGCCATGTTGTCGGGGTGAAGGGTTCTGCCCGTGCCGCCGCCCGAAGCAACCGAGAAATATTTAACGCCGTTTTCGTTGCACCATTTTTTGTATGTGCCTGCAACGGGGTGCTGGAATCTGGTGGGGTTGGTTGAGTTGCCGGTGATTGAAACGCCGACGTTCTCAAGCTTCATAATTGCAACGCCTTCGGGAACATTGTCTGCGCCGTAGCATTTTACCTTTGCTCTGTCGCCTGTTGAATAAGGAGTCTCCTTAACAACGGTAACTGTTTCCGAATAGGGGTCAAACTCTGTCTGAACGTATGTGAAACCGTTGATTCTTGAAATAATCATGGCGGCGTCTTTGCCGAGACCGTTGAGTATAACTCTCAGGGGCTTTACACGAACCTTGTTTGCGTTAAGAGCGATTTTGATTGCGCCCTCTGCAGCTGCGAAGGATTCGTGACCTGCAAGGAAGCAGAAGCATTCTGTTTCTTCCGAAAGGAGCATTTTGCCGAGGTTGCCGTGACCGAGACCGACCTTTCTGTTGTCGGCAACGGAGCCGGGAATGCAGAAGCTCTGCAGACCTTCGCCGATTTTTGCGGCGGCGTCAGCGGCCTTTGTGCAACCCGATTTAATAGCGATTGCGCAGCCGACGGTGTAAGCCCATACAGCGTTTTCAAAGCATATCGGCTGTGTGCCTCTTACGATTGCGTCGCAGTCAACACCCTTTGCAAGAGTGATTTCTTTGCATTCTTCTATTGATGAAATACCGTATTGTGCGAGAACGGCGTTGATTTTGTCAACTCTTCTCTCATAGCTTTCAAATAATGCCATTTTAATTTCCTCCTCTTACAAATTATTCTTTACGGGGATCGATATACTTTGCGGCGTCTGCAAATCTGCCGTAAGAACCGATTGCCTTGTTGTATGCTGTTGTGGGGTCGTCGCCCTTCTTGATGAAGTCGGTCATTTTGCCGAGCGAAACAAATTCATAGCCGATAACCTGATCGTCAGCGTCAAGAGCAAGTCTTGTAACATAGCCCTCTGCCATTTCAAGGTAGCGGACGCCCTTGAGCTTTGTGCCATACATTGTGCCTACCTGTGAGCGGAGGCCTTTGCCGAGGTCTTCAAGACCTGCGCCTACCGAAAGACCGTCATCCGAGAAAGCGGACTGCGAACGGCCGTAAACTATCTGAAGGAAGAGTTCTCTCATTGCGGTGTTGATGGCATCGCACACAAGGTCTGTGTTGAGCGCCTCAAGAATGGTTTTGCCGGGAAGAATCTCCGCCGCCATGGCAGCCGAGTGAGTCATGCCCGAGCAGCCGATTGTTTCGACGAGCGCCTCTTCGATAATACCGTTTTTAACATTGAGTGAAAGCTTGCAGGCACCCTGCTGAGGTGCGCACCAGCCGACACCGTGCGTAAAGGCGGAAATATCCTTTACTTCGTATGCCTTTACCCATTTGCCTTCTTCGGGGATGGGTGCGGGGCCGTGATTGGGACCTTTTGCAACGCAGCACATATTCTGCACTTCGTTTGTGTAGTTAATCATAACTTTTTATCTCCTTTCAAAACTTGAAAAATACACCTTAAATAATATAAAACAACGGGGGTTGATTTACAAGTGCTAAAATGCACAAATAAACGGCTGTTTGCTTTTTATTTTAATGAATAAAGCAGTCAAAAATCATTCTGCGGTTTCGCCGCTCTCTTTTTTGCTTCCGCGCACGGATGAGATTGTTTCTTTGAGCAGATCCCTGTAGATAATAACAGCGGCAACAATTGAGGCGACGATGGTTATGAACATAAGTATTCCTACGCCTGTTGTCGGGGCAAAAATCAGCACAAGAACGCCGATGATGATGGGCGCGAACGCAAGCTTCCAGTGCTTTGCGAAATAGCCGGCTCCGAGCGCTCCGAAAAGAGCGGGAAGCACATTGTTGAACGCCGCTTTGAACACGGAGCCCTCCGCCGTGATTTTGGGCAGAATCGGCGCGAACGCAAGCACGCCCACGGCAATGATAACCGTTGTTGTGATGGATGAAACGGCTATTGAGATTGTGCTTATGACTTCGCCTTCCTCAGTGTTTGCGCGGACTTTCGCGTTCTCCATTGCGTTGAGGCCGCAGGGAAGACGCAGATTTGCTATGTTGCCCGTAACAAACGAGAGATATGTTCCGCCCGCGCCTAAAATCGGCACATAGGTAACAACCTCGACGATTGCGGTAATCCAGTAAAGAGGGATGAGAGTCAGAAGAATTTTGCCTATTACACCTGCCGCGGGCCAGGCGTCAAAAACAAGGGAGACGCCGACGGGCAGTGTGAACATCATAACAAGGGCGGCGTAGTTCCATACGGTGCCCCAGACATGGAGTCTGTCAAAATATTTGCTGTCCATTCTTTTCCCTCCTTATCTCCAGGTTATTGCCGCAATATCGGGCAGGCAGATATTCATTATAATCGCCGCGGCCATACCTATAAACATGCTTATGGGCATTGCGAACGGTTCAAATGAAGTCCACTTGAATTTCTTGCAGAGGCCGGAGAGAACCAGCATTGCGACTATTGCAACAATAAGCACGGTTACCGACATAATGCCCGCGTTTGTTGAAGGATCGCTTGTGCTTGTGCCGGCTATTGCCCTTGCGATGAAAGCGGAAATAATGCCGATAAACGCGGCGGCCGAAACAACATCGCCGAGCATTGCCGTTTTTTCGTTCTTATTGACAGCTCCGCCGATTTTTTTCTGCAGTTTTCTGCACACAAGCGGAAGGAATGTGAGCGGGAACACCGAGCCGAGAGTCATGGCCCACGCGACCGTTGAAAACTGTGTGGGGTCGGTTATCTCTTTGCTCAGCGAGCCGCCGAGAATGCCGAGTGTGGATTCGGCCGCAACCGTTTCATAAGCGAGGTTGCCTATGACCGTGAGGCGTATCCACGGCACAACAATTCCGAGCGCGTTCGCAAGCGCGAGAACGGTTGCGAGAATCGAAATTGCCGGCGCTATGCTGAAAAGAATGCTTGATGTTACGGTTGACACAAGCGTTTCTTTCTTAATGCCGATCTGCTTGCCGTGCTTCCACGACTTGACAATGAAAAACAGTGACTGAGCCACGATGAATGCCACTATCGCAAAGGCGATGCCATACATCACCGGGCTTGTTTTGAAGTCTGCCAATCTGATTCCTCCCAAATGTTTTTTGATTTGGACTTAACATTTTAATTTTATCATAGTATTACAAAAACTGTCAATAAAAAACAGAGCCGCAGCACCCGAAAACAAATGCATAAATACTTATTTGTCTGTTGTTGTGCAGTATTCGTTAAAAATCATAACGCCGCGCCTGAGGCGGGCTTAAATTATGGGAGATTTAATAATTGATTTTTTACTGACGTTATTGTATATTTATAAAGATTTTTGAAATAAAAAGCAGTGTTTATTTCACCGAAAGGATTGATATATACGGCTACAGTAAAACCCTTTAAAGCAGTCCGCCCTCTCCCCGAATATGCAGGTATGGTAGCGGCTCTTCCCTATGATGTCATGAACCGCGACGAGGCGTTTGAAATGGCAAAGGGCAACCCCTATTCATTTCTTCACGTTGACAAGGCGGAAATTGACTTCCCGCCCGAAACGGATCCTTATTGCGAGGCGATTTACGAAAAGGCGGCATCCGCACTTGCCGCACTTGAAACAAACGGCGTCAGCAAACAGGATGAAAAACCCGGCTACTACATCTACCGTCAGATTATGAACGGCAGAAGCCAGACGGGTATTGTCGGCTGTGTCTCAATTGATGACTATATCAACAACGTTGTCAAAAAGCACGAGCTCACCCACGCAGACAAAGAGGCGGACCGCATACACCACGTTGACACCTGCGACGCCAACACGGGTCCCATCTTTCTGACTTACCGCAGAAAAGATGAAATTGCCTCGTTTCTTGAAAAATTCAAGGCGGAAAAATCTCCCGCCTGCGACTTCATCACCGACCAGAGAGTGCGCAACACCGTCTGGGTTGTCGATGACGATGAGGCAATCGCAAACCTTACAAAATGGTTCGGCAACGTTGAGAGTCTCTACATAGCCGACGGTCACCACAGAGCGGCATCGGCAATAAATGTCGGCAAGCTCCGCAGACAGCAGAACCCCGGCTACACCGGCAGCGAGGAGTTCAACTTCTTCCTCGCCGTTCTTTTCAGCAGCGACGAGCTTGCGATTATGGATTACAACCGCGTCATCAATACTTTAAACGGCAACACGCCCGAACAGTTTATTGAAAAAATCAGCGAAAAGTTCACCGTAGAGCCCGCACAGAACTCGCCATACCGTCCAGAGGGTCCGCATATCTTCGGTATGTTCCTTGAAGGCAGATGGTTCAAGGTAACCGCAAAAGAGGGCACCTACAACAGCACAGACCCCGTTGAGTCACTTGATGTTTCGATTCTTCAGGAGAATCTCATTGACCCGATTCTCGGAATAAAAGACCTCCGCAACGACAAACGCATTGATTTTGTAGGCGGAATAAGAGGGTTAAAAGAACTCGAACGCAGAGCCACTACTGATATGTGCCTTGCCTTCGCCATGTTCCCCGTTACTCTTGACGAGCTTATGGCGGTTTCGGACGCAGGTCTGCTTATGCCTCCCAAATCAACCTGGTTTGAGCCCAAGCTTCTGAGCGGCCTTTTTATTCACAAACTTAAATAATCGGAGATGAAAATGATGAGCAGCTTAAAGCCGCTTTATCCGGGTATAAAACTGAACGCTCTTATAGTCAGCGACACTCATATTGACTGCAGGCATCCCTTGCCCGCTCTGCCCAAATACTGGCTGAGAAGCGTAGCAAAAGACGCCGAAAAATCGTTAAACAGGATGGATGCCTTCATAACCGTCGGCGACACCACCTCGCGCGGCAGTGAAAAAAACTGGCAGCTGACTGCACAGGCACTGAAAAACAGAAATCCCGCCGATAAAATGATTTTTGCAATAGGCAACCACGACTGCTGGAACGATGACGGCTTTGAAGCCGCCGTTGAGAATTTTTACAGATACAGCAAAACAATCACCGGCAACAAGCGTGAAAAAACGTATTTTTCTCATATTATCAAAGGTTATCATTTCATCTTTCTCGGCACCGATTCCGACTCGGGTTGTGAAGCAAATTTCAGCGATGAACAGATGAACTGGTTTGCCTCCGAAATGGAAAAGGCGGGCAAAAGCGGCAAGCCGATATTCGTCTTCTGCCACCAGAGCTTGAACGGCAGGCACGGTCTGCCCCGCACCTGGGACAGAGAAGAAGACCCGAACCGCGACCCGATGGAAGGCGGAATAGGCGAGCGCAGCGATGAGGTTGCCTCCATACTCAAAAAATATAAAAACGTCTTTTATTTCAGCGGTCACTCGCATATGGGGCTTTGCGGTGAGAACAAAAAAGCCGCAGAGGGCTATTCAAGTTTTGAATATGAAGACGGTGTCTGCCTTATCAATATGCCCAGTCTTGCCTGCGGCAATCACCACGGAGAGGTTGACACAATGGGTATAGGCGCCGTGCTTGAGGTTTATGAAGATAAGGTCGTCATCCGTCCTCGTTTCACCTCCACACACAGATGGAACAAAAGCGTTATGATAAAAGACGGCAAGCCATACCTTGAACAGATTATTGAATAAAATGAGCAGATTTGATTTTGTTGAAAATGAAAAGCTTAAAAAGCAGCTTGAATTTATAATAGAATGCGACAAGGCAAAAAACGTGCTTCGCAAAACAGTGCTGACAGATTGTTCACGGCGTGAGAATGACGCTGAGCATTCCTGGCATTTAGCCGTATGTGCAATGGTCCTTTCCGAATACGCTCCCGAGGGTGCGGATATCGGCAGAACCGTGCAGATGGTAACCGTTCACGACCTCGTTGAAATATATGCGGGAGACACCTTCGCCTATGACGAGCAGGGCAACGCCACCAAACAACAGCGTGAAGCCGAGGCGGCAGACCGCCTGTTCGGTATTCTCGGCGAACAGGGTGAAATGTTCCGCTCGTTATGGAACGAATTTGAAGAGTGCGAAACGCCTGCTGCTCTTTACGCCCGCGCGCTTGACAGTCTCCAGCCCCTTCTGCATAATTACATTACGGAGGGCTACACCTGGCGCGGTAACCACATCACAACAGAAATGGTGTTAAAACGCAACGCCGCCTGCCGCGAGGCAATGCCCGAGGTCTGGAAAGTCGTCGAAAGAATAGTTGAAGATTCGCAAAAAAAGGGATTGCTCGAATAATTAAATATATAAACAAAAAAGGACTTGTCCGCGTGAACAAGTCCTTTTAATTATGCCTTTATCCGTCTATTGTCGATATTGCGGGTATGGCGTCCTCAAGCACATCGAGCATTATTCTCACCGTGTCAAGTGAGGTGAATACCGTTACTCCGTTCTGAATTGACGCCTTTCTAAGCGCGGCGCCCGAGCCGAATTTAATGCCGTCCATAACGGATCTTGTGCTGATAACGTAGCTGACATATCCCGCACGCAGAACTTTGATGATATCTTCGTCGCCGTTTTCTATTTTATGGCGCAGTCTTGTGCGTATTCCGTTTGCCCTGAGGTAGTCCGCCGTGCCGCCCGTCGCTTCAATGTTGAAGCCGAGACGGTAAAAGCGCTTGATGAGCGGCAACGCCTCTTCCTTATCTTCATCCGCAATGCTTACAAGCACTGTGCCGTAATATTTCATCTTGATTCCCGATGCCTGCATTGCCTTATACATGGCGCGGTTGAGCTGGTCGTCATAACCTATCGCTTCACCTGTTGACTTCATTTCGGGCGAGAGATATGTGTCCATACCGGTCAGCTTTTCAAACGAAAATGCGGGTGCTTTTACATACCAGCGGCCTTTGTCTTTCGGCACCATTTCGGTTATTCCCTGTGCGGCAAGACTCTCGCCGAGCATAACTCGTGTGGCAATGTTTACAAGCCCGAAGCCCGCCGATTTTGAGAGGAAGGGCACGCTTCTTGACGCTCTGGGATTAACTTCGATTATGAACACGTCATCATTTTTATCAACAATGAACTGAATGTTGAAAAGACCTACTATGCCGATGCCCAGACCGAGCTTTGTCGTGTATTCGCATATTGTGTCGCGCACCTTCTGCGAAATGCTGAAGGGCGGGTAAACGCTTGTGCTGTCGCCTGAGTGAACGCCCGTGCGTTCAACAAGCTCCATAATGCCGGGTATAAACACCTGCTCACCGTCGCAGACCGCGTCAACCTCAACTTCTTTGCCCATAATGTATTTGTCAACAAGAACCGGCTTGTCTTCGTCAACCTTTACGGCGTTTGTCAGGTAGCGGCGCAGCATCTCCTCATTGGCAACAATCTCCATGGCTCTGCCGCCCAGAACAAACGAGGGGCGCACAAGCACGGGGTATCCGATTCTTTCGGCTGTCTCGACACCGGCTTCAATATTCGTTACCGCCTCACCTTTTGGGTGAGGAATGCCGAGTGAGCGTATAAGACGGTCAAAAGCATCTCTGTCTTCCGCCTTGTCAATAGCCACACAGTCCGTGCCGATTATTTTAACCCCTCTCGCCGTCAGCGGAGCGGCAAGGTTTACGGCAGTCTGACCGCCCAGAGTGGCGATTACGCCCTCCGGCTTTTCTAGGTGTATTACGTTCATAACATCCTCAACCGTCAGTGGCTCAAAATAGAGCTTGTCGGCGGTCGTGTAGTCGGTTGAAACAGTTTCGGGGTTGTTGTTGATTACTATCGCTTCATAGCCTGCAGAACGTATTGCCGCAACGGCGTGAACGGTGGAATAGTCAAACTCAACACCCTGACCGATTCTTATGGGGCCCGAGCCCAGAACAATAATCTTCTTTCTGTCCGAGACTATCGATTCATTTTCACTCTCGTAGGTCGAATAAAAATAGGGAACATAGCTGTCAAACTCGCTCGCGCAGGTGTCAATCATTTTGTAAACGGGGAAGATTTCCTCTTTTGCCCTGCGCTCATAAATATCGTCTTCGGTGGTTTTCCAGAGCTCCGCCACGTATGAATCGGAGAATCCCATCTTTTTTGCCATTTTAAGCAGCTCGGGAGAGTCGGGATTTGCCTCCATCTCCTTTTCAAAATCAACAATGTTCTTGATTTTGTCGAGGAAGAACATGTCAATCTGCGTTATGTTGCATATTCTCGAGTGGTCAACGCCCATCCACATAAGCTGAGATATGGCGTAGATTCTGTCATCCGTGCCCTCTGCTATATATTCGAGCAGGTCGTCGGCAGTCATATGTGATGAGTCAAATTTCTCCATGTGAATATGGTTTTTACCCATTTCAAGCGAGCGTATTGCTTTGAGAAGACTCTCCTCCATGGTGCGTCCCACGCTCATAACCTCGCCGGTTGCCTTCATCTGTGTTGAAAGGCGGTTGTTCGCATCCGCAAATTTATCGAAGGGGAAGCGCGGCATTTTGGTAACAACATAGTCAAGCGTCGGCTCAAAGCAGGCGGGTGTGTTTGCAAGCATAATCTCGTCAAGATTCATACCTACTGCAATTTTTGCCGAAACACGGGCTATCGGGTAACCGCTCGCCTTTGAAGCAAGAGCGGATGAACGCGAAACTCTCGGGTTTACTTCAATTACATAGTATCTGAACGACTGCGGGTCAAGCGCAAACTGAACGTTGCATCCGCCTTTAACTTCGAGAGCGCGTATGATTTTAAGTGCACTGTCACGAAGCATGTGGTATTCCTTGTTCGTCAGCGTCTGACTGGGAGCAACAACAATTGAGTCGCCCGTATGTATTCCTACGGGGTCGAGGTTTTCCATGTTACAAACGGTAATTGCGGTGTCGTTTGCATCGCGCATTACCTCGTATTCAATCTCTTTGTAGCCCTTTATGCTCTTCTCAACCAGCACCTGATGAACGGGGGAGACGGCAAGCGCATTTTTCATAAGCAGGCGTATTTCTTCATCGTTGCCAGCAAAGCCGCCGCCGGTGCCGCCGAGCGTGAAAGCAGGCCGCAATATTACGGGGTAGCCGATTTCGTGAGCCGCCTCAATCGCTTCTTCTATAGAGTATGTTATCTGTGAAGGAACAACGGGCTCGCCGATTCTTTCACACAGCTCCTTGAAAAGCTCGCGGTCCTCTGCCATTTCAATGCTTTTTGCCTCCGTGCCGAGCAACTCAATTCCGCACTCGTCGAGAACGCCTTTTTTTGAAAGCCGCATGGCAAGGTTGAGTCCCGTCTGACCGCCGAGTCCGGGAATAATAGCGTCGGGGCGCTCATAACGGCAGATTCTTGCAAGATACTCCAGGGTAAGCGGTTCCATATAGACCTTGTCTGCTATGGAGGTGTCAGTCATTATTGTTGCGGGGTTGGAGTTGGCGAGAACTACCTCGTATCCCTCCTCCTTGAGGGCGAGGCACGCCTGGGTGCCGGCGTAGTCAAACTCGGCCGCCTGACCTATGACAATGGGGCCCGAGCCGATAACAAGCACCTTTTTAATATCGGTTCTTTTAGGCATTCTCTTTCGCCTCCTTCATCGCGTCAAGGAATTTGTTGAAAAGATAAAAACTGTCCTGCGGACCGGGAGCGCTCTCGGGGTGATACTGCACGCTGAAAACTTTGTCCTGCGCACATTCCTGACCTTCAACCGTGTTGTCGAGTATATTCAGATGTGTTACTTCAAGCCCCGTTCCCTCAACGCTTTTTGCGTCAACGGCAAAGTTGTGGTTCTGTGATGTTATTTCGATTTTACCTGTCTGCAGGTTCTTTACCGGGTGGTTTCCGCCGTGATGGCCGAATTTAAGCTTGTATGTTTTTCCGCCGTAGGCAAGTCCTATAATCTGGTGCCCGAGGCAGATGCCGAAAATCGGGTATTTGCCTTTCAGCTTTCTGACCGCTTCAATAACCGGTGTAACATCCTCCGGGTCGCCCGGCCCGTTTGAAAGGAAGATTCCGTCGGGCTTCATAAACTCGATTTCCTCCGCCGTCGTGTCATAGGGCACAATTGTAACGTTGCAGCCGACCTTGTTGAGCGAGCGGATGATATTCAGCTTTATTCCGCAGTCAACAGCCACAACATTGTATTTGTGGTTGGAGGTGCGCGAATACCAACGTTTTTTGCAGCTGACCTTCGACACCGCATCTGTTGGAACGGGAGTGTTCTTTATTATCTCAACGCCCTGCTCGGCTGTTGTTTCAATTCCCGTAATAAGGGCGCGCCTTGCGCCGAAATCCCGTATTGACCTTGTAAGCTGTCTTGTGTCAATGCCGTATATGCCGGGAATGTCGTTTTCTTCAAGCAGTTCCGACAGCGTTTTTGTGTAGCGGAAATTTGACGGCATATCGTTGTAGTCCCTGACAATAAGACCGCCTATTGTCATATTCTTGCTTTCAAAATCCTCGTCTGTAATGCCGTAATTGCCGATGAGCGGGTATGTCATTACAACCGCCTGATAGGTGTATGACGGGTCGGATATAATCTCCTGATAGCCGACCATCGAGGTGTTGAAAACAACCTCGCATACCCTCTGCGAATATCCTCCGAAGCCGTAGCCGTAGTATTCCGCTCCGTCTTCAAGAATCAACTTTCTGTCAAACTGTTTCATCTGCTTCTTCCTTTATATACTGAAATTATATTAAATTACCTTTAATGTATTATTATTTACTTTTTTGTGTATTTGTCAAGTGTATTTAAGAATAAATCGACAAATAATTAATAATTATTCATTTTTAAACGAAAAACACGCATATTTACGTATTGTTTTTCATCATATTGAATAATCACCCTGTCATTGTTGCCAACCCGGCGACAGTGTGATAAAATATATTTTATACTGTGTAAAATCTGACAGGAGGATTTGAAATGCAAAGGTTCGCTATGAAAAACGCACCCGCAAAAGATTCACAGGTGTTTATTTACGGTGATGTCCGCTTAAGCGTTATTTCCGACAGAATTCTCCGGGTTGAAAAATCATCAACCGGCTTCTGTGACAACCCGACGCAGATGGTTGTCTGCCGTAATTTTGTTGATGTCAATCCCGAAATCAAACACAACAAGGGCGGGCTTATCACAATAAAAACCCCGAAAACCTCATTTCGTGTCAACACATCCACAATGCGTGTCGAAGCGGCAATCAACGGCAAATGGCGCTACCCTTCAAACAGCACAAATCTCGGCGGAACAGCCCGCACGCTTGACGGCACGTTCGGCTACCTCGGCAGCTGGAAAACAAAAAAAGAAAAACGCGACCGTTTCTTTCTCGGACACCTGCGAAAGGGCATTTTCTCTTCAAACGGCGTTGCCGAAATAGATGACAGCGACTCCTTCCTTTTCAATGAAGACGGCTCCGTTTCACTGCGTCCGTTCAAGGTTGTTGACAAATATGTTTTTGCCTTCGGCGACGATTACCTCGGAGGTCTCAAAGATTTTTACAACCTTTGCGGTGCAACACCTCTTCTGCCGAAATACGCTCTGGGCAACTGGTGGAGCCGCTACCACGCCTACTCTCAGAGCGAATATCTTGAACTGATGAACGCTTTTCGCGATAAAGATATTCCCTTCACGGTAGCCACAATAGATATGGACTGGCACATAGTAAAGAACGTGCCGAAGGATGTCAAGCCAACCGTTATTCAGGGCGCCGGGTGGACGGGTTACACTTTTGAGGAAAGTCTGTTCCCCGATTACAAAGAGTTTTTCAGAGATCTCAAAAGAAGAGGCCTTGCAATAACGATGAACCTGCACCCGCACGACGGCGTCAGATATTTTGAAAAACAGTATAATGATATGTGCGAGGCGGTCGGTCAGAATCCTGCCGAAAGAAAACCCGTTAAATTCAACCTGACGGATGAAAAATTCCGCAACGCCTATTTTGATATTCTTCATCATCCTTATGAAGAGGAGGGCGTCGATTTCTGGTGGATAGACTGGCAGCAGGGCACAAAATCAAAGGCGATGTTGGGGCTTGACCCTCTCTGGCTTCTAAACCACTACCACATGCTTGACAACTGCCGCGGCGGCAGAACGGGGCTTATTCTCTCGCGTTATGCGGGCATCGGTTCGCACCGTTATCCTCTCGGCTTTTCGGGCGATACCTTCGTTTTCTGGAAGAGTCTGAAACTTCAGCCCTGGTTCACGGCAAACGCTTCAAATGCGGGCTACACCTGGTGGAGCCACGACATAGGAGGTCACGTTTACAATTCCGGCAACAACGAGCTTTATCTGCGCTGGCTCCAGTTCGGCGTGTTCTCGCCCATAAACCGTCTGCACTCGAACAATACGTCAATTTCAAAGGAACCGTGGAACTTCCCGGAGGTCGAAAAAACGGCTGAAGATTATCTTCGCCTGCGCCACCGCCTTCTGCCCTATCTCTACACGGCAAATGTCAGAACGGCAGACGATGGCATTCCGCTCATAAGCCCTATGTATTATTACGACAAAAGCGAAAACGCCCATAAAGAAAAATACCGCAACCAGTATTATTTCGGAGAGCAGATGATAGTGGCTCCCGTTACAAAACCCGCAAAACAGCCGGGACCGGACGTTGAGTTCTATCTTCCCGAAGGGGAGTGGTTTAATTTCTTCAACGGCAGAAAGTATTCGGGCGGCGAGTATGAGGAGAACTGCCCTCTTAATGAATTCCCCGTGTTTGCAAAGGCGGGCGCAATAGTTCCCCTGCTCCCCGAAAGGCAGGGCAATTCAACTGAATTTGATGCCCTCGACGTGCTTGTCTTCTGCGGAGCGCAGGGCAAATTTACCCAGTTTGACGACAACGGCAGCACAATTGATTTCTCATTCGACGGTGAAAAGCTGACCGCCGTCCCGTCGGAAAACTGCAAAACAAAACAGATAAACGTCAGATATATCGGCGCTGACAAAGAAAACGAAATAATAGAGTTATAATACAGAGAACCGATTAACATCTGCAAAAAAATAAAATGAATATTGCCCGGGTTGACCCTGTCGGTCAGCCCGGGCATTAATATCTTTGCGTTCTTTTATTTTACATCGGCGTAGAATTCGTCGATATATGCTTCAATATCTTTTCTTTCGCATCTGAGCGGACCGGGAGTTTCCATCTTGAGCGAGACAGTGGCGGTCGCAATCAGGAGCGATTCTTTTATACTTTTATTGAGGCGCTCGTTTATGTAAGCGGCAAAGGTAGTGTCGCCTCTGCCCGTTCTTCCGCTGAGATTTCTCGCTCTTATGGGGCAGGTGTAAAAATCCTTGCCGTCATAGGCAAGAACCTCTGTGTTGTGGGTTATGCAGATTTCTTTTGCGCCCCAGCCGTAAAGCATTTTTGCCGCCTCAAACCTGTCGGAACTGCCTGTCAGAATCTCCGCCTCAGCAGCATCTGTTTTGAGGTAGCTTATGTAAGGCAGAAGCTCCTTCTTTTCGCTCCAGTCCTCAAAGAACATTGAACCGTCGGGCGCGGCATGCCTTAAAAGGGCCTGAACATCAACCGCGAGGGGAGCTTTCTTTGAGAGCGCTTTGATCATTTCACCGTTGAAATCGCCGTAGATAAGCCCCGCGAGGTGGTAAATCTCGGCGTCAAGGTCGGGAATGTCGTCAAGCGTGAACGGGTCGCCCACGCTCTCTGCGCGGCAATCGCGCTTTTCTTTGTCGGGCGTGAAATATTTGTTGGCCATTGTGGTGGATTTTTTGCTGAATGTGCAGTAAATATCTTCTTCGGGAATAACAAACTGAGCAAGTCTGCTTTCATCCTCTTTTGCAACCTTTGTCACGGCTGCAACCCTGTGCCCCAGCGCGTGAGCACTTGCCGATGAATAAACAACAGCGCCGCCTACAATGTGAGCAGTGTTGCCGAGATGGTCGGTGTTTGCATCAAGTGTGATGTGCCCGATTATTGCCGATGAATAGTGTTTCATTTTGTCACCTCAATCATTTTCAATAAGTGCCCGAAACTCGTCAATGCACTCTTCTTTAATACAATTTTTGTCAAGGTTAAGTCCGAGTATGGCGTTCACCTTCATATGGTCGCGCGTCATAAAATCGCCGCTTATGACATTGATTTTTTCAAGGTAAAGCGGATTGCCCGCTATGCGTCTGATTATATCTTTAAAATACGGGCGCAAAGCTTCGTCAAGCTCTCTGGGCCATTTCCGCAACCCGTTCTCTGTGCCTAAATTTGGAGTCTGCTGAGTCTGGAACCACAAAAAATCCTCACAGGTTTCGGTGTCGAGAAAATCGGTGCAGACACGGGCAAACTTCTCTGTTTTGTAGCCGAAAACTTTTTTGTCCCATATATCATAGATTCTGAAATCTCTTGAGCCGGTGTAGAGCTTTTCGGGCGAGCGCAGAAGGTATTTCTTCCCGCTTTTCCGAAGGTCGCCCATTGTTATATCGGCTATTTTTTCAAAATCTGTGTATGCGTATTTTTCGGGCTTCAGATATTTTTCAACAAGCTCGTTGGCTCTGTTGCCGTTGTCGCCGTAGTGCAGGGTGAACGGTCCTATCTTCTGGTCGCCGTATTGACGCAGGTCGATTATGAAAAACTCCTCTTCGCTCTCTTCAAGAACTCTTGAGAGATCCCGGAGGGCACTTTCAAGAGTCGCCCCGGTGCTCAGCCCGTGAGCGAGAAGAAGCTCACCTTTTTTTACACGGTAGAACAGACCGAATTCTCTTATTCCGTATTGATATTGCTCATAAAGCGTGCCGTCCTGGCAGCAACCGAATTTCACAAGCCCCTTTGTGCCTGCGTTATGAGCGGCGGGAATAACAAGCTTGTTTATTCTGACCTCATCCTTTACGGCGGACATCCAGTTTGTATAATTCATTTTTTCACCTACACAATCTGAAAAATATAAAATTTGAGATAATCGGTTTCGGGAACATTCCACAATATGGGATGGTCGCAGCACTGCTGACGCACCTCAATCTGTTTGAGACCGAAGCCCGCATCCTTTGCCGCGCTTTTAAGCATTTTTACAAACAGCTCGTTGCTCATAAAATGCGAACAGGAACAGGTGGCAAGGTATCCGCCTCTGCCGAGCAGTTTCATAGCCCTGTAATTGATTTCTTTATAACCTTTCTGCGCATTGTTTACGGTTTTTCTGCTTTTGGTAAACGCAGGCGGGTCGAGTATTATAAAGTCGTATTTGTGTTTTTCCGTTTTTTCAAGTTCGGGCAGCAGGTCAAAAACGTCGGCTGTCACAAACTCCATATTGCCGTCAAGCCCGTTTATTTCCGCATTTCTTTTTGCCATTGCCACGGCATCGGCGGAAACATCAACGGCGGTAACGCTTTTTGCTCCGCCCTTTGCCGCATTTAGAGCGAACGAGCCGGTGTGAGTGAAGCAGTCAAGCACAGTTTTGTTTTTGGCAAGCTTTGAAACCGCAAGGCGGTTGTATTTTTGATCGAGAAAGAATCCCGTCTTCTGCCCGTTTTCAAAATCAACTGTGTATTTAATGCCGTTTTCGGTTATTTCCGTTACCGTTGAGGAGGGGTGAGTAAGCCCTTCAATCTCATACCAGCCCTTGTGCTGCCCGAGCCCTTCGAGTTCACGTATCGCAACATCGTTGCGCTCAAACACTCCGGTTATTTCTTCACCGATACTTGTGAGAATACCGACAAGCATACGGTATATTTCATCCTTGATTTTTTCCATACCGAATGAGAGCACCTGAGTGACAAGAACACCGCCGAATCTGTCAACCGTCAGACCGGGCAGACCGTCCGCTTCACCGAAAATAAGACGGCAGCAGGCAAAATCGTCGCCCATAACGGTTCTGCGGTAGTCAACGGCATATTTAAGCCGCCTCTCAAAAAATGCGGATGAAAAACTCTCGTTTGCATTGTCGGAGAGAATACGCACGCGGATTTTGCTTTTTTCGCTGTAAAAACCCGTGCCGAGATACGAACCCTTTTGCGAAAAAACGTCGGTGAAAGCGCCGTTCTCTATGTCGGGAGTTTGCGAGGTAATCTCCTCGCCGTAAACCCAGGGATGACCGTTTTTAACCGAATTTTCCGCCTTTTTCGTAACAAAAACCGAAGGGAATGCTCTGCTGTTTTTCATAGCGGACCTCATACATTAATAAATATATAACAACAGTTAATATATCATAACCGCATTTATGTTGTCAATCAAACACGGCGCAGTAAAAGGCATCCGCCCATGTGAACGGATGCCTCTGTTGCGTAAAACTATTTATTCTGCGTTTTCTTCCGAAGTGCTTTCTTCCTCGGTGCTCTCTTCGCTTTCTTCCTCCGTCTGCTCTTCGGTTGTCTCTTCCTGTGTTGTGGTTTCGGGTTCGGTTATCTCTTCAACATAGGATGTCTCGGGAACGGTGGGAGTCTCATCGCCGCTGCCTTTCATATAGAAAGCAACCGCCGCGCTTGCAATAACCGCAATAATAAGCACAATTGCGGAAATGATGAGAGGAGTGGAGGATTTGACCACCTCGTTTGCGGGGGCTGTCTCCTCTTCGGGTTTCATCTTGGCATCGGCGAGAATACGTTCTTTAAGGGCGTTGAGAAGCCCCGTCATGGTCTTGAAAATAATCTCGTTGGGGTCATTGCCCGTAACCTTTGTGATTTTTGCGCCCTGCGAGTCGGCAACCACATAGAACATAAATCTGCCCGTGGCGTCGGAATAAAGAGTGGATGCCGCGCCTGCAAAGTCGGTGGAGCATCTTTCAAATGTTCCCTTTGCAAGGTTTGCAAAATACTCGTTGAATTTGCCGCCCTGCCATTTTTCAACGGGAGTCTCGTCGAATATAATATGACCGTCAGAGCCGGGTGTGTCCTTGATAAGCATCTGAAGATGTTTAAGTGAAGCGTTCTGCGCAATCGCAAGTGTTGTATCTGTATCGTTAAGTGCCTTGACAAGAGCCAGAACATCGTCTTTGAGAATCTCTTTTGGAGTCTTCTTTACGGGCTCTTCTGTCTGCGCCGAAACGGGAGCGACAGGTGCTGCGGGCGAAGCTGCAGGTGCTTCGGGCTCCGCAATTATTGTTTCGGGCTCGCCGTCCGTTTCTTTTGTGACCTCATCATCGGCGCTTTCGGGTGCCGCCTCGGGTTCTTCGGTGTTTTCATCGAGTATGTCCGAAACAACAATGTTGTTTTCATCGCCGAAACGGGCGAGCGCCTCGCCGAGCGAGCCGGCAAGAAGTGTTGCGGTGAGCTTCTCTTCAAGCGGAACAAACGCTATTCTCTGTGTGCCGTTTGCAATGCAGAAACCGCTGAAAAGTCCGTTCGGAGTGTAAAGGATCTCCGAATGCTTCGGAAAACCCGCAACAGCTCTGTATTCACGTTCGTTTTTCGGAAAATATGAAGTCGGCAGTGAGGCGATTACATCGTCGCTGTTTTCGCATTTGAGCGAAAGCGCCTGGCAGAAAATCTCTTTTGCCGAGTAGAAAAGCGACGGCTCAGCGGCAATAATGACAAGACTGTTTTCTTTAAGTCTTTCACCGAGCTGAGAGAGCAGCTGCTTTACGGATGAGTAACCGTTCGAAGTGCAGTTGAAGCAGTTGCTTACCGCATCCTGAAGCGCAGACAGAGCACGGGTTGTTTCCGCACTCATGCTTTTTGTCAATGACATTATGCAGGCATTGCTGTTAATCATATTTCAATATTGCGGCGGGCAGTTTTACTGCGGCCGCTCTCCTTTCTTTCAGTTAGCATACCATCTGCCGGCATTGGCATAGGGGTTTGTTTTGCCGTATGCGTCATACCATGCCTGCGGATACTGGGGGTTGGGATTTGTCTTCGCTTTGGATGTGTCAACCTCGGCGCTTTCTCCGTCGCGGACAAGTCTTGCAAGAACAACTATCTTTGCGCTGTCAAAGTCGTAGCAACAGGTTGAGAGGGTCAGAAGATGGTCGGTCGGGAGTATGTCAACATCAGTTGTGTAAAGCGCTCTTTTGTCAACGTATGAGATATATTCCTTGAGTTTTTCATCCGTCAGTCTGGTGAAGGTGTAATTGAAAACATAGCCGTTGTCATCCTTCGCCTCGCTGTTGGTAATAAACACTGCGTAAATTTTCCAGGTGTAGTCTTCGTAAATAGTGTTGCACTGAATCGTGGGCGCTCTCTTATATCCGTCAACGGTCTTGTAATCTTCAAGCATACCGAAAATCTTGTCGGAATACTTCATATTGTGACCGTAAACTATTGTGTTTCTGTCAAGCAGGTAGGTGGAATTGCGGTAGTCAAAATACGGAACGCCGTATTCGGTCCACTTCCTGTAAATGTCGCGCTTGAGGTAGTAGCTGTTGTCTGAGCCCTGTGCGAGAGGCATATCAATTCCGAACGGGGCGATTGTTATCCAGCCGCGAAGGTCCGGGTTGGCTGCATAGAGGTTGGCGTATTTGATAAGCATATCAGGAGCAAATTCCACATTGGGGTATTTCTTTTCAATCTGCTCCCACATTTCGCTTTCCTTGGTGCCTTCGGGGAAGTTCTCAACAACAATAAGGTCGTTTGCCGCTTTGTCGTTCTTCTTCGTTGCCATATAGGGGTCAATAACGTAGCTTTTGAGCAGGTAAGCACCGCTTACAAGAATAACGATAATCGAAATGGAAAGAACAATCCTGCGCACTATTTCGGAGGGCTTTGCCTTTTTCTTCTTCGGCTTCTCCTCTTTTTTTGTGGTGTGCGTTTCGATTTCATAACCCGGAATATCGTTTATGTTTATTGCGTCGTCGGGAATGAAGTTGACCGAGGGGGTGTATTCCTCTTCGCCGGGATTTCTCTTGACGCTTTTCGGAGTTATGTTAATGTTGAAACTCTGCTGTGTGCCTGCCGGAATATCAACCTGAGGCGTCGCATCCGCTTCCGGCTCGGTGTAGGATGAAATGATGTCGTCAATATCATGCTTTGCCGAGTCAATAAAGTTCAGACCTTCATCTGCACTCTCCGGCTTTGCGGCGGATTCCTGCGCAGGTTCGGCTTTCTTTTCTTCGGATTCAAATGCCTCAAAGGGCTCAAAATTCTCAAAGGAATCGAAGAAATTGTCAAAATCAAAATCGTCCGGATTTTCCTGACCGGGTTTCTTGTTTTCGTCCATTTTTGTTCCTCCTTATATGTGAAATCGGTTAATCCTCAATTATTTCAATCAACAGCGAAAGTGCGTTTTCTGCGGTGTGATTCCTGTTGAAATCACGGTCGCTGCTGTGTGTTTCAAGTTTTCGGCAGACGGTTTTTTCACCTGTGCTGACGGCTGTAAAGCTGAGCCCTGCCTCGTTGCATATTCCGTCTCCGTCGGGGCCGGATATTCCCGTTGATGAAATACCGTAGTCGGCACCCGCAAGCTTTCGCACATTCTGCGCCATTTCAACAGCAGTCTGTTCGCTTACCGCACCGTATTTGTCAAGCGTCACCGTGTCAACGCCGAGAATCCTGCTTTTTATATCGTTTGAATATGTTACCTCGCCGAGGTGAAAAACCTCCGATGAGCCGGGAATGTCAGTTATGAGCTTTGCAATAAGCCCGCCGGTGCAGGACTCGGCGCACGCAACTGTCTTTCCGCTTTTTAAAAGCAGTTCTACCGCCTTTTCGGCAACCTTATTCATAATCGTCCTCACCGTCGGTTCTGTATGCGTGAATAACTTTCATCTTTATTCCTTTGACCGCTCTTTCAATAAGAGCGTCAATGTCGAGAACCTTCTCCGCCTTTTCAACCATTTCTACCGTCGGCTTTGTTCTCGGGTGTTTCGGCGTGAACACCGTGCAGCAGTCTTCATACGGCAGAATCGAAATGTCAAATGTGTCGATTTTACGTGAGATTGTGACAACCTCGTCTTTATCCATGCCGATAAGCGGACGGAATACGGGGATGCTGCATACCGCCTGGGTGCAGGCGATTGCGGGCATCGTCTGGCTTGCAACCTGACCGACGCTCTCGCCGGTGATAAGCGCTCCGCAGTTCTGATCCGCTGCAATTATCTGAGAAATGCGCATCATCATTCTGCGCATAATGAGCGTGAATAAATCTTCGGGGCAGTTGTCTTTTATCTGTTCCTGTATTTCAGTAAACGGCACCGTGAAAAGAACTATTCTGCCGGAATATGCCGCCACCTTCTGCAAAAGCTTGTGAACCTTCTGTTCCGCCCTTGCACTTGTGTAAGGTGGCGAGGCAAAGTGAATGCCGGTTAACTGCAGACCTCTTTTTGCCATCATATAGCCTGCTACGGGGCTGTCAATTCCGCCCGAAATAAGCAGAGCCGCTCTGCCCGAACTGCCTACGGGCATTCCGCCTGCGCCCTTGACCTGGTTGCCGTGAATATAGGCGGCGTGGTCGCGGATTTCAACGGTGATAATAAGGTCGGGGTTGTGCACGTCAACGCTGAGATGTTTATATCTGCTTAAAATGTAGCCGCCGACCTGTGTGCAGATTTCGGGTGAGGCGAGCGGGAAAGTCTTGTCGCTCCTTTTTGCATTGACTTTAAAAGTGCGCGCGGATAAAATTCTTTCATCAAGGTATTCGGCGGTCGAGCGAAGAATAATGTTTATATCTTTTTCAACGCTTGCCGCACGCGAAAGCCCCGCAATACCGAAAACCCTGCAAAGTCTTGCAAACGCCTCGTCCATATCCGTCACATCGTCGTGCGGTGTGACCACAACCGTTGATTGCTGCGATGAAAAGTCAAATGTGCCGAGACCGTCAAGACGGTGCCGCATATTTTTAATGAGCATATCCTCAAAGTTGCGTCTGTTGAGCCCCTTGAGAGCAAGCTCGCCGTTTTTTACAAGTATGATTTCGTTCATTGTGTTTCCTTTATTTTGAAGGTCTGATGTATTCAATGCCCTGTGTTAGCGCCTGAACAAGGCAGTCGATTTCTTCTTTGGTCGTGAAGCGGGAGAAGCTTATGCGAAGCGGACTTTCAAGCTTTTCGGGGCTTAAGCCCATTTCGGTGAGCACCCTGCTCCTCTTGCCCTTGGAACAAGCCGAGCCGCTTGAAACATAAACGCCTTTTTCGGAGAGAAAGCTCAACATCGGCTCGCTGCGCCTGCCGGGAACGGATATGTTAGTTATAAACGGCAGGGCATCGGAGGGGGAGTTGATTTCAATCCCGCCTGCCTTGGCAAACAGACCGAGCATATAATCACGCAGGTCCTTCGCCTTTTCATATTCTTCTTCAATGCGGGGCAGTGCCTTTGCCGCCGCGCCGAAGGCCGCTATTGCGGGCAGTGCCTGCGTGCCGGGGCGGAACCTGTTTTCCTGTTCTCCGCCGAAAACCAGGGGACTTATTTTTACGCCCTTTTTAATGTAAAGTGCTCCCGCACCTTTTATTCCGTGAATTTTGTGTGCGCTTATGCTCATAAGGTCAACGCCCAGAGCGGAGGGCTTTAAAGGCATTTTGCCGAACGCCTGAACGGCATCGCAGTGAATAAGTGCGGGCGAGTGCGCCCTCGCAACAGCTCTTTTTGCCGCCTGCACCGGCTGAACAGACCCCGTCTCGTTGTTGACAGCCATAATGCTGACAAGAATTGTTTTTTCATCTACGGTTTCAAAAAGTTCATCTTCGCTGATTTTACCCTCGCCGTCAACCTTGAGCCGGACTACCTCGAAACCTTCTTTTTCAAGCTCAGAGAGCGTTTCGAAAACGCTGGGATGCTCAATAACGGTAGATACAATTCTGTTGCCCTGCTTTTTAAGACGGCGTGCAGTGCCGAAAAGCGCCGTGTTGTTGCTCTCCGTTCCGCCGGAGGTGAAATATATCTCATCGGGGGAGCAGTTTAACTTTGAAGCCACCCTTTCGCGGCTGCGCTCCATAAGAGCATCGGCTGCCATTCCGCATTTATGAAGGGACGAGGGATTACCCCATATTTCTTCAATGGCTTTCTCCGCTGCGTCGATTGCCTCGGCACACGGTTTTGTGGTTGCACTGTTGTCAAAATACGCTTCCGTCTGCCGCACATCCCTTCTGCACATAATTATCCATTATAAAAAATATTTAGTATATTATAGTCTTTCACGCGCATATTTGCAAGAATAAATTTGTAAATTATTATTTAACAGTGAAATTGACGTTTTATGCTCAATTTTTGCTTGTTTTTGTTGAGATTTTAATAAATATATGCTAAAATACTTATTCAATAATATCTTTTGAATTATGTTCGGAAGCCCGAAAGGAGGCGGCACGGTGGCGGAAAACAAAACAAAAAAACGCAGTCAGCCTGCGTTCAAGCAGGTAACCGTTATGGTTTTCATAACCCTGTTTCAGCTGCTTTCGTCGGCGTGCGTTCTCTACAGGGATGAACAGATGAGTTTCACGCTTGTTTGCGTGTTTGCCGGCTACATCGTTGTCGAGTGGCTTTATATGATGATAGGCACGGTTGCAACGGGCACCGATTATTTTGAGCTTGAGGCAATGGCGTTCTTTCTCTGCGGCATAGGCATAACCGTCTGTGCGAGCTTTAACGAGAGTTATGCCGTCAAACAGCTGGCGGCCGTGCTTATGGGAATTGCAGGTTATCTCATTCTGCAGGTTATACTCAAAAACATCGACCTCTGCCAGAAGGTGCGCCTGCCTGTTGCCGTTATTTCAATAGCGATTCTTGTCGCAAACCTTTTCCTTGCCGGCACAACAAATGGCACGCTCAACTGGATAGATTTCGGTCTGTTCTCCGTTCAGCCTTCCGAATTTGTCAAAGTCGCATTCATTTTTGTCGGAGCGGTTACGCTCGAATATCTTATCTCAAATACCAGTCTTACAAAATACATCATTTTCTCCGTTGCCTGCATCGGACTGCTTTTCCTTATGCAGGATTTCGGAACGGCGCTCATATTTTTCTTTACCTTCATTTTAATCGCATTTATGCGTTCGGGCGATGTCAGAACAATTGCTCTCATAGTCACCGTCGCCCTGCTCGGCGCAGTGCTTATAATCTATTTCAAACCTTATATTGCAAACCGTTTTCAGGCATACCGCCACGTCTGGCAGTATGCGGATTCAACGGGCTACCAGCAGGTGAGAACTCTTGTCTATATGGCGAGCGGAGGCCTGCTCGGTCTCGGCATCGGAGAAGGTCTTCTGAGAAATGTTTACGCCTCCTCAACCGACCTTGTCTTTGGCGTTGTCTGTGAAGAAATGGGGCTTATTGTCGGGCTCTGCGTGCTTATCTGCTTTGTCGGCTTTGCACTGTTTGCCGTTCGCAGCGTGCGCCAGTCCGGTTCAAGCTTTTATGCAATAGCGGCGTGTGCGGCGGCGGGGATGCTTTTATTCCAGCTTTCGCTCAATGTCTTCGGAATCACCGATATTCTCCCGCTCACCGGCGTAACACTGCCGTTTGTCAGCCGCGGCGGCTCAAGTATGATATGCTCCTGGGGTCTGCTTGCCTATATCAGAACAGCAGGCGTTCAGTTCAATCCGCCCGAACCGATTGCCTCGATTCCCGTCAGCAATTCGGGCAGAAAACGCACCGTCAGAATGCAGAACGGTGACATTCCCGTAGCAAAAAGAGCGGTTTCAAAACCCGCACAGAGCGCAAGAACAACTAAGAAAACAACACAAAAAACGACAAAGAATAAATAGTCAGATCATTAATAATCCGGAAAGGAGGTTTTGCCTGTGCGTGACACTTTGAAAAGAACAACAGCCCTGATAGTGCTTATAGTTGCTTTTTGCGCAGGAGTCGGCTATCTTGTTTTCGGCATTTGCACAAACGGCGGCAAATGGGCAACCGAGCGCGTCAACTCGCATATCTATTCAAACGGAACCACAAGCACATCGGGCGCAATACTCGACCGCAACGGCGCCGTTCTTGTTACCAGCAAAGACGGCGAGAGAATTTACAATTCTTCCCGCGGCGTGCGTATGTCAACCCTGCACATTGTCGGCGACACCTCCGGATTTATTTCAACCGGCACTCAATCTCTTTACAGAACGAAACTTTCGGGTTATAATATTGTAGAAGGTATTTACGGAATACTCAACCGCGAGGGCAAAACCTCAAACATTACGCTCAATATTGACAGCGAAGCGTGCAGGGTCGCCTATAACGCCTTCGGCGAATACAACGGCGCCATAGCGGTTTACAATTACAAAACGGGCGAACTGCTCTGCAGCGTCTCCAAACCGTCTTATGATGTCAACGATGTTCCACCGAATCTTCTCAGAAGCGAGTATTACGAAGGCGTGTTCCTCGACAAAACCATTTCGGGCATTTACACTCCCGGCTCGGTTATGAAGATTGTTACCGCAATTTCGGCTCTGCAGAATATTCCCGATATTGAGAGCCAGACCTTTGACTGCGACGGCGAGTATGAAATCGGCAACGGCTCTGTCATCTGCTTTGAAGTGCATAATCACGTTGATTTTGAAGGCGCTCTGAATAATTCCTGCAACTTCTCTTTTGCAGATATCACTCTTCAGCTCGGCGCAAAAAAACTGCTTGCTACCGCTGAAGCTCTCGGCTTCAACAAACAGCTTTATTCGGGCGATGTTCCGCTCAAAAAGAGCATTTTCCGTCCGAGCGACAGCGACAGAGTTGAACTCGGCTGGGCGGGAATCGGTCAGTCAACAACACTCCTCAATCCGTCTCACATGCTCGGCATTGTCGGAGCAATCGCAAACGGCGGCAAAGGGCTTGCGCCAAACAGAGTCAAGAGCTTTTCAACCTTCTTCGGTCAATACAGCCCTGTTGCAAACACCTGGTTCACAATAGACAGCGGCATTGCCGCAAAAATGAAGGAGCTTATGCGCTCCGACGTCATCAACAGATACGGCGAATACAAATTTCCCGACCTTGAATTCTGTGCAAAAACGGGCACTGCCCAGCTTGACGATGCCGATTCACACTCCTGGCTTGCGGGCTTTTCCGCAAGGGCGGACTTGCCCTTGGCGGTAGTCTGCATAGCGGAGAACGGCGGTTTCGGCAGCGGCCCCGCAACAACAGTAACAAACGAGGTAATGCAATATTTCCTCGATGTTTATACAAAGTAAACGCTGAGCAGCATACAGGCACGCATCTTGACGGTTCTTTTCCGCCGGGTTCTGCAAAAACCACGGCAATAATTACCCGCATTTTTGCTACATCCGGCAAAAAATCCTACCAATCTGCACACCTGTATTTTTCTCAGCGTTTACGACAAAAAAGAAAATCAATTTCAAAGGAGAGGCACAAAATGAAAAAAGTTCTCGCAATCATCCTCGCACTCGCACTCACAGCCGGCTGTGTAGTTTTCCTCGCATCATGCGGAAACAAAACAACCGAACCCGAAACAACCGCAATGACAGAAGCACCCGTTGAAGAGACATCCGAAGATGTTTCAGCTCCCGCAGAAGAATCCACAGAAGCACCCGCAGAAGAATCAACAGAAGCTGTTACCGAAGAGACAACAGCCGAAACAACAACAGAAGAAACCACAGAAGCAAAGAAAGCTCCCGAAGGCAAAGAGGAAATCCTCAAGGTTTACAATGATGCCGTAAACAACGCCATCAGCAAAAAAGCCGGATATTCCAAAACAAGAGTTACCAACATCAACAGCCTTGAAGGCGGCAAAATCCTTGACTTCCAGGTAGTTAAAGATGCAGTCAACGATTTCCTCGGAGTAGGCACAAAGAACTACAACAACAGCAAGGGCAAAGCTGAATACATGGGTAAGGCATCACTTTCCGCATCCGACGTTTCCAGCGCAACCTGCACTGAAAAAGACGGCAAATATACAATCGAAATCACCGTCAACAACGGCAGCAGCAGCGCAAGCGGCTCAGGCAAATCAGACAACTCCGCAATTAACAGGACAGGTCTCTATGTCGGCTCGGGCGACAAGAGCGAATTTGACTATAAGAGCGCAGGCAATGTTTACGACGCACTCAACGGTCTTGATGAAGCATCCGTTCAGGCAGTCAGCGTTTCAACAAATTCCATAAAAATCACAGCAGTTGTTGACGCAGAAAGCGGCAATCTTGAAAACCTCAAGATTACATTCAACTTCACAGCTGACCTTACCAGCGTTAAATACTTAATCGTTACCGTTAAGTCTGCTACAGGCAAAGCAAACACAACAGTTACATTCAAAGATTTCAAATATTGATTGATTTAAACACCGTCTTATTTGATTTTGACGGCACAACAGCCGACACCGGCAGGGGGATTTTCAACTGCGTAAGGTATGCGGCAGGGGCTTTCGGCTGGGATGTTCCCGGTGATGATGTTCTGCGCACCTTCGTAGGTCCTCCGCTTCACACAAGCTTTAAAAGAGTATTCGGAATAACCGAAGAAGAGGCGCTCGCCGCCGTTGAAAAATACCGCGAGTTATATTCAACACAAGGTTTGCTGCAGTTTGACCTCTATGACGGAATAACAGATGTCATAAAGGAACTGCGGGCAAACGGCTTCAGAACCGCTGTTGCCACGGCAAAACCCGACAGGTTCATTCACCGGATTCTGTCGCACGCAGGCATCGACTCTCTCTTCGATTACGTCAGTGCTCCGCTCGACAAAAACGGAGACACCTCAAAGGCACAGCTTATCTGCAGGGCTGTTGAAGCGCTTAATGCCGAAAAGAGCAAAACCATTATGGTAGGCGACCGCCTTTATGACATCGCAGGCGCAAAAGCGGCTGGTGTAGCGAGCGCAGGTGTCCTCTGGGGCTACGGCACAAAGGAAGAGCTTGAAAACGCCGGAGCGGATTATACAGTTTCATCCCCGGATGAACTCAGACGGCTGTTAATGCAATAATTATTCAAATCAATAAAAACGGCTTGCCGGTAATTTCCGGCAAGCCGTTTCGTTATGCGGGAAAATTATAACTCTTTTTTCCAGAGTCCGTGAAGGTTGCAGTATTCATAAGCGGCAACAGCTTCATCGCCTTCAAGCGCAAATTTTGCGCACGGCTCTCCGGTCGGGTCGAGTTCCTTTTTCTGAAAACCGTTCTTTGTTTCAATAACAATCCATGCAATGTGGTGCTCGGGGAGCATCGGGTGAGCAACATCGCCGACCTTGACCGTTACAATGTTGCCTTCAATTTCAACAACAGGCACGTGCTTTTCGGCGGCGGCGTCAACCGAACCGGGCACAAGCTCTTCCATTTTCTGACCGCAGCACATTACGGGAACGCCTTTGTTCTCCATATAAACAATTATGTTGCCGCAGTGTGAGCATCTGTAAATCTTCATAATACTAATCCTTTCATTATTTATTTTTTCCCGGCTCAAAATCAACAATATTGAAGCGGGAATAATTTTCTTTGACATAATCGAAAGCGCAGTCAAGGTGTTTGCCGTTATGGCAGTCGGAGGTCACAATGAAAAAACCGCCGTTATCGTTTATGAACTGCGCAATCTGAAGCGACGGGTAAGGTGTTTTGCGAGCGCCTCTCGCTATTGCGCCCGTATTGATTTCAAACGGAATTTCCGCTTCGATAAGTCTGAGTGCCGCCATCTGCCACGCCTTTATATATCTCGGGTTCTGCGAGTCAAACATACAGTCATTTTCGTTGAATTTGGAGATTAAATCAAAATGACCGATTATATCGGGCTTCAGCTTTTCTGCAACAAGCGAAACCGTTTCAAAGTATTTTTCGGCATAGCTCATATAGTCTCCGCCGAAATGCTTCTCCGCCGTTTCAAGCTGTATTTTTGCGCTGCTGTCAACGGGCGGATATTCGCCGTCTGCATAAATATAGTGAACGGAGCCGATGGTGTAATCATAGTCAATGCCGATGTCGGGCGAGTAATAATCAAGCTCGGCCCCGCAGTAAATATTGATTCTGTCTGCGTATTTCTCTTTGAGAGCGTTTACCTCATCAACATACTGCCTTGTTTTTTCGGGAGTCATACAGTAGCTCAGGTCGATTTCGGTGTATGCGTGCCCCGAAAAACCGAGAGACTCAAAGCCGAGGTCAAGGGCATACTGCACCATTTCTTCGGGAGTGTTTTTGCCGTCGCAGTAGCGTGTGTGAGTGTGGAAATTGTTGTTGAACATAAAACTGCCTTCAATTCATAGATATATATAGATTATAATCTCTGCCTTAATCAACGTCAAGTTAAAAACAGCTCTTGAATATTGATTTTTTATGTTGTAGAATTTTGTATAAGCAATATTCAAATAAGGAAAAAACTATGTTAAAAAGATTTCTGAGTTACTATAAACCGCATAAAAAACTCTTCGCCGCCGATATGCTCGCTTCGCTCACCGTGGCGCTCATCGGTCTGCTCTACCCCGTCATAACAAGAACAATGCTCGGCACTCTCATACCCAACAGGGAATACCGCCTTATTGTTGCGGGCGGTCTCTCACTGCTTGCCCTTTACCTTATACGTATGGGACTCAACTATTTTATTCAGTTCAAAGGTCATATGATGGGTGTTGAAATGCAAATGCGTATGCGCTCGGATATGTTCAACCATATTGAGAAACTGCCTTTCAGCTTTTTTGACGGGCACGAAACGGGCAAAATAATGTCGAGAATGACGAGAGATCTTTTTGATATGGTCGAGCTTGCTCACCACGGTCCGGAAAATATAATCATTTCATCCGTCTCGATAATAATCTCATTTGTTTACCTTTCTTCAATCAATGTTCCGCTGACTCTGATTGTTTTCTCCTGCGTTCCGTTCCTTGTCGGCGTCTCCGTATTTACACGCAAGCGAATGAGAACGGCGTTCAAGCAGAGAAATCAGTCCGAGGCGGTAATCAATGCCGCACTCGAAAGCAGTATTTCCGGCGTCCGCGTCACAAAATCCTTCACAAACGCCGAAAAAGAAAAAGAAAAGTTTTCAGACGGGCTCGGGCTTTTCAAAAGCGCCAACAGACTCGCCTACAAGGCAATGGCAACCTTCAATTCATCCTCAACATTTGTAACGGATGTTTTCAATGTCGTTGTTCTGATAGCGGGCGGTCTCTTCCTCTATAACGGAAAAATCGATTTTGCCGATTATTCCGCCTTCATTGTCTCAATCAATATTTTTCTCAATCCCGTAAACACTCTCATCCGTTTCATGGAGCAGTTCCAGAACGGAATAGCGGGCTTTGAACGCTTCTGCGAGGTTATGGATACCGAGCCCGAATACAGTCGCGAAGGCGCACACGAGGTTAACCGGCTTAACGGAGATATTGAATTCAGAAATGTCGAATACGGCTACGGCGATGAGAAGGATGTTCTTCACGGCATAAGTCTCAAAATCGGAGCGGGCAAAACCTTTGCTCTTGTCGGACCGAGCGGAGGCGGCAAAACAACAATCTGCCACCTCATTCCGCATTTTTACAACATCCGCGAGGGTGAAATATTAATAGACGGCGAAAATATCGAGAACATAACGCTCGAATCCCTGCGACGCAATATCGGCATTGTTCAGCAGGATATCTACCTTTTCAACGCAAGCGTGCGTGAAAACATACTTTACGGTAAGCTTGACGCAAGCGATGAAGAGGTTGTTGAAGCGGCAAAGCGTGCGAACATTCACGATTTTGTAATGACTCTTGAAAACGGTTATGACACAGTAATCGGCGAGCGGGGAATACGACTTTCCGGCGGTCAGAAACAGCGTCTCTGCCTTGCAAGGGTATTTCTTAAAAATCCGCCGATTCTCATACTGGATGAAGCAACCAGCGCCCTTGACAACACAACGGAGATTCTTATTCAGCAGGCGCTCGACGACCTTTGCGTTGGCAGAACAACAATAGTTGTCGCGCACCGCCTTTCAACAATCAAAAACGCCGATGAAATAGCGGTTATTGACAACGGCAGAATAATAGAGCAGGGCACACACGACGAGCTTATGGCGCAAAAAGGCGTTTATGAAGAGCTTTACAGCGAACAGTTCAGGGAGTAATAATATGAAAACGGAAGTTATCAGAGCAACAGAGACCTGGCAGCAGGCGGGTGCTTATTATGTCCGCATTCAGGGTATGGCAAAACAGCACGGCATCACTCTCAGACGCGAATTTGACGGGCACGACACTCCCGACACAAAATATATAGTCATTACCGATGACTCCTTTCCCGTAGCCACCTGCCGTATTTACGGCATTGATGAAAAATCCGCTATGATAGGCAGGGTGGTCGTTCTGCCCGAATACCGCGGCAAAGGGCTCGGCAGTCAGGTCGTCTGCGAGGCGGAAAGCTGGCTTCGAGACCTCGGCTTTGAAACCGCAGTCGTCGAGAGCCGCGACGTAGCCGTCGGCTTTTATAGAAAAGCGGGCTATACCGTTACAGGTGAAAAAGTAATTCACGGCGACACCTTCGACTGCATCCGTATGGAAAAGAGCTTAATCTGAAAAAGCAACAGCGCGTTGCTTGAGAATTCATCGCCTCTGTGTTATATTAATTACACGGAGGTGCTTTTATGAATACAAAAGATGTGATATACGAACTCAGAACAAAAAACGGTCTTTCACAGGACGACCTTGCCGAAAAAGTTTTTGTGACCCGTCAGGCGGTCTCACGCTGGGAAACGGGCGAGACCGTGCCGAACACCGAAACGCTGAAGCTTCTTTCAACTCTTTTCGGTGTTTCAATAAACACCCTGCTCGGCTCGCCGCAGAATCTCAGGTGCCAGTGCTGCGGAATGCCGCTTGAGGATGAAATCATAAGCCGCAACAAAGACGGCTCGCTCAATGAAGATTACTGCAAATGGTGCTTCGCCGACGGAACATATACATACAGTAATATGGATGACCTTATTGAAGTCTGCGTAAAGAATATGGCGGGCGAAAACTTTACCGAGGAGCAGGCGCGCTCATATATGAAGCAGATGCTCCCGACCCTCGACTACTGGAAAAGATATGATGAACTGAGCGACAACGGCGAGTTTGATGAGTTCAAAAAACAGCTCATTGATGAAATCAATTCTCTCGGCATTGAAGGAATGCCGGAGGTCAGAAGTCTTAACGCACTTGTCGGCGCCTATGTCAATCTCGAATATCCTCTTGCCAACGGAACGAAGGTGAAATTTCTTGATGACGGCACAACATACTTAGGCACTCAGCTTGAGCCGGAATTCGGAGGAGAACGCTGCTTCGGTGTGCTCGCAAATATGGATTTTATTCTTGTCTGCACCTATGAGGCGCAAGGCAGAAACTCCGAGCTCCTTCTTTACAAAAAGAGATAAACTTTCTCATATATGAAAATATACCGCCGGCTGGTTTTCAGCCGGCGGTCGCTTGCTTTTCAATATAATCTTTTTGTCAATCCTATTTTTTGCTCGTTTTATTCCTCTGTATCATATCTCGGCAGGTCAACATAAACGGGAGTATGCCCCGTCGAAGGTATAAATTTTTCAATTATATCGCTGAGCTTTATTTTTAAAGTCGATGTGTTTATGCACGGGTGGCAGCAGAGATATTCGTCATTTAACAAATCATTGTCAATTATGAGATTAACCTTGTTTTCCCTGTCAAAAATCAGCCCCGTAACACTCAGCGAGCCGGGCGTGATGTTGACAAGCTCAAGCATCTTTTCCGCACTTGCAAACGAGAGACGTGCGGAGTTTATCTGCTTTGAAATATCCTTTGTCTTGAACGGCTTGTTGCCCGGCATAAGCAAAAGGTAAAAAACAGTTTCCTGCCTGTTGCATAAAAGCAGATTTTTGCAGATTTCGCTGCCCAGCACTTCTTCAACGGCCTTGCAGTCTTCAATTGTTGCCGCCGCCTCGTGGTCGGCGCGGTAAAAATCTATGCCGAGCTTTTCAAGCGCTTCGTATGTCATACGCTCTTTTTCAATTCTTTCATCGTCCGGAGCGCCGTGAAACAGCTCGTTGTTTACTTTTATCATTTCAATCACTTGCCTTTCACTGTCATTTTAAACCATAACACCTCAAATGTAAAGAAAAGTAATATTGAAATAAATATATGTTTGGTATATTATTAAATCAACGGCATAAACTCAGATAAAAAAGAGGTTGTTATGGCAGACAGATACGCAGTTTTTATCGACATTGACGGCACCCTGACCTCAAAAAGAGGCATAATTCCCGAAAGGAATTACGAAACTCTCAGAAAGGCACAAAAGCAGGGGCACAGAATATTCATAAACACAGGTCGCTCAAGGGGCAACATCTCCGACGACCTTTTTGACGCACTCTCTTTTGCCGACGGCATTGTCTGCGGCAACGGCTGCCATTTAATTCTTGACGGCAAGGATGTTTTCAAACGTTCCATTCCGCTTGAAACTCTTAAAAAAATAATAGATTACGTCATTGAACGCCCGGATATCTGGTGCGTTTTCGAGGGCGAAAAAAAGCTTTTTTATATTGAAGATTTCAGAAAAACAAGGCAGGACAATTCCGGCAAAATCCCGATTCTTTCAGCCGCCGGATATGAAAAAGAGTATGCCGACTGCGCAATCGAAGTTGTTGCCGCGGGGCCCAAACTGCCCGCGGATTTTGAAAAAACATTTGAAAATGAGCTCAACGTCTTCCGCCTTGACACCTACGCCGACTGCGTCGCGGACGGCTGCTGCAAGGCAAACGGAATGCAGATGGTGCTCGATTATTACGGAATTGACAGGGCGCATACAATAGCCATAGGCGACAGCGAAAACGACCGCAATATGCTTGAGTTTGCAGGAACTGCAGTTGTAATGGGCAACGCCCCCGACGCCATAAAAGAAATTGCCGATTTTGTCACCCTTACAAACAACGAGGCGGGGGTTGCCTACGCCGTTGAAAAACTGATTTTTGGAGAGTGATTGTTTGACGCGGAAAATTCAATTCACCGTTCCGCCCGAATATGACGGCGTAAAAACCGTAACCTTTCTGCGCTCGCGCTGCGGAGTGTCCTCACGCCTTGTCGGTAAGCTCAAAAAGGCGGAAAACGGAATACTGCTCGACGGGCAGCGGGTAAGAACAATAGATAAATTAAAAGCGGGCTCAACGCTTGAAATCAATATTCCCGACGAGGGCGAAGCTCCCGTTCCGGTGAGCGCCCCGCTTGACATAATATATGAGGACGGCGACGTTCTTGTCATAAACAAATCTCCGTTTACCGCCATGCATCCCACGCACAACCACCAGGGCGACACTCTCGCAAATGCAGTTGCCGCTTATCTGCTTGAAAAAGGCGGCGCCGGCTCGTTCAGAGCGGTCGGCAGGCTCGACAAGGGCACTTCGGGTGTTGTCGTGTGTGCACTCAACAAGTTTGCCGCTTCAAAACTCAACGGTAAAATCGAAAAGGAATATGTCGCTCTGGTTCAGGGCAATCCCGGTGAGAGCGGAAGAATAGATGTTCCGGTTTACCGTCCCGACCCTATGAAAACCCTGCGCGCCTGTTCTTATGAAAAAGGTGTTGAGCCGGCCGTCACCAACTGGAGGGCGGTTAAGCATTTTGAAAATTCAACGCTTGTGCGCATAAACCTCGAAACGGGCAGAACACATCAGATAAGAGTCCACTTTGCGTTTATCGGTCATCCGCTCGCCGGCGACAATATGTATGGCGATTTTAAGACGCAGTTCGGTCATCAGCTCCTTCACTGCGAAAAATGTTCTTTTATCCATCCCGTTACAAATGAGAAGGTTGAATTCAGGGCGGAATTCCCAGATGATTTCAAAAAAGCGGTTGAACAGTCCGACGGCATTTAATTTGACTTTTTAAAGTTTTAAGGATATAATTAATCACACTTTATTAAAACAAAAGCTTTTAAGGAGTATTGAAAATGAAAAGAATCATTAAAATTTCCGCAGTCATTCTCGCCCTCGTTATGGCAATCGGCAGTCTTTGCGCCTGCGGCAACGGAACCTCAACCGAGAATCCCTCCGCAACAGAAAAACTTGTTATGGCAACAAACGCAAGCTTCCCTCCCTATGAATACGTTGACGACAACGGCGGATTCGCCGGCATCGATGTTGAAATAGCGGGTCTTATCGCTGAAAAACTCGGTCTCACTCTTGAAATTCAGGATGTTGATTTCGGCTCAATCATCGGCGGCGTTCAGTCCGGCAAGTTCGATATCGGCATGGCGGGTATGACCGTTACAGACGTGCGTCTTGAGAGCGTAAACTTCTCAACAAGCTATGCAAAAGGCATTCAGTCAATAATCGTCCCCGAAGGCAGCGAGTTCAAATCATTTGATGACCTTTCCGCAAAGGCGGATGTCAAAATCGGCGTTCAGCAGGACACCACCGGCGACATCTACATCACCGACGACCTCGGCGCAGACCACGTTATTCAGTATAAGACCGGCAACGATGCCGTTCAGGCACTCGTAACGGGCAAGGTTGATGCCGTTGTTATTGACAACGAGCCCGCAAAGAGCTATGTTGCTTCAAACGAAGGTCTTACAATTCTTGACACCGCTTACAAGGAAGAAAATTATGCAATCTGCGTTGCAAAAGAGAACACAGACCTTCTCGATGCCATCAACGGCGCACTTGCTGAACTCACGGCAGACGGCACCATCGATGCTATTATCGCAAAATACATCGCCGCATAAACAAATTATTACAGATAAAACAAACGGCTTACGATCAGAACCGTAAGCCGTTTAATCATTTCTTCTTCGCTGTGTTTTCGGCGTTTCTGAAAACCACAAACTTCTGAAACAGAAACTCCGTTACCATGTTTATTATCATCGTGATGGCGAGCACTATGTATTCTATCGCCTTGAATGAAGCGTATTTTGCCGTGAAGTAGTTGCCGAGAATAACCGAAACGGGTGTAAAAACAAGGTAATATCCGAAAACCTTGAGCATCGCTATCGGAATGTTGTTCGCCGCCTTGAATGTGAACTTGCGGTTGAAGGTGAAATTCCACAGAACCGAGAGAATAAGGGCAATAAGATAAATCGGACCGTAATCGTTCTGCATTATCCGTGCAAAGCCCTCATGGTTGTGCATAAGCGACTGAATAAAACTCGTCTTTACAAGAACCTCGTTCATCAGTGTGAAGCTGCCTATCTGAATAGCTCCCGCCGATGCGGCAAAACAGGCGTATTTGATAAACTGAAGAATATCTTTTTTGAGCGACTTCTGCTGAGGCGCCTGCTCTTTAATATCGTTTTCGTTTAACTGAATGTTGTTGTTTTCCATTTTTTACTCCTTGAATTTGTTGCGCTTAATATATTATATGTTTTTTGCCGTCCGATTTCAACCCCGAAATATATGCGCCGTCACTTGACAAATAATAATAAAATGCTATTATTATATACAGCGCTTTAACACATAAAAGCTTTTAACTGCTAAAGGAGAAATGAAGATGCCCATTACCGACTTGCTTACCAGAAATGCGAACAGTTTCGGCGATGATGTCGCACTGGTTGAAATAAACCCTCTTGTGCGCGAACGCCCGGACTGGAAGGAATACAACCTTGTTGAGCCCTCACCCGGTGATGTTTACCGCAGGCAGATGACCTGGAAGGAGTTTGACAAAAAAGCAAACAGTTTTGCAAACCACCTTCTCTACAAAGGAATCAAAAAAGGCGAAAAAGTCGGCATTCTGCTTATGAACTGCCTTGAATGGCTGCCGATTTATTTTGGCATTCTTCGCACGGGCGCAATAGTCGTGCCCCTCAATTTCAGATATGCCGCCGATGAAATCGCCTACTGCGTTGATCTGGCAGACATTGACGTTCTCATTTTCGGTCCTGAATTCACCGAGCGCATTATTGCCGTTAAAGACAGTATGAGAATAAAAGAATATTACTTTGTCGGCACCGAAGCGGACACACCCGTTTTTGCGAAGAATTATGAGAAAGAAATTGCCTACTTCACCCGCAGAGACCCCGGCATTGTAATTACGGATGAAGACGATGCCGCAATCTATTTCTCATCGGGCACAACGGGCTTCCCCAAGGCGATTCTTCACAACCACCTGAGCTTACTCTCATCAAGCGAGGTTGAGCATAAACACCACGGTCAGACAAGAGACGACAACTTCCTGCTTATTCCGCCCCTTTACCATACGGGCGCAAAAATGCACTGGTTCGGTTCCCTTGCTGCAGGCAGCCGCGCTGTTATTCTCAGGGGCGTAAAACCCGAATGGATAATTAACACCGTTTCAGAAGAGCACTGCACAATAGTCTGGCTCCTCGTGCCGTGGGCTCAGGATATTCTTGACGCAATCGAGCGCGGAGACATCAAGCTCGAAAACTACAGATTAAGTCAGTGGCGCCTTATGCATATTGGCGCACAGCCCGTTCCCCCCAGTCTTATCCGCCGCTGGAAAAAGTATTTCCCTCACCATGATTATGACACAAACTACGGCCTGAGCGAGTCAATCGGTCCCGGCTGCGTGCATCTCGGAGTTGAGAATATCCACAAGGTCGGCGCAATCGGCGTTCCCGGCTACAAGTGGGAGGTCAAAATAGTTGACACCGACGGCAACACCGTCAAACAGGGCGAGGTAGGCGAGCTCTGTGTCAAGGGCAGGGGAGTTATGAAATGCTATTACAAAGACCCCGCCGCAACAAACGAGGTTCTCAAGGACGGCTGGCTTTACACGGGCGATATGGCTATGCAGGATGAAGACGGCTTCATCTTCCTCGTTGACCGCAAAAAGGATGTTATTATCAGCGGCGGCGAGAATATTTACCCCGTTCAGATTGAGGATTTCTTACGCAAACACGACTCAATCAAGGATGTCGCCGTTATAGGTCTTCCCGATGCAAGACTGGGCGAAATCACATGTGCGATTATTGAAGTCAAACCGGGATTTGAATGCACGGAGGATGAAATCAACACCTTCTGCAACGACCTGCCGAGATATAAAAGACCGCGCAAGATAATTTTTGCCGAGGTGCCGAGAAACGCCACTGGCAAAATTGAAAAGCCCAAGCTTCGCGACATTTACGCAGGCGGCAGCGTTGTGGCGGCTGAAAACGAAATATAAATAATAAAGCGGAAGGCAAAAACCTTCCGCTTTTTTACATGCATTTTTAAAACATAATCATTTCCGTTACAAAAACCACTGCACAGCAGGCGGCGGAGACCGCAATCAGATTTGCTCCGAACAAAGCGAGAATAATTCCCGCTGCAAGGGCAACGGCGCCCGAAACAGGGCTTTTTGTAACCTCGATTATCGCGGGGAATGTCATAACCGAAAGTATCACATAAGGCACATAATACAAAAAAGATTTTATGAATCTGTTTGTAATCTTTTTGCGAATAAGTGTCATCGGCAGCATTCTTATAAGATAGCTTACGCCTGCCATAACAAGAATGTAAATATAAATGTTATACCTCATTGCGCGCCTCCTCTTCCTCGTCCTTTTTCGGGAAAAGAACAGCGGCGGCAGCCGATATGACAACCGTGAGTATTATGATTCTTGTGCCAGATGAAAGATTTTTGATAAAAGGCGCATATTCTGCTCCTGCGCTCAGCGCAAAGCATATAACAACAAGCCCTGCAATTACCTTGTTCTTCTTTGCCGGCGGAATAATTATGGCAATAAACATACCGAAAAGCGCGACGCTAAGCGCAGAAACAACACGGTTGGGCAGAATGCTGCCCGCAAGCACGCCCACAGCAGTTCCCACAGCCCAGGCGGGTGCGGAGGCAAGGAGCGTTCCGTAAGCGTATGTCGGGTTTACATAACCCGGTCTTGCTATGTTGAGAGCAAACAGTTCATCGGTAACAAAATAGGAGAGAGTGAAGCGGTGAAACGGGCGCATTTCAGGCGAGAGCCGCTGGCTGAGAGCGGCGCTCATAAGCATATAACGGCAGTTTGCAACAAGAATCATCAACGCCATTTCAATGAGCGAGCCGTTCTCGCGGATAACCGTAAAGCCGGCATATTCACCTGCGGAAGCGAGGTTTGAAGCACTCGCAACAAATGCGGCAAGCGCACTTAAGCCCGATGCCTTTGCAGTAATTCCGAGCGAAAAAGCAACCACAAAATAGCCGAGACCTACGGGCACGCCGTCACGCAGACCGCTTAAAAAAACCTTTTTATTCATTAATGCTTAAAATCCTTTTTCAAGTGTGAATTTCTCAAGTTCTTCCCCGTTGACATAAACGCCTTCGACGGTGATGTATTTGTAAAAATGTTTAATTTCAACCGTAATGTCATTGCTTTTTACAAAAGAATTGAGCGCATCTGAATAATAGACGCTGTTCTCAAAAGCCGACGCAAACTTTTTCAGGGCAGTTTCGTCTCTGAAACGGTATATGCAGAATCCCGAGCCGGAACCCGATGAAAGATTGTAACCGAAATAATTTCCGTTTGCATCCGTGCCGGATAATTCGTGCTTTATTTCATTTTTTCCGTCGGGAACAACAGACATATCAAGCTGGTAATTCTTCTCGTCTTCATCAAAGGAATAATCGTAGAGATGGGCTTCCGTAACCGTGAACACGTCTTCGGTGCCGAATTTTTCAATAAGCTTTGTTATGCCGTAAGGTGAGAGCAGAACCGCAACGGCAAGAATAATCTGAAAGATGAGCGCCGCAAGGAGTTTTTTACGCATTTCCGTCTTCCCCCTTTAACGCTGTTCTTCGCGAGGAACGGATAAGACGGCTGTTTATTACCAGAATCACAATACCTGCCGCCATAACGGAAAGACCTTTGAATAACGGCGGAGCGTCGCTGAAAATAATCAGGAAAAGCGCAACCGCGCAAACCGTCAGCATACCCGTGTTTGTTTTTGTAAGAGAGCCCGAGCGCACACCCGAAACAATTATTACCGCACCCAGAATAAGCGAGAGAATTACGGCAGGCACGGTGAAGGTGCCGTCAATGTTTTCTCTGCCTGCGCAAATAACAATTATAAAGGCAAAAACGGGAATAAAAAGCGATTCTGCAAAGTTGAGAATGTTGAATCCGCCGGATGTGTATGCATAAACAGCGGAACCAGCAGCCACAAGGGCGCTGAAGATAAATAAGCATACATAGATTACGGCTTTTCCGTCAACAAAGTCATTGTCTGCAATAAGAAATGAAACAACAAGCACACAAACGGCGAGCAGCGCTTCGGCGCAGTTTGTAATATTCCGTTTGAAAGCGCCTGCGGCATTCACTGCCGCCGCACACACAGCGCCGAGCAGAATAAAAACAAAATACTCAAGACTCAGCCCGTCATCAATTTTATAAACAAAAATGCAGGTGTGAATAAATGCCGAAACGGCGGCAACGGCAAGTGTCACGGCTTTCAGAAACTTGGTTTTTACCTCCGTCTGCGGGTAAGCTTTTATAAGGTAAACAAACCCTGCAATAAGAACGGCGCAGTGTATTATCCCGGTTATAAGGCACGGAATTGCCCGCACAGATGTCTGCAGATAAAATGCAAAATGCGTCAACGCATAGATTTCGGTGAGGCAGGGAACAATCGCCTTCATTAAAAGCGTAACGGGCAGAACCGAAATAATAACAAGAAGAAGCATAGCGTCCGATTCAAGCCCGGAATTACGCGAGCCGGATGCGAGCGCAAGGGTGATGACGGTGCTCGCAGTCCAGACGGCGGCGCTGCCCTCGTTCCAGACAGCACTGCCTTTTTTCTTTGTTCCGGCAAAAAAAGCGCAGGCAAAACCGATTAAAAGCGGAACAAACGAGAGAATATCTCTCATAATCTCAAGCTTCTGATACAGTGTCACAAAAAGGATAACAAGCCCCGCAACCGTCAGCAGCGAGCCCATAACCGTCAGCACGGTAATAAGAATGCTTCTGTCTGCGCCTGCATCTGCGCTCTGTTTTGCCCTCTTGCCGTAGATAAGCGCCTCCGCCTGCGTGCCGAGTATCTCCGCAATAAGCCCAAGAGTTTTTATGTCTGGGTCAATGCGTCCGCTCTCCCAGGCGGAAGCCGTCGCAGCATCAACCGCAGCAAGGCCGGCAAATTCTTCAATACTCATCCCCGACATAATCCGCTGCTTTTTTATGTTTTTTGCAATTCTGGTCACGCAATCACCTGCCTTCAGCAATATATAATTATTATAACACACTGATTTGAGAGTTTACAATATCCCGTTAAACCAAAAGCGGCACAAAACCTGTGCCGCTTTAAAATGTTCAATCAAATCACGTCGTCCGCTATGCAGTTGTCAAGAGCTGCGATAATCGCTTTTTTATCCATATTTCTGCCGATGAAAACAAGCTTGTTGCAGCGGTCGCCGTAAACAGGGTCCCAGGCGGCGGCTATGTCGGGATTCTCCGCAAGAATCTCTTTCTTCTCTTTTTCGGGGAAGGCGGCTATCCAGCTGCCGTCGCCCCTTGCGGTTTTCTGCTTGCCGCTCTGCTCAAAGATATAAGCCGTCTGCGGGTCGTCCTCAATCCAGAAAAGTCCCTTTGCGCGGATAACGTTTGCCGGCCAGTGACCGAAAACGAAGTCTTCAAATTTATCCTTTGAAAACGGCTTTACGTTCTGGTAAACAAAGGTGCCTATGCCGTATTCCTCCGCCTCGCCCTCATCGTGGTGATGGTGGTGATGGTGATGCCCGCCGTGATGATGCTCGTGCTCGTCGTCATCGTCGTCATCATCGTCGTCGTGATGGTGGTGCTCGTGTTCATCTTCGTCATCGTCATCGTCGTGGTGATGATGCTCGTGCTCATCTTCATCGTCGTCATCATCATCTTCATCTTCTTCGTTTTCCGCCTGGAAGGCCTTTATCCAGCCGGCGCTCTCAAAAATCTTTTCATAATCAAAGCGGCCGGTTGAAAGTATTTCGGCAACATCGACCACACCGTTTTCGGTTTCAATGATTTTTGCCTCGGGCTGAAGGGCTTTGATAACCTCAAGCACCGCTTTTTTCTCTTCATCCGTGACAAGGTCGAGCTTGTTGAGAATAATTGTCGTGCAGTATTCAATCTGCTGAATAAGCAGGTTCTCAATATCATCCTCTTCAAGATTGTCATTGAGAAGCGCCTTGCCTGAGCCGAATTCGTCTGCCATGCGTTTTGCGTCAACAACCGTGGTTATGTTGTCAAGGTAGGCAACGCCCGGAATTTTCACGCTCGGGTCCGTGCCGTCAAGCATGCATATTGAATTTGCTATCGGAGCGGGTTCGCAGATGCCCGACGCCTCAATGAGAATGTAGTCAAATTTTTTGCTCTTTGCAAGGTCGATTATCTGGTTCATAAGGTCGGTTGCAAGCGTGCAGCATATGCAGCCGTTTGAAAGCGGAACAAGACTGTCGTTGCCCTGGACGGAACCGCCCCTCTGAATGAGCGTTTCATCAATGTTGACTTCGCCTATGTCGTTGACGATTACCGCAACCTTGTAGCCCTCCTGGTTTGAAAGCACGTGGTTGAGCAGGGTCGTTTTGCCCGCGCCGAGATAACCCGTGAGAAGTGAAACGGGAATGAGCTTTTTCTTGTTGTTGAGAATCCTTAACATTTTCTGCTCCTTTACAAACTTAAATATAATATTAAATCTGCTATATAATACAACCCGCTTTGTTAAAAGTCAAGCAAGCAAACAGCCAAAACGTCCCGGGGCTTCCGTCCGGTTGGATGCACTTAACAAAAATAATGTTACTTTACAAAACTCTTAAAATAATATATTATATAAATTAAATCAAAATTGCATAAAAACTATGCAATTTGCCAAAAATAGTTTTATCGGAAGTGTGAGAGATGTTTTCAACTGCTCCCGTGGTATATGCCGTCGGTGATGAATATCAGATTATGTTTTACGTCCGCTGCACGGCCTATGCAAAGGTTGTAATAGGAGGCAGAGAGTTTAAAGACAGCGTGTGCGGTGTTATGCGCTCTGCTAAGGGAATGCGCAGGGTCCGCGTTCCCCGCTCCCTGCTTGATGAATGCGGTGAATATACAGTAGTAACACAAAATCTTCTCGCCCGTGTGGCATACAATCCGAAAATAATAAAAACAACCGAGAACAAATATAAATTCCGCCCCGTAAAAAGCGGAACAGCGGTCAGGGCGTTTATGACCGGCGACGCTCACGGAGACATTGAGAATGTAATCAAATCGGCAAAATCCTTCGGTGCCTTTGATTTTCTGATTCTCAACGGCGATATGCCCAACAAGTGCGACAGGGTGCGTGATTTTGAAACGCCCCACAACGTTGCCGCACGCCTTACGGGCGGTGAAATTCCCGCAATTTTTGCCAAAGGCAACCACGAGAACAGGGGAGCGGCGGCAGAAATATTCCATAACTTTTTCCCCGTCGGCAGCGGAGATACTCTTTTTTACACATTCCGCCTCGGCGGAATATGGGGGCTTGTGCTCGACTGCGGAGAAGACAAAGAAGATGACAACGCCGAATACGGCGGCAGCGCTGACTTCTCACAATACAGACGGCAGCAGACGGAATTTATAAAAAGAATAATCGCAGATTCAGAAAATGAATATGAAGCGCCGGGCGTTGAACACAGAATAGTCGTCTCGCACGTTCCGTTCATACGTGATATGGGCAAGCTTTTTACCATTGAAGAAAAGACTTTTTCCGAATGGACAAAGCTTCTCGGAACAATAAAGCCCGAAGCAATTTTCAGCGCCCACCTGCACAGATATGAGATTATGCGCAACGGCTCGGAATACGCAAGGTTCCCTTCACCCTGCCCGACGGTAGTGGGCACGTTTCGCCGCGACAACTGTCTCGGCGGCTCTGGCATTACATTTGATAAAGACGGAATAACCGTTGACTTCACAACAAGCGAGGGCAAAACGGTTCTTTCCGAAAAAATATGAGAATTCACCAATATAAAGAATGGAGTTGATACATTGAAATGTCCCAAATGCGGGGGCGAGATACCGTTCTATGATCTCAAACCCAACTGTAAGCACTGCGGCGTTAATATTATGTATTACACGCAGAACGACGGCCTTATGCGTGACGCCAAACGCACAGAGCTTGAAAGCGCTGTTGCGCGTATGGTGATTGCAAGAATCAAAGCGCAGTTCATCGGCGGCAAGCTTCAGATTATCAGAATGGTTTTTGCCATCCTCGGCGTATGCGCTCTGCTCGTTCCGCTCGCAACCGTAAAGTATTCCGTTCCGTTTTATGACGGCTCGTTTTCTGCGGGGCTTATCGGAATAATCCAGGGCTTCACCGGCGGCTCGATTATGAAACTGCCCGTATTCCTCGGCAGCACGCTTTTCAGTCAGCACACAACCCTCGTTTTTGTCGCATTTATTCTGATTGCCGTGTGTCTGATAATCGATCTCATTGTTTTCGGCGCATTCCTTCTCGGATTCCTTAATCTCACAAGAAGCGCAAAGGTTATGAAAAACTGGGCGCTTGTCGGAGCGGTTATTTCCGTTCTGGTGCAGATTGCGGTAGTTATTCTCAACTTCATCTCAAAGGATTCCGCAACATCTCAGTTTACAATGGGCTTCGGCGCCCTCGTGTGCCTTGCCGTATATCTTATCATTTACTTTATAAACAGAGCGATTCTCAAAAAAGGAATCGAGCCCGTTTACAGAGAAAATGACTTAAAGCGCAAAGAGATGCTCAAAAAAGTCCGTTCGGGCGAGGTTGACATCGACACTCTTCCCATTCCCGTTTTTGAAAGCGAAGAAGAAAGAGAAGAACGCCTCAACGCTCTCAAAGAAGCGCTTAAAGTTGAAGAGGAGGGCAAGGAATTATGAGTTCGCCAAACAAAAACAAAAAGAATATAATTCTTATTGTCCTCATCGTTCTCGTGCTTATAGGCGCCTGCTTTGCAACGGTTACGGTTTATGCAAAAAAGCAGTTCAACAAGCCGAAATTCGAAATGCCCGAACAGCCCCCGGTTGAGAGCTTAACCGAACTCCCGAAAGATACGGCGGAGCTCTGCTCCTATGTCGGCAGACTCTACAATGAAGCGTCGGGCGCAGATGATGTTGAAGGCAGTTTCAACACAAGCGTAAATCTTGATGAAGACATCAAAGCTCAGCTCAAAGAATCTGATTTATCACTCCTCAATTATATAAGAGGCGGCGCTTCCGGCAAAATATCGGAGTTTTATCCCTCCGCTTCAAATGAGATAATGAGCAAAGCGGAAGGTTTCCCGAAGTTTGCAGTCTCCCCCGATATCATTACCGGGTGCACTGCTCAGCAGGGGCATACGGATGAAGAGGGCAATGTTACAGATGACGCTTATTATTTCATAGACTTTGACATTGACCCCGCTTCAATCGACACGTCCGCCATGACAGGCAGCGACGTTTACAAAAAAATTGAAGAGACACTCGCCCCTGCGGCAAAGTTAGATGGCGTTGAAATCACAGCCGAGAGCAGAACAGTCAGTGTTAAAATCGAACGCGCGACCGACCGCCTTCTCTCTGCCGACACGTCAACAGTTTACTCCGTAAAGGCAAACGTTGTTTTCACCGACGATTACAAAGCTCTCGCTTCCGGCGGCAGCGTTGAAATGTCAATGCCCTACAAAACAAACGAGCACGTCGGTTTTACCTGGTTCGGCGCAAAATTCTCAACACCCGCCATTGTTGTCAAGCACGGCGACATGAAGGCACTTCCCGCAGAGGTTACGGTTGATTCCGAAACAACAAGCGATGATTACAAGCTCACGTTTGAACCCTCCGAAAAGGGAGTTGTCAGCATTGACAAAGACGGCGTTATGACCGTTGAAGGCAACGGCGAAAAAACAATCACCGTCAAAATGATTCTTGATTATGACGGTCACACCTACACAGATGACCTGACAGTTTATATTACGGAAAAGGAGGTGCCGACAGATGGCTGATGACATCAACACTGCTCAACAGCAGAATACTGCAGAAGAAGTAGTCAATGACAACAACATTTACCGCAGTTTCAACTATATCGGCACAAAAGAGACCATCTCCTACCTTTTCAACGACTGGTCCAACACTTTCAATATCAACGGATACGGTCAGAGATTTATCTGGGACGTTGTCAAAATCGACTTCAACATCGCCGCCATAGTCGGCATTTTCACAGGCGCCTGGGATATTATCAACGACACCTTTATTTCGGCAATTGTTGACAATACAAGAACAAGAATCGGCAAATTCCGTCCCTACCTTGTCGGTTTCCAGATTCCCATGACCTTAATCGGTCTTCTCTATTGGTTTATACCCTATTTCTTCCCCAATACGGCTGCAACATACATTCCGAAACTGATTTTCTACTATGTTTTCAGTGTCTTTACCGAAACGGCAAACACCTTTACCGGCGTTGCCCGAAGCGGATATATGTCCACGATTACGCCCAACCCGAATGAGCGTGTCCGCCTGATTACTCTTGCGGAGCTCCTCACCGGCTATATGGGCGAAGATATGCCGAGATACATATTCGGTTTTATGTATGATATGGTAACTACAGGCAGATGGAAGATTCAGCTTCGCAGTATATTCATGGGAATGGGCGTCGGATGTGCGCTGATTTCATCCGCATTCACACTCTGGTTCTTCCTGACTTCAAAAGAGAGAGTTCCCCAATCCATCGAAAGACCGAGCGTCAAAGAGGGCTTCAAGGCAATTTTCACGAACTATCCCGTTCTGCTTATGTGCCTTTCCGACTTCCTCGCTGGCTTCGGCGTAGGCACCAGCCAGGACAATTACTGGATAGATGTCTTCGGTCAGAACTCGATGATAAACACATTAAAAGCGCTTGTCAGCGGCATTTCAGGTCCCGTAGGCAGTATTTCCTACGCCTTCGTCGCTCCTCTTCGCAAACGTTTCTCTTCAAAATTCCTCTGGGTCGGTTCCGATATGTATGGCGACGCCGTCACCTTCGGTTTCTTCCTGCTGGGAATAACAAACAAGAACTATCTCAAACTCAAACCGATGCTTACCGGTTACGGTATAACCGAATTCCTCAGCAAACTTCTCTTCGGTGTCAACAAGGTTATCAACGCCGATTTGTGGAACGAGGCAATGGACTACTGCGAGTGGAAGCACGGCTACCGTATGGAGGCAACCACAGGCGTTGCCAAGGGTCTTGTTCAGAAGCTCCAGGGCATCTTTATGGGCACCATCAACAACCTCGTTATGAAGCGTGTCGGTTACGTTCAGGGTCTCAAGGTCGGCACTCAGGATGCAAGAACCAAAAAGTGGCTGTTCTATCTTTGCACTGTCGTTCCGCTTGTTACAAGCGCACTCGGCATTGTTCCCAAAATGCTCTGGCCCATCTCAAAGAAAAAGAGAATCCAGATGTATTACGAGCTTTCCGAACGCAGAAGCAGTATGATAAGCAACTACCTCGACACCCTCGACAGCGAGGCGGAACAAACTCAATAAAAACATTAAAGGCAGAGGTTTACCCCCTGCCTTTTCTTCGTCTGTAAATATATCTGATTAATGTCCGAATTGCATATTCTTTATAAACGCCTTCGAAAAATCATCGTCATCTGCCTGGTCAATATATTTCGCACTGCCGATAAACGCAGGCAGAACACCCGAACAGGCGTATTTTATTCCGCCGAGCATACTGCTGTTACCTGCAGATTTGCACCTGCTCCTGAATTCTTCGGGGATAAGTCCCGTCTTAACGGCGCTTTCAACATTGAAGCCCTCCGAAAAGCCGCCGGAAACAAAAACGTTTTCTATGTTGTCAGATGTGATGCCCGAACGCTTTAAAAGGACTTCTGTTGCCGAACGGACTGCGGATTTCGCAAGCTGATACTGCCTTATATCCTCCTGAGTTACGCTTACTCCGTCTGCAACTTCATATTCTCCGCACTCCATAAAACCTGAGGCGTCAATTTTGCCTTCTTCGAGCAGAAAAGCAACAATGTCAATAAGTCCCGTGCCGCATATTCCCTTTGCCTCGCCTCCGCTTGTCACCAGGGCTCTGCCGTTCTGATAAGCATATACCGCGCCTTCTGTCGCACTCATTCCGCACGAGATGTTTGCCCCCTCAAAGCAGGGCCCGGCGGCTGCCGAAGTGCACAGGCAGGAGCTTTCGTTGTAAAGAGCGATTTCCGCATTTGTGCCGAGGTCAACAAGCAGGTTGTATTTTCCGCCTTCCGGCACAGGAACATAATTAAGCCCTGCGGTAATATCCGCACCCGCAAACGCCGAAATACAGGGCAGTGATATTACTTCGCTCACATTGTTCAATCCGAGACTTCTGCCGTCCGCCGTTTTTGATTCAAGAAAAACGGGTGTATATGGCGCTGCTCCGAGCGATGAACAGTCAACACCGAAAAAGATGTGAAGCATTGTCGTGTTGCCCGCAACATAAAGCGGAAGCTTTTCTTTTATATTCAGCTTTCCGATAAGCCGGTTTATGTCGGATATAACGGCGCTCTGCAACTTCGAAACGCCGTTTTTGCGGCAGTATTCAATTCTTGCCATAATGTCCGCGCCGAACATGCGCTGTGAGTTTGCGCAGCAGAAAACTCCTTCCGCTTTTCCGCTTTCAATCGCAACAAGAGCCAGGGCAAGAGTTGAAGTGCCGATGTCGAGAACAAGGCATTTTTTATCCGCATTAACGGTTAAAGCCCGGTCGCCTTCGGGCGCGGAAACGCTCCCGCTTACGGGCAGAACAACAGAAATATCTTCATTAATAATATACCGGCACGCAGATTCTTCCCTGCCGTTTACCGTAACGGTGCATTTTCCGCAGGTTCCGTTTCCGCCGCAGGGCATGTCAATAAAAAAACCGTTTTCTCTGAGAATGTCGGAGAGCTTATCTCCTTTTTCTGCAAAAACGGCTGCAGTTTTGTCTGCGTCGTTTATTTTTATCTCACACATAATTCAGACCGCTTTGAATTCTGATTTTTCAAGGTTAAGCAAATATGCTTTTTTGTCCGTTCCGCCGGCATAACCGGTAAGGCAGCCGCCTTTTCTGAGCACTCTGTGGCAGGGCACGATTATTGAAACCGGGTTGAGACCGACAGCTCCGCCGACCGCCTGAGCGGAAACACAGCGGATTCCTTTCTGATTTGCAAGCGCTTTGGCAATTTCACCGTAGGTTACGGTCTGACCGTAAGGAATCGCTTTGAGTATCTCCCATACGCTCAACTGAAAAACCGTTCCCGCAAGCTTTACGGGCGGAGTGAAAGACGGCACCCCGCCGCCGAAATATATATCCAGCCATTCCGCCGTCCGCCCGAATACCGGCAGAGTCTTTTCAATCGGTTCATCGTTTATCGTTGAACCGTAATGCTTCTGACCGTCAAACCATAAACCAGTCAGATGTTCACCGTCGGAGGCAAGCGTGATTTCTCCGACAGGCGATGAATAAAACGAAAGAAAAGTCATTTTCTCAAAGAACAACAGTCGCCGTGTATTCAACTCCGTTTTCTGTTCTGATTCCGGGGTTTTCAACAACAAGCTCTCCGCCTGCAATATTCATAAAATGGCACAGTGCTATTCCCATATCCACCTTCTGAATATCCCAGTCGGCATTTTCGTCGTAACCTTTTTTATGGCTGAGATAAAAATGATATCTGCCGCCGTCGGCAACAATTCTCCACGGCTGCATATTGACCGCCGAGGGAGCGATTCTGACCGCTTCAAGCGCGTCCGCAATAGTTTTGTCATCTGTCCTGAACGGAGTCGAAAAATCCTTTTCAAAAAACAGCTCTCCGGCAGATTTGCGCTTGTCCGCCCTGACGCCTTTGCGCATTGTCGTCTCAATAATCGACATCTTTTTTGCAGGGTAGCCGAGAGGGCTCATACAATACATTCTTTCATTTCCTTTGACGCCTGCCGCGTTTTCAAACAGCTCACGCTTCATTGTGCCGCCTATCCAGGTGGTGCCTATGCCGAGAGACTGCGCAAAAAGCACAAGCTGCTCAAATGAATAACCGAAGGCCTCTTCACTGTATGGCGCCTTCCGAATTTTAGCGGCGATGTAGAGGGTTTCGCCCTTGATTACGGGAGTGTTCAGCCCGTTCTCTTTTGCATCGAGCAGAACAAACTCAACACTCTGATTAAACGGATTGGATATTGATCTGACAAAGTCCTCAATCGCTTTTCTGTCCTGTGCGCTGAGCGGATTGCCGTCAAAGGTCCGCACGCTTCTTCTCTGTTTTGCAAGTTGGAGTGTGTCCATAATAATTCTCCCGTCTTAAATGTAACTGTCTTCTTTTGATGTCTTGCCCACAAGAATATATGAAATAACAAACAGCACTGCAATAAAGCAGATGAAATAAAGAGCGCTTGTCTGTGATGTCGCAATATAATCGTAAGCGCCGTGTATCAGCGCGGGCAAAACCACACTGAGAATTCTGCAGAATTTCGATGCGCCTTTGCTGCCTCTGCGCTCAAATCTTTTTGCCGCGCCGTAGAATACTCCCATAAACACGCCGAAACAGGCGTGACCGGGTATTGCCGTTACCGCACGCACAACAGCCGTGCCCGCACCGTATGCCATAACGTAGCTTATGTTTTCCCACAATGCAAAGCCGAGCGATACAAAAACCGCATATACTACTCCGTCATAGCGGCAGTTGAATTCACGCGAGTGCCACGAACAGCGTTTCAACATAAAATATTTCGAGCTCTCCTCCGCAAACGCAACAATGCCGAAATAGAGAATTATGTTGTAGATAAAGCTCTCTTTGGCAACCGTTCGGTCAAGCACAAAACAGAGCACGCGCTCCTCGACAAGGGCTATCAGTGAGGAGAAAATGCCCGCCTTTGTAAGACTCCACAGCATCGCTTTTGATTCCTTTTCAAGCTTGTCGGAGCGGTATGCCTTCACCATAAGAAAAACGGCGGGAACAACCGCGGCGGCAATCAGGAAAAAGTTGTATGACATCAGCGTTGGTATAAGAAAATAAAACATTTATCTCTCCTTATATTTTATATGTTTAATAGATTAAACAAAGTCCGGAAATATATATCATAATCTTGATTATCCGAAAGTCCGGAAACACCACCGTCACCGACCTCGATTATTTTCCAAGTTCCATCATCGATTTCTGCGTAATCAACCGTATAATACGGGCTTTCAAGACAACTGTATTTCTTAAGTAATTCCTTTGGTGGTTCGGGACAATAATTGCCTTGACCGGAATTGCGACTTACGGTTGCAATTTTGTTGTTTATATAGAACACCCTATACTCATTTGAACATCCGCCGTATTGACGCAGATTAAGAAATTCTTTTATACACAATCCTCCTGTTAAAAGGTTTCCGCGATATTTATAAAAAACGTCCATCCACCTGTCAAAATCTTGCTGTGTAGTATTTTTGTCAAAAAACTTGGGGAAGTCAGTTCCTTTTACAGATTTGACGTAATCCTTTACCATAAATCGACCGAAATCTTTTTTAAGGTGTTCAACATCTATTTTTTTATGCAAGGGGTAAAACTCCGCTTTTGCGGTGTCATCTTTGATAGTGTCATAAGCATTGGGAAACAGATGAAATAAACTGTATTGTTCGGGGGTTGTTAAAAGCTTAATGCCAAAGTCGGAAAGAGCATTATAGAAATCACTATATTTTTCCGGTTTCATCATCCATCCTCTGTAAACTGCGTTATGCTTTTCGGATGTCGGATTAATAATTTTAAGAGTGTTATTATCAAACCACTCATAATAGTCGAACAGCATTATTTTAAAAAGCCCCGATGATAAAACAGAGTTATACTCATTTTGAAAATCTTCATCCGGTTTTCTTTTTTCAAAAAAAGAGTTGGGGAAAATAATTAAATCTACCATTTTTTTCTTATGCTTTCTATGACTTGTTCTTCTTTCTCTTTTCAATAATCACAACCCCGCCCGCAATAATTGCAGTCATACCGACTGCAATCAGCAAAACAACGGGCTTCTGCAGGCGTGCGCCCTTCTCTTCGGGAGCGGCTTTTTCAACGGCTGTATTTTCACTTGTTTCTTTACTGTCCGCCGTTTCACTTGCTTCGGTTTCGGCTGTGACTTCCGTTTTTGTTTCCGTTTCGGTTTCGGTTTCCGTCTCCGTTTCGGTCTCGGGCGGTTCTTCGCCTGATTTATAAGCCGTCATAAAGCTTATCATCGTCGGGCTGTTTATTGTATTGTTGTTGCCGTCAACGGTTTTCAGGTTGGTAAAATCTCCGAGAACAGAGGGCGAAAAATCATATTCCGCAAGCCGCCACGTCTCGTGGTTGAGCAGCAGCGCCGCCCTCGGAGCGGTGGTGCTGGTGGTGCACCGCACGTTGCTTTTATTTGCCGTGTTCTGTGTAATATTCTGCCACGACGGGTAGCCGTAGGTGAGGTAGGGCGAGTAGGTGTCGCCGTCGCAGGCAAGAACCCATACCTTCATATTCCTGATTGTTCTTGCCTCAGAGTCTGTGATTATCGTCCTCGGTGAAAAAAGAATAAGTCCCGAAAAAAAGTCGGGATGTTGAGTTGCCAGCCTCGCCGCGCCGCTTGCTCCTATGCACCAGCCGCCGACAATAATCCTGCTTTTGTCAACATTGTGGTTTGCCGCAAAATCCTGTATTGCGGCAAACATCGGCGCAAGAGGGCAGGTGTCAAAATAAACCGGCTCGGGCGCTTTGAGAATCTGAATATACATACCTGCGCCGTTCGGAACTCTTGACTGGAACTCGTCGCTTGACCAGTTGGCAAATTTGTTTGCCTTGAGCTCGTTGCCGGAGGGCGTGCCTTCGCCTGCGCCGCCAAGCAGAACAACAAGGGGGCAGGGGCCGTCCGATGCAGGCACAAAGTAACTGTATTCAAGACTCATTCCGCCTGCCGAAGGACCCTCGGAACGAGCCCACTGACCGCGCAGTGCGGTAAGCCCGCTGTTAATGCTCACAGCCGAAACGGCAACCACGCAGTTGAGAGCGATGAGCAGACAGATGCTCAGTGATATTATTCTTTTTTTGAAATTGCTTGTTTTTGCCATAATAAACTCCGCAGGATATACGGTCTTACCGTTATTTTTTAAGGTATTGTGTTGAAACGGGGAAATCAAAATATGTGTCGGGATACGGCTCGTCCTCGAGCATAAAGTGCCACCACTCGCAGTCCAGCGGAGCAAAGCCGTTTCTCAGCATAACCTTGCGAAGAATCATCCGGTTTTCATATTGTTCATCAGTAATTGATGTGCAGTCGGGGTGCGATACGGGACCGAAAAAATCAAACGGAGAGCCCATATCAAGCTCTTTGCCCGTTGCCATATCCAGCAGGGTCAGGTCAACTGCGCTCCCTCTGCTGTGGCTTGAGCGCTTGGCGATGTAGCCCTTGCTGAAAAGCTCCTGCTTTGCAAGGTCAGGGTAAAAATACGGCTTCATCCGTATGTCGGTGTCCTCAATTCCCCACAGAACAAAATGCTTTACAGCCGTTGCGGGGCGGTATGCGTCAAATACTTTAAAACGGTAGCCGCGCACGTTAAGCTCATTTGCCGCCGATTTGAGCGCACGCGCCGCCTCGATTGTCAGAAGGGCGCACGGTTCTTCGTAGCCGTCAATTCTTTCGCCTATGAAATTATATGTTGAGTGGTATCTTATCTCCTGAATGATTCCCGGCACAAAATCTGCCAGAACAACAAACCCCGAAGGGTCCGAAATCACCTGCTTTTCAAAATCGGTTGACATATTGATTGCCTTTCTTATTTGTAATTATTCTTCATTAAGAACGGGAATATAAACCATTTTAAGAGGAATCATTTTTTTATATTTATCACTTAAATCGTCATAATATTTTAATATTAGTTCAACGAGTTCAGTTCCGTTTATACCACGAATAATCGGTGTGCTGTCTAAATATTTTTGAGCGTTTTTAGTGTAATTTGAGAGAGTGACAAACAAACCGTAATCTCCTTCTCGCATTGCGCCTTTCAATGATTGAATCGTTGCTTCTTTTATATCTCCGTCTTGGCTTTTTACCTGAACTAATATACGAGGAGGAAGTTCATCTTTATATGCTGTAATATCAATACCGCTGTCACCACCGTGCGGGGAGACAATAGTCCTATACCCCATAGTTCTGAGAAGGTCAGCTACAAAATTTTCCAAATCATATCCTTTAAGCTGACGGCTTAATTCTTTTAAAATAAAATCTTTTGTGGTTTCTATTATACTTTCTGCAGTTGCACCGATACTTTTATCATCCGTATCAAGATCTATTTGCTTTGCTTTATTATTCAGCGCCATAATATATTCATCAGCATAGTTTTTGACAGAAAATAATGTCATAGCAGAGCCAATTTCATATAGAGCGCCTTGAGAAAAATGAGTTCGAGGCAGGTGCTTTAACCATTTAACTTTTCTTGTTTGAACATATTCAGGCTGAGAAGCATCATATATGTAGTCACTTTCAATTTTACCGATATTTATTTCTCGATTTGTTTTTGATGGAAAAACAACATAGTCGCCAATCTGCATTTCATAACAAAAGCGATATAACATACCTGCAACATTTGAAATGCCTCCTTTTTTTGCTTCAGGATAGGTTAGAATATAGTTTTCTTTAAATGCTTCTCTATCTTGAATTAATAAAGATAGATTACCCATTTCTCTCCATCCGATAGCGATAATGTTGTCTTTAAGAAAAAGAGCGTCATTTTGAGTGTGTATTCCCCAAACTTTGATGTCTTCGTTTGTCATAAATAATCTCCGTTTCTTTATTATTATTTACAAAAATAGTTGAAGCATAATTTGCCTTCCCCTTGAGGGGAAGGTGGTTGAGCGCAGCGAAGCCGGATGAGGTGTATTGCCGATAATAAGCAGAAATAAGGTTCCGTTTGGCAATAACATCACCTCATCAGTCACTGCGTGACAGCTTCCCCTCAAGGGGAAGCCTGTTCAATAGATCTTCACAAACTCCGTCAAAATTATTGTTGACATCATCATTTGAATATCTCAGAACTGATATTCCCAAATCATTTAAAAAAGCATCACGCTCTTTATCAGAGTTTATTCCTTCTGTTTCATAGTGTTGAGAACCGTCAAGTTCAATTACAGTTTTGGCAGACGCAATATAGAAATCAACAATGTATTTTCCGATTACCTTCTGACGGTTCACGTTTATCGGCAGTGTTTTCAGAAAGTCATACCACAAATGCCTTTCTTCTTTTGTCATTTCACTGCGCAGTTTTTGTGCATACGGCTTTAACATAGGGTTGTTTGTTTTGTTCATTGCAAATTACCTTTATAAGTTCTTATTGTTTTTATGCAATAGCACTTTATGCCTTCCCCTGAGCGGGTAACAGTCATATAGCTGTATAAATACATCTGACGACAGGGTAATTCAATGCCGTAACAGCAAGCACGCCGTCTCCACATGTCCGCAGCCGGGGAACATATCCACGGGGCAGACAGCGTTGACACTGTATCCGAGCTCGTCCAGAACAACGCAGTCCCTCGCAAGCGTTGCGGGGTCGCAGGAGATGTAAACTATTCGGTCCGGACTCATCTTCGCAACCGTCTGCAAAACATCCTTTGAACAGCCCTTCCTCGGCGGGTCAAGAACAACAACATCCGGTCTTACACCGTCATTTTCAAGTTTTCCGGCTGCTTCGGAGGCATCGGCGCAGATGAACTCCGCATTTACGGCGCTGTTGAGAACGGCGTTTGTTTTCGCATCCTCAATCGCCTCGGGCACTATCTCAACGCCGATAACCTTCTTCGCCTTTTTTGCCATGGTCAGCCCGATTGTTCCCGTTCCGCAGTAGAGGTCGAGCACCGTCTCGCTGCCGCTGAGCCCGGCATATTCTGCCGCCTTGCTGTATAGCTTTTCCGCCTGGGCGGGGTTCACCTGGTAAAACGAGAGCATTGAGATTCTGAACCTGCAGCCGCATAAAACATCTTCTATATATCCGCTGCCGAAAATGTTGCGGCAGGTTTTGCCGAATATAACATTTGTTTTTTCTTTATTTACATTAATTACAATGCTTTTTATCAAACTGTCGCAGTCTGTAAGAGTCTTAACAAGCTCGTCCTCACGGGGAAGGGCTTTGCCGTTTATCACGGCGCAAACCATAACTTCGCCCGTGGCGGCGGCTTTACGCAGGCAGATGTGCCGCAGAAGCCCGCTGTGAGCTGTCTCGTCATAAACGCTTATGTTATTTTTTACCGCATATTTTTCAAAAGCGTTCAGTATGTTCTCAAATTCCGCCGGCTGAAGCGGGCAGCTCCTGCACTCAACGACCCTGTGGCTGTGCGTCGAAAAAAAGCCGATTTTAAGTCCGTCGTCTGTCTTTTCAACAGGGAACTGTGCCTTGTTTCGGTAGCCCGTTCTGCCCGAAAAAGCAATTATCGGTTCGGGTGTGATGTCAATTCCGCCTATTCTTTTGAAAGAATCAACAACAAACTGCTGTTTTATTTTTGCCTCCGCCCCATAATCAATGTGGCGGAACACACAGCCGCCGCATTTTGAATAGGCGGAGCAGTCCGGCTCGATTCTGTCGGGTGAGGGCTTTGTGACGCAATGCACCTTGGCAAAAGCGCAATTCGGTTTGACCTTAAGAATATGCGCTTCAATCTCGTCGCCCTTAGCCGTCATCGGCACAAAAACGGCAAGCCCGTCATATCTTCCCACACCGCTGCCCTGCAGGGTGCAGTTTTCTATGCTGAGTTTTACAATATCGTTCTTTTTAAGCATTTTTATGTTTCTGAAGGTAGTCGATAAACAGATTCCAGTCGTATCTGCTCATATAATGAACGCCGGGGCGGGCGTGATAACCTATGCTTCCGGAATGAGTGAAAAACGGCATTTCCTTGATTTCACTCTCGTCAATTCCCGTTCTCCCGTAAAGTCTGCAAACGGGCGAGGCGGCGCGGCAGCACGCAAGCTGCGCACCGGGATTTGCCCAGATATCTTCCATCGACGAGGTGATGTAAATGTTTCTGTCTGCGTTGAGCGCAAGAAGAAAATGCTGGTCAAACGGCACCTCGTCGTCACGGTTTGCAAACTGTCTGAAATCCGGACAGAACCAGTAGGGGAAATTCTTTGTGATGTCGGCAATATGCTCGCTTCTGCTCTCCTTTCCTCTGAAAAGAGAGTCGCCCGAGCAGCCGGCGTTGTTTGAATAAATGAATCTGAATCTGCTGTCGAGCGCACCGGTAACAAGCGCGGTTTTACCCAGTCTTGAATGACCCGCAACCGCAAGGTTTTTCATATCTGCAAAATCACAGTTTTCAAGGTAGTTTGCGGCGCATCTTGCGGCAAGAGCCCAGAGCATTATTTTGCCGGGAGCTGTCGGCTCGTTTCTGTCAATGTTGAAAAGATGAGCAATTCCGCTCTCAAAATCATCGTCATCGCCCGCAACATCGGTGTAGCAGATTGAAACAAATGCAATTCCTCTGTTAATAATCTCTTCCGCAGGCAGATATTTGTCGGGCACAAGCGGGCGGAAGTTGAGAAAGACCACTGTCGGGTATTTTCCTTCGCCTGACGGGCGGCAAACATGCATGGGGAACGAAGCCGTTTTGCCGTTTACGGTGATTGTCGCCCTGACAATTGTGTATTCCGCTTTGCCGGCGCAGAACCTGTCGATTCGCTCCGTCTGTTCAAATTCGGTTTTTTCGGGCATCGGCAGGGGAGAGCCGTATTCATATTTCCAGAGCAGTGCGGCCGTGCCATCACGGTCAAATTTTCCGTCTTTTATTACTTCGGGCAGATTGATGTTATTCATGGCAGACTCCTTTTCATAAACTTAATCAAATAATTTTATCATATAAAACGCATTATTACAACAAATTAAATTATGTTTGCCGATTTATTGACATAACGGCCGAAACGGCGTAAAATGACAAAAGAAAAATGTTTCGGAGGTTAAAAAGTTGAACAAAAAGCGTTCTTTGATTATAAGAATCATCGCAATTGTGCTTGTCGCTCTGCTTGTTCTGAGCGTGGTTACCGTTGCAATAGCCACAATGAGATAACCGTAAAAAACTGCAAATTCACGGCGGACTGTATAACACGGTCCGCCGTTTTAACATTTATGTTGAAAATTAACAATATTTTTGTCTGAAACTGCTGTTCTTTATTGACATTTAATAATTATTTTGATAATATTAAGTGAATATTCTTGCAAGGCAAAAATAGAGACAATATTCAAATCAGACTAAGGAGGAATTTCAGTTGATTGACCAGAAAACCCTCGCATACATCAATATGTATGCAATACTGGGCGCGCTCGAAAACCTTTGCGAGCTTGCACCGGAGGCACCCTCGCTTCTCACAAACAAAAAGCCCATAAGAATCGGCTTTGAGGTTAAAGGCGGCCCCAGCGCTACTCTCACCTTCAAAAACGGCAAGTGCAGAATGGACCAGGGCTGCAAAAAGGTTGACGTAAAGCTTCCGTTCAGCTCCTGCGAAAAATTCAACGGCCTTATTGACGGCACAACAACACCCATCCCCTCAAAGGGCTTTACCCACATCGGTTTCCTTCTCAAGGATTTCACCGCTCTGACAGACCTTCTCAACAAATATCTCCGTCCCGAGCCCGCAGACCTTGAGGATGAAGATTTCTTCAACATCAGCACACAGGTTATGCTCGGCGTTATCGGCGTTGCCATCTCGCAGATAGCAAACAACGATGAAATCGGCAAGTTCACCGCAAGCAACATTGTTGACGGCAACATTCTGTTCAGCATAAAAGACGGTCCCGCAGTTACAATCCGCTGCAAGGATCACCGCCTTGTCACAATCAAATGCGGCTGCGACAATTACAGAGCAAAGATGGAATTCAAGAATATGAAACTCGCCCGCGACCTCTTTGACGGCAATGTCAACGCCGTTGCCTGCATCGGCAAGGGCTATATCGCAATGCAGGGTATGATTTCCATGCTTGACAACCTTAACAGACTGCTCGACAGAGTAGCCGTTTATCTT
>JAEEYU010000068.1 GCA_016288315.1 Clostridiaceae bacterium | reverse complement strand
GGTGTGCCGTCGGGAAGGAAGGGCATATCCTCCTGAGGAAGGATTCTGGAAACAACGCCCTTGTTACCGTGGCGGCCCGCCATTTTATCGCCGACGGAAATCTTACGCTTCTGCGCAATGTAGCAGCGAACCTTTTTGTTTACGCCGGGTGAAAGCTCGTCGCTGTTCTCTCTGGTGAAGACTTCAACATTGACAACAATGCCGTATTCGCCGTGAGGAACCTTGAGGGAGGTGTCTCTGACCTCTTTTGCCTTCTCGCCGAAGATTGCGCGGAGAAGTCTCTCTTCTGCGGTGAGCTCGGTTTCGCCCTTGGGGGTAACCTTACCGACAAGAATGTCGCCCGAGTGAACCTCTGCGCCGATGCGGATGATACCGTCTTCGTCAAGGTTTGCAAGAGCGTCTTCACCGACGTTGGGGATATCTCTTGTGATATCTTCCGGACCTAACTTGGTCTCTCTTGCCTCTGTTTCGTATTCTTCAATGTGAATTGATGTGTAAACATCTTCACGGACAAGTCTTTCGTTAAGAAGAACAGCGTCTTCGTAGTTGTAGCCCTCCCAGGTCATAAAGCCGATGAGAGCGTTTTTGCCTAAGCTGATTTCGCCGTGGTCGGTTGCGGGACCATCTGCGATGACATCGCCGGCGTTGAGGTGCTGACCGACTTCAACGATGGGTCTCTGGTTAACGCAGGTGCCCTGGTTGGAGCGCATGAACTTGGTGACGGTGTAATGCTTCATTTCGCCGTTGTCGCCCATTACATCGACGCCGTCTGCGTCAATCTTGGTGACGGTGCCGGGCTCTTTGGCAAGAAGGCATACGCCGGAGTCAACCGCCGCTTTGTATTCCATACCCGTGCCTACCATGGGTGCCTGGGTCTTCATAAGGGGAACTGCCTGTCTCTGCATGTTCGAGCCCATGAGCGCGCGGTTTGCGTCGTCGTGCTCGAGGAAGGGAATCATCGCGGTAGCGACGGAGACGAGCATCTTGGGCGAAACGTCCATATAATCCGCTTTTGACGCGTCGCATTCAAGAAGAGCGTCTTTGTAGCGGGCGTTGATTTTTGTTCTTGCGAACCTGCCCTTTTCATCGAGGGGTTCGTTTGCCTGTGCGACAACGAATTCGTCCTCTTCGTCGGCAGTCATATAGCGGACTTCATCGAGAACAACGCCTGTTGCTTTGTCGATTTTTCTGAACGGTGCTTCAACAAAGCCGTATTCGTTGATTCTTGCGAATGTTGCGAGGTAGGAGATAAGACCGATGTTGGGACCTTCGGGGGTTTCAATCGGGCACATTCTGCCGTAGTGGGTGTAGTGAACGTCGCGGACTTCGAAGCCTGCGCGGTCTCTTGAAAGACCGCCGGGGCCGAGTGCCGACAGACGGCGCTTGTGCGTAAGCTCCGAAAGCGGGTTGACCTGGTCCATAAACTGTGAGAGCGGAGATGAACCGAAGAACTCACGGATGGCTACCATAATCGGTCTGATGTTTATGAGAGTCTGGGGAGTGATTTTGTCGTCATCCTCCTGCGCCTGAATTGTCATTCTTTCGCGCACGACTCTTTCCATTCTGGCAATACCGATTCTGAACTGGTTCTGAAGAAGCTCGCCTACGGAGCGGATTCTTCTGTTGCCGAGATGGTCTATATCGTCAAGGTTGCCTACTCGCTTTGTAAGGCAGTTGACGTAGTTTACGGATGCAAGGATGTCATCAACGATGATGTGCTTGGGGATAAGGTCGTCGCAGCGCTCTGCAAGCTTTGCTTTAAGAGCTTCGGCGTCATCGCCGCACTCGGCAAGGACTTCTTTGAGAATGCAGTAACGGACCTTCTCGTTGATGCCTGCGTTGTAAAGATCCTCTTCCGAAATGCTGTCGGGAAGGAAGGGTCTGATATCAACCATGCCGTTGGAGATGACGAACAGTTCGCTTCCGTTTACGTCAACAACGACCTTGATGATGCCTGCCTGCTCAATCTCGATTGCCTTCTCTTTGGTGAGAACTTCACCGGGCTCGGCAAGAAGCTCGCCTGTCTCTTCATTGATGACGGGCTGTGCGACCTTGCAGCCGGGAAGGCGGTTGAGCATGGAGAGCTTTTTGTTGTATTTATAACGACCTACTCTTGAAATATCGTAGCGGTGGGGGTCGAAGAAGAGGTTGTCTATTTGCTGTTTTGCAGAATCGAGGGTTGCGGGCTCGCCGGGGCGGAGCTTTTTGAACACTTCCATAAGGGCTTCTTCGGTGTTCTTGGTTTCATCCTTTTCAAGGGTCGCTTCAATCTTGGGGTCATTGCCGAAGAAATCGCGGATATCCTGATTGGAGCTGAGCTGAAGAGTGCAGTTGTAGTTGTGAACATCCGCCTCATCGCTTTCAAGCTTGCCGAGGGCGCGCAGGAAGGTTGTGATGTAAAGCTTGCGGTTTTTGTCGATACGGACATAGAAGATGTCGTTTATATCCGTTTCGTATTCGAGCCAGGCGCCCCTGTTGGGGTTGATGGTGCTGTAGTAAAGCTCAATACCGGTCTTGTCGTGGTCCATATTGAAATAGACGCCGGGGGAACGGATAAGCTGAGAGACTATTGCACGCTCTGCGCCGTTTATGACAAAGGTGCCGCTTTCGGTCATAAGAGGGAAGTCGCCCATATAGACTTCTGACTCTTTGATGACGCCGGTCTCTTTGTTGTAGAGCTGAGCGGTGACACGCATTGCCGCAGCATAGGTGGCATCTCTCTCTTTGCACTCTCTGACCGTATACTTGGGTTTGTCATCCATTCTGTAATCGATGAACTTGAGAACCCAGTTGCCGGAATAATCGGTGATGTCCGCCATATCGCGGAAAACTTCGCGAAGTCCTTTCTCGATAAACCAGTTGTAAGAAGACTTCTGAACCTCAATAAGGTTGGGCATATCCATAACCTCATTGATTTTGCCGTAGCTGTAACGAACCTTTGAACCGCGTTCAATCGGTTTGAGGTTGAGCTTTTCGGCAAGTTTTTGATTCTGCATAGACAAATCACTCCGTTCTTTGAAATCTGCATTCCGGCAGGCGCCGGAAGAGAGGTCATGATGAAGGCACGCTGCGCCGACAGCATTAAAAATTATTATTTATACCCTATAAAGCGAAAAGGCATAAAAATAACAGAGCGCACACAATGCCATTATAATCATGGATTGAAATAATAGCACAGCGCTTTTTAAAAGTCAAGAAAAATTTTTATAAATTTAAAAATTTTAGAAAATATTATAAAAATACACGCATAAATATATATATAATAAAACAAAAATCCGGTTCCAGACGGGCGACCGCCGGAAACCGGAAATAAATTGCAGTATAAAAATTATTACTCTTTTCTGTTGCGCCCGAAAAGACGTCTTTCTTTTTTCTCGGGCTTCTTCTCCTGCTCCTCGTAGATTGCATCTTCATCGTCAGGATCTTCGTTGGCGTTTGCTGCTGCGCGTTCCGCCTCATCCACCGACATTTCAACGGGAGAATCGCTCCTGAGTTTGACGGGGCGCTGCCTCTGCTCCGTGCCGCAGGGCAAGGCGGGCCAGAACGACAGAGCGTAGATGTCTGCCGCTTTGCATTCGAGGTCGTATATTCTTTTGCCTCTCTCATCAAGCTTTTTGGAGTCGGCGTATTTTGTGATAATCGGTAGATCCGCCTTTTCGCGAAGGTCGCGCATAAGCTCCCTGCCCCTCTCGTTAAAGCCGAGAACCTTTATGTATGGCGGAAGACCGGTGCAGTCCTCAGCGACAATGCCGAGGAAGGCGCTCATGACAATGCGCCTGATTCTTGCGTGAGAGTAGCGTTTGCTTTTTGCTATTGAATAGAGCTCATCTATTGTGCGGGCGTCCCTTGCGGCGTTGACAATGCAGTTCTCGATGCCCTCGGAAATGTCGGGGCAAACGGCAATCTCCTGCGCGGTTGTGGTGCGCAGTTTGTAAAGAATGGTGTTTTCGATTGACTGCATACCGCCGGAAATTTTGCGCTGTTCGCGGTCGCGCGCATAAACATCGAAGGCGGTTTTGGGCATATAGGGGCTGACATCTTCGCCGGCGAGCATAAGCTTGCGCAGCATTTTGCCCGAGGCGGTGGCGCCGATGTCGTTTGAGTCGTGCCCCGCTCCGTAGCGTTTGATGCACATGGGCGACATTGTGGCGTCGAGTTCGAGCATTGCGTTGAGGTATTCTATGCCTAAATTGTCGTTGGGATTGTCAAGTATGGGGGCGAGACCCGGATAATTGTCTCTGACGGCTCTCTGCCTTGCGTTTGCGAAGGAAATACCCGTGCTCAGGTAATTCTTCATAAGTTTGATTGTTTCTTCATCGCGCAGGCATTGAGCTATGTTAAGAAGGGCGGAAATGTTGCCGTTTTCGCTGCCGAAGCAGAGGGTGTCGACTATGTTGGTGGCTTTGAGAAGGCTGACACTGCCGCGCGCAAAATTCTGCGCTCCGGAGACAGACCAAGGCAAAGGCAGCTGTATGATTAAATCGGCGCCGTTACGCAGTGCCGACTCGCACCTTGAAGAGGCGAGCATACACGCGGGCTCGGCGCGCTGAACGAAATTGCCGCTCATAATCACAACTACGCTGTCTTCGCTGTTTATATGCATTCTGTCAAGCAGATATTTGTGACCGCTGTGGAACGGGTTGTATTCTGCAATTGTGCCGTAAACAGTCATTAAAAAGCTCCTCAAACAATCCTACATATTTAACGAAAATGAAGCATTAAAATTTTGCTTGCAAAAAAACGGGGTTATGTATATAATATAACAGGTTTATTTGATTTTCAAGACTATTGAAAAAATTTTTTATCTGGAGTGTGTATTCTATGAAGATTCTTGTTATCAACGCAGGCAGTTCATCGCTCAAATATCAGCTTATGGATATGTCAAACGAGCACGTGCTTGCAAAGGGCATATGCGAGCAGATAGGCGACGCGAATGCGACGTTCACGCATAAAGTTCCTTCGGACGAGTCCAAAAACATTAAAGAAAGCCACCTTATGGCGGACCACAACGAGGCGATTCACCTTGTTCTCGAAACGCTTGTAAGCAAAGAAAACGGCGTTATTGAATCGACTGACGAAATCGAAGCGGTAGGCCACCGCGTGCTTCACGGCGGAGAAAAGTTCTCATCCTCCGTGCTTGTTACCGACGCCGTCAAAGAGGCAATCAAGGAGTGCTTCAAGTTCGGTCCCCTTCACAACCCCGCCAACTTCAAGGGTATTGAGGCGTGCGAAAAGATTATGCCCGTGCCTCAGGTTGCGGTATTTGACACCGGCTTCCATCAGACGATGCCCGACTACGCTTATCTCTATGCCCTGCCCTACGAGTTCTATGAGGTTGACGGAATCCGCAGATACGGCTTCCACGGCACATCGCACAGATATGTTTCACAGCGCTGCATAGACCTTCTCGGCGGCAAGGCGGAAGGCACTAAGATTGTTACCTGCCACCTCGGCAACGGCTCCTCAATCTCCGCTGTCAAAGACGGCAAATGCCTTGACACAACAATGGGTCTTACCCCTCTTGAAGGTATTTTCATGGGCACGCGCTGCGGCTCGATTGACCCCGCCATTGTTACAACAATCATGAAGGCGCGCAACCTCACCCCCGACGAGATGGATACCCTTATGAACAAAAAGAGCGGTATGCTCGGCCTTGCGGGCACAAGCGACAACCGCACAATCGAAAACAGAGCCAAGGCGGGCGATGAGAGGGCTCAGCTTGTTGAGTCGATGCTCTGCCACCAGCTTGCAAAATATATCGGCGGCTTTGCCGCGGCAATGGGCGGAATCGACGCCGTTGTATTCACGGGCGGCATCGGTGAAAACAACCCGCAATACAGAACAAGAATCGCAGATTCACTGCGCTTCCTCGGCACAGACATTGATGAAGAGAAAAACCACATCCGCGGCGAAGAGGTTGAAATCTCCGTCCCCGGTTCAAAGCTTAAAATGTTCGTCATACCCACAAACGAAGAGCTTGTTATTGCGAGAGACACGCTTGCAATAGTCAAAGCCCTTTGATGCGGGAGAGGACTTATGAGCGATTTTCAGGATGTCCGCAGCGCCCTTGCCGCTTATGATTTAGGCGGCAGCTTCACGGGCTGCGAAAAGCTCACCGACGGCCATATTCATTCCACCTACCGTGTGGATTTTGAGGACGGCGGGGAGAAAAAGCACTATCTTCTGCAAAACGTCAACACATATGTTTTTAAAGATATTGAAAAGCTTATGAAAAACGTCAGGGGCGTTACCGAATACCTCGGCAGGGTTATTGCCGGGAACGGCGGAGACCCCGGACGCGAGTGTCTGAAATTATTCTACACAAAAGACGGCTCCTCCTACTACACCGATGACAGCGGCTCCTGCTGGAGATGCTACAACTATATTGACGGCATTCACACGGTTCAGCAGATTGAAAACAGCGAGGTGTTTTACAACGCGGCAAAGGCGTTCGGAACATTCCGCTGCCTGCTCGCAGACTACCCCATTGACTCGCTTGAGGAGACAATTCCGGATTTTCACAATACGGTTTCAAGATTTGCCGATTTCAGAAAGGCGCTGAGCGACAATCTTTCGGGAAGAGCGCAGAACGCCGTAAAGGAAACGAAGTTCATCCTTGCGCGTGAGAGCGACTGCTCCGTGCTCGTTGACCTGCTTGAAAAGGGCGAGCTTCCCCTCACAGTTACGCACAACGATACAAAGCTCAACAACGTTCTTTTTGATGACGAAACAAACGAAGGAATCTGCATTGTTGACCTTGACACGGTTATGCCCGGACTTTCGCTTTACGATTTCGGCGACAGCATACGTTTCGGCGCAAACACCGCCGCAGAGGATGAAAAGGACGTTTCGAAGGTCTCGCTGAGTCTTGAGCTTTTTGACGCTTACACAAAGGGCTACCTTGAGGCGGCGGGAGAAAGTCTTACGGCAAAGGAAATTGAATATCTCCCCTTCTCGGCAAAGCTTATGACGCTCGAATGCGGAATGCGCTTTCTCGGCGATTACTTCAACGGCGACGTTTATTTTCACACGGAATACCCCGAGCACAACCTTGTGCGTGCGAGAACCCAGCTGGCTCTTGTTGCAGACATTGAGAAAAAGACGGATGAAATGAAAGCGATTGTCGAAAAATACCGCAGGGAGTTTTCACTTTGAAAAGCAGCTCTGTTCTTTCAGCCGGCGAGCTGAGAAAATGCGCCGCGCAATGGATGCTTGACAACAGCGTTTCGGCTTTTATTCCGCTTGGCGGCAGCAGGGAGGATTACATTGACGCCTTTGTTATGCCGGAGGTTGAGTATAATCATTTTGATTCATACATTGACGAAAACGGCGACCTTATAACAATGCTCAAGGCGGAAATTGCTCTCAGACCGACGGCGTCAAGAAGCGGAAAAGCGGTTAAATTTGAGTTTTTCAAGCTGCTTCGCTCCTATGTGCAGACGCCGGATATTGTTCCCGAGGATGCGGGGTATATTGTATCGTTTTAAATCTTATAATAAAAAATATAAAATTAAGAGCTTGCAAAGGTTTTCTCTGCAAGCTCTTTGTTTTTGCATATTTTATCAGTCGAGGTAGTCCTTGAGTTTTTTGCTTCTGCTCGGGTGGCGGAGTTTGCGAAGCGCCTTCGCCTCAATCTGACGGATACGCTCACGGGTGACGTCGAACTCCTTGCCGACTTCTTCGAGTGTGCGTGAACGGCCGTCAAGCAGACCGAAACGCATTTCAAGAACCTTCTTTTCGCGGGCGGTCAGTGTGCCGAGCACCTCGTTTAACTGCTCCTTGAGAAGCATTGAGGAGGCGGCATCTGCCGGTGCGGGAGCATCATCGTCGGGGATAAAATCGCCGAGGTGGCTGTCTTCCTCTTCGCCGATGGGTGTTTCAAGCGAAACGGGCTCCTGCGCCACGCGCTGAATCTCGCGGACCTTTTCAACGGGCATATCGAGGCGCTCTGCAATTTCTTCGGGGGTGGGATCCTTGCCGTTCTCGTGAAGAAGCAGGGTGCTTGTTTTTTTGACCTTGTTTATTGTTTCAACCATGTGAACGGGAATGCGGATTGTTCTTGCCTGGTCGGCTATGGCGCGGGTGATTGCCTGCCTTATCCACCAGGTGGCGTAGGTGGAGAACTTGAAGCCCTTGGTGTAGTCGAACTTGTCAACGGCTTTGATAAGACCGAGGTTGCCCTCCTGGATGAGGTCGAGGAACTGCATTCCCCTGCCGACATAGCGCTTTGCAATGCTGACAACAAGGCGCAGGTTTGCCTCGGTGAGGCGCTGTTTTGCCCTTTCGGCTCCCTCTTCTTCAAGACCTATTGTCATGGCGATGTCAATCTCCTCCTCGGGGGTGAGAAGGGGAACTCTGCCTATTTCTTTGAGGTATGCCTTGACGGGGTCATCAACGTTGACCGCCTTTTCGTCGCCGGTGTCCGCTCCGTCGGAGGGTGTTTTGGGAACCTCGACGTCGAAGTTTTCAATATCTTCAATGTTGAGGTCGTCGAGAATTTCAATGTTGTAAATCTCGAAAATCTCATAGAGACGGTCCATCTCATCTATGTCGATATCCGTCTCGACTATGACATTGTTTATATCCTGTGTGGAGATTTTGCCTGCCGCTCTGCCTTTGTCGATAACGGCTTTGATGGCGGGCTTTTTGTCAAAATAGGTAACTACCGAAGGAAGCTCCGCTGAGGGCTCCTGCGCCTGCTCCTCGGGCTGTTCTTCCGCTTTTGCCTTTGACTTTGAAGCTTTTTCTTTTTTCTTCGCAGGCGCTTTTTCCGCCTTTGCGGGCTTTTCTTTTTTCTTTTCTTCCTTTATTTCTTCGGGTTTTTCTTCAGGCTTTTCTTCCGCCTTTGCCTTTGCTTTGGCGGGGGCTTTCTCTTTTGCGGGCGCCTTTGCCTTAGCCGTTGTTTTTTCTTTCGCGGCTGCTTTTTCTTTGGCAGGTGCCTTTTCTTTTGCCGGCGCTTTCTCTTTTGCGGGCGCTTTCTCTTTTGCGGGCGCCTTTTCTTTTGCCGCCGCTTTCTCTTTTGCGGGCGCCTTTTCTTTTGCCGCCGCTTTCTCCTTGGCGGGTGTCTTTGCCTTGGATGCGGTTTTTGCGGGCTTTTTCGCCGTTTCTTTTACGCTTTCTTCAGCCGTTTTGAGTGCCTTTTCTTTTGTTTTGCTTGCTGCCGTCTCTTTTTTCATATCCGTTTACCATCCTGTCATTTATTTTTTCTGAAACAGTTTGAGAAATTCTTCGTCGCTGAGTTCGGACGCCTTTACATTTGCCGTCCGTTTCTCTTTTTTAAGAACATTTATGCAATCCTCAACCTCCTGAGGAGTATTGCCGATTTCATCGCCGAGGCGGAAAATCCTTGTTATTGAATCCATCTCCTGCGGGGTGAAGCTGCCGGCGAAATAACTCAGTTCCGCTCCGCTTCCGCTCTCAAGCTTTTGCAGAAGAACGGTTGCCACCCTTTTGTTGAACGAGGTGACAAACACTTCGGGAGTGAGTTCACCGCTGAGCTTTCTGTAAAAATCGGGGTTGCGGGCGAGAGACGCTATTATTATCTCCTCCGCCCTTGCCGCCAGAAGGTTCTTTTCTTTTTCGGGGTTGTTTTTATCTTTGATATCGGTGAGCATTTTTGACTCTTCCGCCCGCTTACGCTCTGCCGCCTTGCGTCTGACCACTGCGGAGCGCTGCTGGGCTTTTGCTAGAATCGCCTCTTTTGAAACTCCCGTTTCATTTGCGAGTCGCGAGGCGTAAATATCACGCTCGATTTCGCCGACTGATGCGAGAATATCGGCAGCGGCGTTCAAGAAATTCACTCTGCCGTCGTCGGTTGAAAGGTCGTATTTTGTGCGCTCGTTTAAAATGTCATACTCAATTCTGTTTGCGGCGCCTTCAAGGAGCATACGGAAATAATCTCTGCCGCGGATTTTGATGATTTCATCGGCATCCTTGCCGCCGGTGAGCTTTACGATTTTGATTCTGAGACCCGTCGAGCCGAGAATCGAGACCGCCTTGCGTGTTGCGGTCTGCCCCGCCTGGTCGGAATCGTAGCAGACATAGACCTCGTCGGCATAACGTGAAATCAGGTTTGCCTGCTCCTGCGTAAACGCAGTGCCGAGGCAGGCGATAGCGTTGGTGAAACCCGCCTGGTGAAGGGTGATGACATCCATCTGACCTTCAACGATGATGAACTTGCCTTCGTTTGCGTTTTTGGCAAAATTCATGGCGAAGATGCCGTTGCCTTTCTTATAAACAAGGGTGTCAGCCGTGTTGACATATTTGGGTTTTGAATCGTCAAGCACGCGCCCGCTGAAGCCGACGACATTGCCGCGAAGGTCGATTATGGGGAACATCACGCGGTTGCGGAAGTTGTCGTAATAGTGAACGCTGCCGTTTTTTTCGCTGCGCTTGACAAGATTTGCCTCATAGAGCTCAAGGTCGGAATAGCCCATGGATTTAAGGTGGCTGCGAAGGGCATCCCAGCTGTCAGGCGCAAAGCCGAGACCGAAGTGGGTTATTGTCTCTTTTGAGAGCATTCGCTTTGTGAAATAAGAAAGCCCCTGCTCCCCTTTCTCACTGTAAAGGCATTTATGGAAGAATCTTGCCGCCTCTCTGTTTGCGGAAAGAATTCTGTTGCGTTTTTTTGAGAGCGTGTCGTCAAAGCCGTCTTCGGGCATTTTGAGCCCCGCCGACTGGGCGACGAACTTTACTGCCTCGACATAGTCGAGATTCTCTATTCTGCGGATAAATGTTATTGCATCCCCTCCCGCTCCGCAGCCGAAGCAATAAAAGGAATTGCTGTCGGGGTAAACGGTGAACGAGGGTGTTTTTTCGTTATGGAAAGGACAAAGACCCACGAAGGTTTTGCCTCTGCGTTTCAAATCAACATAGGAGCCGACCAGCTGTTCAATGTCTGTGCGCTCCTGCAGTTCACGCAGAAAATTGTCATTTATTGCCATTTTTTCACCGCCTTAAATCATAATTTCTACTGACATTATAATCTGTCAAAGCGGAGTTTTTCGATCCATGCCTCGGGGATGAAGAGCTCTTTGTAAACTCTTATGGCGAAGGTGTCGGTCATGCCTGCAATATAGTCGCAGGCGGCTGTGTTGACGCCGTCCTCCACGGCGATTTTTTTGTAGTTTTCGGGGAGGGATGCGCTGTTCTCGGCAAAATACGAATAAAGGCGCTGAAGCATTGAGACCGCCTTGCTCTCCTCGCTTTTGCACACGGGGTTTGTATATACCTTTTTAAACATAAAGGAGTGAAGCTCTTCAAACGCCTCGCGGGCGCGTTCGCTCATAACTATATCGCTGCCGCTGTGCTCTATTACATCGAGAACAAGGGTGTTGATTCTTTCGCTTTTTGAGTGCCCGAGCTCATCTCTGAGTGCGCGGGGAATGTCGAACTCGCACATAATTCCCGCATTTGCGGCGTCGTCAATGTCGTGGTTTATGTATGCAATACGGTCGGCGAGGCGAACTATTCTGCCCTCAAGCGTTGCCGCCTGCTCGCCGCAGGTGTGGGTGACAATGCCGTTGCGGACCTCCCAGGTGAGGTTTAAGCCCTGACCGCTTTTTTCGATTCTGTCAACGACGCGTAAGCTCTGTTTGTAGTGGGCAAAGCCGTTTTCACACACCTCGTTGAGAGCTCTTTCGCCCGCGTGACCGAAGGGGGTGTGACCGAGGTCGTGGGCGAGGGCTATGGCTTCGGTTAAATCCTCATTGAGGCACAGCGCACAGGCGATTGTTCTTGCTATCTGCGCCACCTCGAGGGTGTGGGTGAGTCTTGTGCGGTAATAGTCCCCTTCCGGAGACAAAAAGACCTGCGTTTTGTGTTTGAGACGGCGGAAGGAACTTGAGTGGATAATTCTGTCGCGGTCGCGCTGGTAGGGTGTTCTTATTGTGCATTCTTCCTCAAAGGTTTCTCTGCCCCGTGTCTCATCCGCAAAAGCCGCAAGCGGTGATAAAATATTATGCTCTCTCTCGCACACTTTTTCTCTTATTGTTTTTTCCGTAATCTCACCGCCTTTGATTGAGTTTCAATACTATATACGAAAAAAAGTTCCCGATTCCTGCATAATCGGGAAAATTTTTTTTAAATTTTTTTAATCTGTGTCGGCGAACTCCTCGCCGCGCTCCTCCGCACTGCATCTGCCGTTGCTTGCTTCGACAATGTCGGCGCATAATTTTGGAGCAAGGGAGGACTCGATATAAAAAACAACTGTTACGCTGTCGGCAAACTCCGTGTTTTCAACAACTCCGCCCGCTTCAAGAATCATGGGCGAAAGCTTGCCGTAAAAGCCGTAGTCGCAGTTGACCCTGAGCTTTTTGCAAAGCGCTCTGGTAACAATGCCCGCCGCTTCGACCGCTGTTGATGCGGCGTGCGAATAGGCGCGCACAAGACCGCCGGTGCCGAGAAGAGTGCCGCCGAAATAGCGTGTGACAACACAGACACAGTCGGTAAGCCCTGCTTTTTCGAGGGCGCTCAGGACGGGAACTCCGGCTGTGCCCTGCGGCTCGCCGTCATCGGAATAGCGTTTGAAATTGCCCTCGCGCAGAATATAGGCGGGCACATTGTGGGTGGCGTCCCAATGCTTTTGCCTGATTGAGGCGATGAATTCGTTTGCCTCTTCGGCGGTGGTGACGGACGCAATATAACCGATGAAGCGCGAATGTTTTTCAACGAACTGCGCTTCGGCGGATTTTCTGACTGTTTTGTAAGACTGCACCCTGTGACCCCCTGACTGTTTGCTTATTGAAAAAGCAAGGCGGTGCATAGCACCGCCGACTTTTAAAATTATTTGCCGAGATTGAAACGTTTGTTGAAACGGTCAACGCGTCCGCCTGTGTCAACAAGCTTCTGCTTGCCGGTGAAGAACGGATGGCACTTGGAGCAAATATCTACACGGATATTTTCTTTTGTTGAACCTGTTTTAATAACTTCACCGCATGCGCAGCGGATTTCGGTCTGCTGATAGTTGGGATGGATACCTTCCTTCATTTATGTCACCTCTTTCGATCAATACGATTATAATGCGGATAAGATTCTATCACAACATTTTTATAAATGCAAGCATTTTTTTACTTTTTTTGAACTATTGTGTAATTTCAACGGTTTTACCGAGTGAAAATGAGTAAATCAATGTCTCTTTTACATCAATATCGAGCAATTCCGCAAGGCATCTCGCGTAAATGTTAAGCTGACCGCTGTAACGCCCGCGCAGAATCTCATCCGTTACCCTGCCGTCGGTTTTGTAATCGACTATAACAAGGGCGCCGTCTTCAACAAACGCAAGGTCGGCTACACCGTCAACAATGACGGTTTCCTGCGCCTCTTCACCGTGAAGGTCGGGATAAACCTCGCCCGCCTTCACGCCGCAGGTAAAGCATTTTTCACGGTAAACCGCAGGCGAGGCGATGACTCTTGCCGCAAGGTCGCCCGAGAGGAACGTTCTGATTTTTTCTTTATCGACTGCGTCGGCTTCGTGACGGAGCATAAGCCCTTCCTCAACAACGCGGTCAAGCTCTTTTTCGACATCATCTGTGTCAAACCGGCAGAACTGCATAAACTTGTGCGTCGCGGTGCCTATCTGTGCGGGCGAAAGCTCTTCTCCGCTTAAAAAGACGGGAACCCTTGTTGCGGTGTAGTCTCCGCTCTCGTGTGCGGCGGCAAAGTCGGAGGCAACTCTTTTTGCCGCTTTGCCCTCAAGCCCCGCATAGGGATAGACATATTCGGCGCGTTTTCTGATTTCATAAACAAGCTCCGAAATATCCTCCTGTGCCTGCTCCTGTGCGGGCTGTTCTTCCTGTTTAAGCTCGTAATCGACGTTGATGACTCTGAGCTTTGAATCATTTTTGAAATCTATATCAATATACGGGGCGTAGTCCGCCTGCATTTCGCGCAGTAAAACGGCGTCGGGATGATTTAAAAGCGCAGAAGCAATAAGGTCTATGCTGTGCCCTGCCGAGAGCACCGAGTAAGGCAGAAACTGCCTGCCGAACGTTATATCTGCCGCTGTGAACGCTGAGCCCGGCTTTTCTTTGCTGTTTTTGGCAAACTGCGGATAAGAAGAAACAATGAGAAGCTTCTGCTTTGCCCTTGTGAGCGCAACGTAGAGGTTGCGCAGTTCCTCAGCCCTGTCGGTCTCCGCCGCTTCTATGCCCGTTACCGTTCGCAGAACGTTTGTGAAGCGGACAAAATCCTTTCCTCCGGAATACATTCCTACTCCGCACCTGCGTGAAAATGTGATGCTTTTGGCACGCGTTCTTATCTGTTTGCCGCAGTTTGCAAGAATAACTACGGGGAATTCAAGACCCTTGCTGCCGTGAATTGTCATTATTCTGACGGCGTTTATGCCCTGTTCCTCCTGCGTTTTTACGCTTATCTGTGTTGACTGGGCGCGTTCGATATATCTCAGAAAACCGGTGAGCCCCACCCTGCCCGCCGACTCATAGGAAGCGGCGTATTGGCACAGAAGCCGGAGGTTATTCGTTCTGGCGGCAGCATCGGTCAGGACACTGACAACCGGGAAATACCCCGTTTCATCCAGAAGAATCTGAAGAAGCTGCTGTGCTCCGACGGTGTATGAGATGTTGCGGAAGCGTTCGATTGCATCGAGGAATGTTTTTGATTTCTCATCACCGGTGTTTGCCGAGTTCTGCACGGCGTAAAACAGTTTTTTGACCTTTGTGTCTCTTTTTCGCATATCGATTTTAATCTGTGCGACGTCATCGGGAGTAAAGCCGTAAACCGGCGAGAGCATAACCGCCAGCAAAGACACATCGTCAAGAGGATTTGAGATTGTGCGCAGAAGGGCAAGCATAAAGCGGACCTCCGGCGCATCGAAAAAGCTGTTGTCGAGGTTGAGAAGCGCCGTAATGCCGCGCATTTTCAAAACCTCGTTGAGCCGTTCGGCGTAACCGTCGCTGACGCTTCGCAAAAGCACGGCAAAATCGCCTGCCACGGCGGGTCTGTCGCCCTTTTCATCTTTTACAATGAGGGTGCCGATGTTCTGTTCTATATAATCGGCAAGGTATTGGATTTCCGCTTCGGTTTCATCTTCGCCGCTGCGGACAAAGTGAATTTCGGTGTCTGCCTCATCATGCTCGATGTGCGCTTTTTCGTTGTAATTGAGGTAGTGGTCTTCGTTGTATTCAAGACCGCCCACGCCGTCAATCATAATGCGTGAAAAAATGTGATTGATTATTTCGGTGATTCCCTTGACTGAGCGGAAGTTTTTGCTCAGAACAACGGTTGAAGGGAAGGTTTTGCCGTCATATTTTGCAAAGGATTTCTGTTTTTCGAGGAAGAGCTCCGGCATCGCCTCTCTGAAGCCGTAGATGCTCTGCTTGACGTCGCCGACCATAAACAGATTGCTGCCGTCACGCGAAAGGAGTCTGAACAACAACTCCTGCGCCTCGTTGACATCCTGATACTCGTCAACAAGAATTTCGGTAAAGCCCTTTGAGAGTTCAAGGGCAAGCTCGCCCGCGACGGGAACGCCGTTTTCATCTTTAATAATTGCGCCGTTTTCATCCTTTTTGCAAAGGAGCTTTATTGAATAATGAAGGGTGTCGTTGAAGTCGAGATAATTCTCTTTCTTTTTTAATGCCGAGTATTCCTTTTCAAAGTCGCGCACCATTGAAACGAGGCATCTGAGAGCGGGAAGAATCTCGCGCCTGTCGCAGTCAATCTGCTCCTGAGTCTCATTGAAAATACCTTGAGAGGTTAATTTTGTGAAGCTTTTTTTCGCCTCATCGCGCAATTTTTTGAGATACGCTTTATCACCGCAGTCTTTTTTTGCGGACCAATCTATAAAAACGACGGAACAGCATTTTTTGCACAGTTCATCCCACGATGCCGTCGGCAGAGATTCAAGAACAGAGAGGTAATTGTTGTAATCTTCGCGCAACATTATCGGCTCATCATATTCGCCCCTGTGCTTTTCGCAGACTGACAGCGCCTTTTCAACCATTGAAATGCAGAATTGCAGCACCTTTGCAATATATGAATAAGCCACCTCGCCCCAGACCGTTTTTTCAAACGGGGCGTCGGTTTTGTAAACATCGATAAGGTAGTCGAGCCGTTCATCGGGGAAGGGATACGCCTGCGATTTTATGTAGATATCCTTTATTGCTTCGGCAACCTTATTGTCATCTTTGGCATCGCAGATGATTCCAAGCATCTGCTCGTAACCGTCGGGAGACAAGACGGCATAATTGTCGAGCACGGTGTTGAGCGCCTCGTTCTGAAGCACTGCGTCGCGACCCCCTTCGATTATTCTGAAATCGGGAGATATGTCGAGGGCGTGAAAATTGTCGCGCACGAGGTTTATGCAGAACTTGTCGATTGTGCTGATTTTTGCAAACGGAAGAAGATTGAGCTGTGAGCGAAGCCACGCGCTGCCGGGATTCTCTTTTATCGCTTTTGAAAGGGCTTTGGCGATTTTTGTTTTCATATTGGCGGCGGCAGCGTTTGTGAAGGTAACGACAAGAAAGCTGTCAACAGAGCAGGGATTGTCTTTGTCGGCTATTTTTCTTTTGAGTCGTTCAACAAGCACGGCGGTTTTGCCCGAGCCCGCGGCGGCGCTGACAAGCAGAGTGCCTCCGCTTGCTTCAATGGCGTTTTTCTGTTGGTCTGTCCATTGAGGTTCACCCATTGTTTTCCGCCTCCTCGTCAAGTTCCTGAAGAATTGTTTTTTCGTTCTTTATTACCGGAAAGTTGTAAACCGTGTTTTTATCATGAAAACAAACCGCTTTGTAGTTGCAGTAATCGCACGCGGTTTTTGCGCCTGAGCCGTCTTTCTTTGCAAAAGGAAATGCCTCTATAACACCGTCTCTGAGGCACTGCGACATTCCGGAGATCTTTTTTTCCACCCGCTTTTTGAGTTCTTCAAGTTCTTTGACAGAGATTACGCTGCCCTCTGCCCTGCCCGTTTTTGAGCTGATTTTTGCGGGAATAAAAACCTTGCTGTTCTCTTTATCCATTGCGTTGATGACATCTATGCTGTCAAGAACAATTCCGGACGCTTTTGCCTCATTTTTTTTGGTTTTCATTATTTTTTCGGGGTCTGCGCCGCGCTCAAGGTTGACGGGAGTGGCGCTGTTCTTGTAATAAACAACGCCGGCAGGGATGATTTTGCCGAGAGAGTCGCCCGGATTCTGCCAGATTGCAAAGAGGTAGATGAGCATCTGCATATTGATTCCGAACTCGGTTTCTCCGAGAGCGAATGCTTTTGTTGAGTTTTTGTAGTCAATTACTCTCAGGTAGTTTTTGCCTTTTATTGAGGCGGTGTCAACCCTGTCAACACTGCCGTGAATTGAGACGGTTGAGCCGTCTTCATCCGTGATGATATAGGCGGGAAGACTCTCCTCTTCATTGAGATAGCCGATTTTGAGCTCGAACGCCTCGGGTCTGAAATCGCTGACGGAAAACTCTTCGACGAGCCGCCCGGCAACATCGCTGAGCGAGCGGATAAGGCGCTGAATGCTTTGCATAAAACGCTTTGACTTGCCCTCTCTGCCGCCCATATATTCGTTGAGATATTCCTCGACAAAGGCGGCTGTCTCGCTGTTCAGCTGCGCTTTTGTGAGCTTCAGAATGGCGTCGCCTTTATATTTTTTAAGGAGTTTTTCAAGCACATAGTGGCTGATTGTTCCCCTTAACAGATTGTCGATTTCGGCGTGCTTGTTCGGGACTGCGCCTATGCCGTAGTTGCAGAAATATCTGAACGGGCACTGGTAATAATCCTCGACTCTTGAAGCGCTCAGCTCCATATTCACGCCGAAAAGCTCTTTTGCAATTTCTTTGTTTTTAATTTCAAAATGCCTGTCGGAGCGGGCGCGGTCAAGGGCTTCCAGCTTGCCTGAATAATCCTTTTTGCCCTCAAAATATGAACGCAGAGCCCTGTAGAGCCGACTGTCAAGCGGCATCTGGCGCGCGAGCGTTTCAAACGCAGTCTGCCTGCTCTCGACAAGGTCAATGGCATCCATTGAATAATAATCGATTTCTTTGTGCTCCGGGAACAGCTCCCTTGTTCTGACAACTACATCGGAGGGCTCGCAGTTTTCATCGGAGCCGCCCGTGTTGTAGCTTATAAAGAGTTTTTCACGCGCCGAGCAGAAGGCGCTGTATGCAATCATACGCTCCTCTTTCATTTTATACTCGCCGAACGAAGCAAGCTCGATGCCGTTTTCACTCAGAACCCGCCTGTCATTGTCTGTGAACGGCGGCGTTTCCGCTTTGATTGCGGGGAAGACGCTGTAGTTTGCGCCGAGTATGAACACGGCACGGGGCGAATCAAGGCGTATTCTGTCTGCGCTGCCGAAGGTTACCTCATCTATGCCTTCGGGGATGACGCCGACGGTTTCAAGCCCGAGCATAAGCGAAAGGAGCTTTTGTGCGTTCTTTGCGTCGAGGGTGCTCCCGCCGGCTGCCGCAATAAAGGAATCAAGCAGCGACATAAGGGTATCCCAGTATAAGCCCTGGCAATCGGAATCGCCGTTGCTGCCCTGCTCTTTGAGTTTTTTGGTGTAAGTGCGTATTTTTTTCGGGGCGTCGATTTCGCCGAGAAGTTCAAACACCGCCGTTGCATACTGCTGCGCCGTGCAGGGATTTGACACCTTTTTGCAGAAAGCTTCAAGGGGTTTTACTGCGATTTTGCGGACAGCGTTTATTTCGTTGAGTTCATCCTCTTCTGTTTCGGTAAATCTCGCGCCGTAGCCCTTCGGGTTGAAGGTCCAGTCCTCAAGCCATGATCTGCCCTCAATCTGCCAGAGATAGGTGTAGTTTTCAAGCACGTTTACTCTGTCACTGTCAAGGGCGGACAGCCCCGTGCGAAGGAAGCGCATAACGTTCTCGCTCTGCCAGCCCTCCGCTGCAATACTGGCTGCGGCAAGCACAGCCGCTATTGCGGGCGAAGCAACTACGGGGCGGCGGAAATCTTCAAATATATCTACGCAGCATTTGCGCAGTGCGGAGCGCATAGGCATCTCATAGGGCGCGGAATCTCTTGCGACGACGGCAATATCCCTGCAGCGGTATCCCTCTTCGCGGATGAGCTTTTTGATAAGGCAGGCGGCAAGCTCGCACTCCGTGTAAATATCGGGCGCCTTACAGATTGTGATTGCGGACGCATCCTCCTCGTATTTGGGGGCGCAGGAGTCAAAAATATTCATCTCGAAAGCGGCAAGCTCGGGAGAATCATATCTTTTTATATCGGGCGGAAAGTTATTGTATTTGCTGCCCATTGACTCGTTTTCGGATTTGGTGGTTGAGGTGCAGACCCTGTTTGCAAGTGCTGTCAGCCTTTTGCGGGTGTCGGCTGTGTGACCGAACAGTTCATCATCCGTGCTTGTGCCTGGATTGTCGAGGCAGAGCGTGATATAGACAGCTTCGGCGTCAATGAGCATCTGCTCAATAATCTTCATCTGAAGCTGTGTGAATCCGCGGAAGCCGTCTATGTAAACAAGCTTGTTTTTGAAATAATGATTTGTGCGAAGCTCGTCGCAAAGGTAAGTAAGCTTGTCGGCGGAATCGAAATAGCTCTGCTCCCTCTTGGCATCATAGCTCTCGCAGGCGAGGGCGACGTCGTGAAGCTTGCTTTTAAGCAGACCTGACTCAACCGAATCCGCCGCCTCGCGTATTGCCTGCACAGAAACGTTGCTCTGCTCCATCTCGCTGTGAACCTTTAAAAAGGAGTTAATAACCCCCTGCGCGTCAGTCTGCCTTGAATAGAGCTCGAGTTCATCCTTAACGGAGTCAAGGGCGAGCGCCATGACAGCCGATTTTGACGAGTCGCTCATAAGCTGCCTGCCCGCATAAACAGACGGTCTGACGAGGGTATCGGCAAGGCGTGAAAAACTCAGAACAGAGAGCTGCGAGTATTTTGCGGCGCCGAGCTGTTTTAGCATCGCCTTTTCGGTGGCAAACGAAAACTGCTCCGGCACAATGAGCGTTATTCCCGTTCTGCCTGAGTTAATCTGAGCTTCTATTTCTTTGTGAATATAGGTGGTTTTGCCCGAGCGAAGGCGCCCGGTTACGAATTTAAGCAAGGATATTCCCCCGTAAAATTATAATATATTTCCGACTGAAAAAAGATGTTTTAAATATTTTATTATGTAAAAAACCGTTTGTCAACAGTCCCGGCGGGCAGTGTGTCATTTTAAGTACATTAAACAAAAAACCGCATTATCCGTGAGGACAATGCGGAGTGTTTCAGCAAAAAGCTTCGCCCTTCTCAATGAAGAGGCGGGTTCTTGAAATACTGCGGCTGACGGGTTCAAGCCCGGTTTTTTCAATAAGAGCGGTGACAACAAGGTCGGGATTGAGATTTGAAGCGCTCCCCGTTGCGGTAACTGTTTGTATTTTTGCAAGTGAGCCCTCCGCCTCAATTTCAAAAGCGGTTATCATCTCACAAAGGTTGACGGTTTTTGTTCCGCGTTTGGAGCGTTTTTCGGCAACAAGCTCGCCGGATTTTATTATTTCATCCGCCGTATGCGAAAAAGCGGATGCCGTGCCCTCACTGCCAAAGAGGAGGTTTATTGAATACTGCGCCGATGTTATCTGCGCCGTTTTCATAATGGGGTCGGTGACGGCTGTGATTTCAATGCCCTGAGGCATTACGGCACACAGGGAGCTTCTGACCTCTTCATTTGTCATTTCGCCCTCTATGCGGATGTCGAGCGGCTCGTTTAATCCCTCCTGCCCCAGAGGAAGCGGGCAGAGGAAGTTTAAATAGGGTTTGGGGTTGAAGCCCTCTGTATACCAGAGGGGCAGTTTTGCGCGCACGACGGCGCGTGAGAGGCAGCGGTTCATATCGAGATGCGAAATGTAGATTGCGGTGCCTGTCTTTTTAAACCACACTCTTACGGATCTCACTGCACTCACCTCCGTTTATTGCCGCCGCTCCGCAGCCGGCGCATTTTTCACGGCAGCACGGCGTTGTAACGCCCTCGTGCGCCCTCTTGTTTTCTCTTATAAAGAACTGTTTTGTAACGCCGTAATCCATATGATCCCACGGCAGAACCTCTTCAAATTCACGCTTTCTCGCAGTGTAGAAATATGGGTCGATTCCGCACTCCTCAAAGCACTGCATCCAGGTGTCGAATTTAAGTGAGTCATCCCAGCTGTCAAATTTGCAGCCGTGCCTCCACGCTGTTTCGATAACCTGTGAAAGCCGTCTGTCGCCCCTTGCAAACACGCCTTCGAGGAAGCTTGTTTGCGAATTGTGCATTGACACGCTGATTTTTTTGGAGTGAACGAACGAGAGCAGTTTTGCCTGCTTCTCTTTTGTTTCGTCCGGGGTAATCATCGGCTCCCACTGGAACGGTGTAAAGGGTTTGGGGACAAGGGTTGCCACCGAGACGGAGACATTGACGCCCCTGCCCTTGGGCTTGTCGGGGTTGTTGTAATATTCATCGACAACCGCCTGCGCAAGCTTCGCTATGCCCTCAATATCCTCATCTGTTTCGGTCGGAAGACCCATCATAAAATAGAGTTTTACAGCGGTCCAGCCGCCCTTGAAAGCGAGGGATGCGGTTGAGAGAACCTCCTGCTCGGTTATGTTTTTGTTTATTACGTCGCGAAGCCGCTGGGTGCCCGCCTCGGGTGCGAAGGTAAGACCGCTGCGGCGAACGGAGGCGAGCTTTTTCATAAGCTCTTCGGGGAAGTTGTCTGCTCTGAGCGACGGCAGGGCGACGTTTATCTTTTCGGGAATAGTCCAGTCGAGCATTGAATTAAGGAGTTTCTCCAGCCCCGTGTAGTCGCTGGTGGAGAGTGAGCACAGCGAAATCTCATCGTAGCCGGTGCTCTCGTAAATTGCCCTGCACTGTTTTTCAACAATCTCGGGAGATTTTTCTCTTATCGGTCTGTAAAGGAAACACGCTTGACAGAAGCGGCATCCTCTGATGCAGCCGCGGAAGGTTTCGACCGTTGTGCGGTCGTGAACAACCTCAATGAAGGGCACGACAAATGTTGACGGGGCAAACATTGTGTCGAGGTTCCGGACGGTTCTTTTGACTACCTTTTCAGGCGCACCGTTTTTCGGAACTATGGCTTTGACGGTGCCGTCGAAATTGTATTGAATATCATAGAGCGAGGGCACATACACGCCGGGGATTTTTGCCGCTTCTTCAAGGAATTCCTGCTTTGTTGAGCCCTTTGCCTTATGGATTTTATATAAATCTATAACTTCGTTTGTAACCTCTTCGCCGTCGCCGAGCGTGACAAAGTCGAAGAAGTCCGCCATCGGCTCGATATTGCAGGCGCAGGCGCCTCCGCCTATGACAAGAGGCGAAAGATTTTTGCGCTCGGAAGAACGCAGGGGAACGCCCGCGAGAGAGAGCATATTGAGAATATTCGTGTAGCAGAGCTCATACATCATTGTAAAGGCGATAAAGTCAAAATCCTTTACAGCGTCGCCGCTCTCAAGCCCGTAGAGGGGCACGTTAAGCGCGCGCATCTGCTCCTCCATATCGGAGGCGGGAGCAAAAACGCGCTCACACCAGGCATCTTCACGCTCGTTTATGAGGGAATAGAGAATCTTCATACCGAGGTGCGACATTCCGATTTCGTAGGTGTCGGGGAAGCAGAAGGCAAAACGGATGTCAACCTTGCTTTTATCTTTCAGGACGCTGTTGAGTTCGCCGCCCGTATATCTGCCGGGCTTCTGGACTTTTAACAGAACGTTTTCGAGTTGTCTGGGGAACATAATTATTACCGTCGCTTTCGGAATTCATTAAAAACTATACTTGATTATTTTACTATATTTCACGGTTTTTGGCAACATTAAGGCGTTTTTAGTTAAAAAAATTGTAAAAAAACAGTAAAAAATGTTGTTAAATGCGGTAATCGGTGATATAATACGTTTTCACAAAAACAAGTGAGGAACAAAAAAATGAAGAATATGAAAAAACTGCTCGCCTGTGTTCTGGCGGCGCTGACGGCAATGACTGCCTGTGCGGCGTTTTCGCTGAGTGCCGGCGCGGCGCAAAACGTTAACGGACTTTTTGTTTCGGAAATCTGCTTTAACCCGAATTACGAGTCGGAAAGTTCAAAGGTTCTTGACAGCAATGACCGCTTTGAATTTGTTGAAATCAAAAACGTCGGCTCCTCGGCAATCGACCTGTCAGATGCGGCTCTTTACTACTGCAAGGAAGGTGCGTCGGGTTCAAACTGGTATAAGGACGCCTTTGTTTTTGAGAGCGGCAATTCAAAATCCATCGCTCCCGGTGAGGTGTGGGTAATCGGTATTTACACTATCGATACGCCGACTCTCGGTCTCGGATATTCTTCGGCGGCCGAGCTCAAGGCATACTGGAGCGCTTTCAACAGCTACTACGGCTCCTCGCTCTCAACGGGCAACAGGGTGCTGGCGGTTGCCGCACAGAGCAAATCTGCCGTCTGGCTCAATAACGCCACAAGTCTGCCGAACAGCGGCAGCAGCGGAGCGCTGAGAATTGCAACGCCTTCACAGACTCTTGCGGCGGTTTCATACTCCCCTTCGACCTACTCGCAGGACGGCTACGCACTGCAGACAGAATACATTTCATCAAGGCTCAACATAATCGGTATTGCGGGACCGACCCCCGGCAGAATCAATTATAACCAGCTGCCCGACAGCGACTCCCGCCCTGCCGCAAGCGGCACGCCTGTAAGTATTGCATCGCTCAACGTTTGCTACTCCATAAACGGCACAACGCCGGCGAACGGCTCGGCAAGCGATTACAGCGTAGCGAAGCGTGAAAAGAGAGTGCTTGAATGGCTCGGCAAGGCGGTTGCTGACATTATCTGCCTGTCTGAGATTGACGCCGCCTGGTGGAGAGACATCAACTCGACGATTCTCAGCCAGAATTACGAGCTCAGCGGCAATACGAGCTGCTACGGTCTTACCGACGGAGCCGCTCACGAAAGAAAGACTGACTCCTACAATCCGATTTTTTACAGCACACGCATTTACACCAAGCTTGAGGAAGGTCATTTCTGGCTGCTTGATGAAAGCCCGTCGATAGGCAATAAAATCTGCAACTGGGTGCTTCTCAAAAACAACTCCGACGGAACAATATTCTGCCTTTTCAATACGCACCTTTCGGCAAATGATTCAAGCACTGTTTTTAACAACAGATACAGAGAGGTTTTGCGCCTGGGCTCGATGGTAAAGAGCACTGTTTCATCACTGCAGAGGTCTTACCGCTCGCAGGTCGGCAGCATTCCTTATATTATAAGCGGCGACTTCAACATTAACGAGGGCTCTCCGCTTTACAGGAAGCTCCTTGACGTGACATCAACAAAAGATTCAAAATATCTCTCACGCAACACCTCAACTGCAACAACATTCAACGACTGGGGCAATCTCACGACGGTAAACGGCAGAACGATTGACTTCGTGCTTATATCCGAAGATGCAGACTGCCAGACTTACAACATAAGAACAGTCAACGGCAGCGACGGCTACCTCGCCTCCGACCATGCGGCCGTTCGCCTTAATCTTACGGTCAAGAACAGTTCCGGCGGCGGAAGCTCAATGGATTTTGACGGGTTTGATTTTGATTTCGGTTCAGTTCTCAAATGGTTCAGATTCTTCATTAATTTAATAAAAGCAGTTTTCAACACACTTAGCAAAATCATTTCAGCTGCCGGTTAATACGGATTAATATGAATAATAATCAAGCTCCCTTCGGGGAGCTTTTTTTATGGCTGAAATGACCGATGACCATTTATAAAAGCCGTAAGCCTCACTGTTTACGGCAACGAAGAAGCCCTCCCGTTTCCGGGAGGGCTTTGTGTGTTTATCCGGTTTTATGCTATTATACGGGGATAACTCTTGAACCGACGAAGGTTGAATCCTGGTTGATAGTCGCCTCGTAGTTAACTACCTGGCCGATGCCTGCCGCGTCGGAAGCTGTAACGCTGCCGTCGCCGTCAACGTCTGCTGCCATGAGATAGGAGCCGCCGTTGTTGTCTGCATCAAGAAGGCCTGTGTTAGCTGCGTGGATTGAATATGCCTGGATGTAGGACTTGTCGGTGCTGTCGATACGGGCGTCGCCGTTTACATCGCCGAAGAGGACTGCGAAGTAGATGAACTTAACTGAGTCGTTGGAGTCCTTCGCCTGGATGTAGGAGCCGGTGCCGTTACCGTAGGTCTGAGCTATAACCTTAACGAAGTCTGAATTGATACCGTTGACATTGAACATTGCGGGGTCAAGAACAAGACCGTCACCTTCAGCTATACCGTAGATGAAACCGTATTTGATGTTGTTGATGCTGTAGGTCTGATCCTGCGGGATGTCGAGGTCGCCTTCATAGTTGTCATCAATGTCAAGGCTGGGAGCTACAAGATAAACGAGGTTAGAGATTGCGGTGTTAAGTCTTGCAGTCTGAGTGTCAACTCTGTCTTGCTCGTCTGCTTCAACAACAGATTCGAAGAGGTCAACTGCGTGGCCGAGAACTGTGCGAAGAGTGCTGATTGAAGCTGCTGTGTAGGTTGTGTCAAGAGCGGGGTCTGCAAGAGTTCTTCTGGCAAGAACTATTGCGTTGTAAAGCTGAACCATATCTGCAAGGTCGCCTGCTTTGGTAAGGCCGTAGTATGCCTCAATAAGACCGGAGCGAACTGCCGTAATCATTGACTGAGTTGTTTTAGCGCTTGCCTGGTTGAGCTGAACCTGTGCAAGAGCGTCAATAGCGCATTCATAAGCTGCTTTGAACGCTGCCCAGCTTCTGTCTGTGTAAGTGGGAACGCGGTTGCCGGTTAATTCATCGATGTAGCCGTTTTCGCCGCCGTTATAAGCTGTTGCGCAGAGTTTTTCCATTACCCATCTCAGCGAGTAAACAACTGTGTCGCTGTAGGATTTTCTTGCTGCTTCAGCGGTCTGGAGATAGTAGTTGATGCCGTCGTAATACTCGTTGAGTCTGTTGGACATCTTGATAACCTGTTTGGCGTATTTATTCCACTGTTTGTAAATTTCGCACTGACGCTTTGTTGTGGAAGCATCTTTGTCGGCTGAAAGGAATTCAAGGGGCTTGCCTGTGACAAATGAACCTGCGCCGTAAAGAGCGATGAAGTCCTTGATTACCTGAAGCTGGTTGAATTCAGCGGGAGTAACGCCATACTGGGTTGTTCTGCGGTCATAGTTGCCGCTTGATGAATAGTAGGGATAAATTGTCTTGATGCCGTCGCCGGCGGGGTCATCCGCTTTCCATTCATCTGCAGCGTCTTTAATTTCCTGGAGGAAGCTGTTGTATTCGCCGATGAACGCATCTGCATCTTCAATGAAGTCGTTGAAGTTGTTGAATGTGTAAAGTGCATCGGGGAAGTCTTCCTGGTTACGGAATACCATGAAGTCCTGATTTGAAATGGAGGTCTGGTAAATGCCTACGCCGTTTACTACACCTGTGCCGGATGCTTTGTAAACGCCCATTGCTATTCTGTGGGTTGAGGGGTTGTAAGCATCCATATAATTAAAGTTAGCGTCTGTAAATGCTTTCTTGTAGTAAACTTTGTTTTCGTTGAATCCGCCGCCCTGACCGTTGAGGGTTACGGGGGTGTATGCGTATGTTCTTAACAGGTAGCTGCCTTCATCGGATGCGCCGAGAACTACTTCGGGATGTGTGTAATATGTTGTTTCTGCATTGTAAGCATCGGGAAGAGTAACTGCGGAATTCGCATCCTGTGAGGTGAAGTATGTGCCGTTTGTTGTCTCTGTAACTGTTGCGGTTACAAATTCGGGTAAGCAGTAGATTGCGCCGCTGACGAAGTTTGAACCGTCAAGAGTTACGGGAGTGTAAACATAGCTCTGGCTGTAAACGCCGGTGTTGTTGTTGTAGGTTGCGGAATTTGTGAACTTGTCGATGTTCTGCGCAACTACATACTGTTCTGAGTAATATGTTCTGCCGTCAACATAATCTTCGGGAAGTGTTGCGGTCTGAAGGTTGTAGTTCTGGTCGAGATAGTAGTATGTGCCTTCGGTTGTTTCATCAACGCTTGCTACGCCGTAGGGGATTTTAACGCCGCCCTGGCCGTTTATCTTTTCGATGAGGGCGCGAAGGTCGCTGACGCTTACCTGACCGACGTTAAGAACGTTCTTGCGGTAGGGCTTGATATAATCGGCGCCCATGATAAGCGGAAGTGCCGTTCTGAGGATGGGAACTGCTTTTGCGTTGATATTGTAGCTTGAACCGCCGCCGAGTGCCTGAACAAGATAGTAAACAAGGTTGCCTAAGTTGGTGTCTTTAAGAAGACCGTTGTTGCCCTGACCGAGCGAGGTTATTGTTGTCGGGGTGGAGTAAGCATTTCTTGAGCCTTCGTTTGAGGGAAGAATTGCATATTTGCCGAGCGCAACATAGAAGATTCTGTCGATGAGTCTTAACAGAACGGTAAGGGTGGGATTATTGAGTTCTGCGCCCGAGGTGTTGTTTCTCTGGAAGAGGGATACGAGCTGCTGAAGGTCAACGTCCATTACCGAGCCGAGAAGCCAGCCGCAGATAAGGTCGCCGCTCATCTTGAGCTGCATTGTGGCGTTGCCGCCCTGACCCTGTGTTGTAAACTCGCTGCCCATTGTGTGGTCGGTGATTGAAGCGGGAAGCCAGGATGTGGGGATAAGACCGAAGAGAACTTCGTCTATCTCTTTCCATATATACTGGTAGCTGGGGTATGCTGAATCAAGATTGTATGCTGTTTTGAAGAGAGGAAGATACTTGTTAACAGCCCAGTCAATAAGAACCTTGACGAATTTTTCGAAACGGACCGTAGCGTCTGTGCCGGGGCCGGGAACCTGTGAGAAGTCGGCTGTGATAAGACCGTCAAGGAAGTAAACACCGATTGTAACGCCCATGTCAACCGCTGCATAGGGGATGGTGTAGGTTCTGCTTGTTGCAGTCCAGCCGCCGTTGCCGTTTGCAACCTGACCGTTTACGGTGTAGGTTGAGGTGAAGGGAAGAGCGGAAATGGTGTTGCCGTCAATGCCGGTAATCTGGTGGTTGGGTTCCCAGTTGGCTTCGAGCTGTTCCATGTAGTTATACTGCGGAAGAATACGTGCGCAGAGTGATGCAAGGCAGTATGCGCCGATTTCGGAAACAGTCTTTGCGTTGGGGTTGCAGTAGTAACCCTGAAGAATGTTCGAGAAGAGCATGTTGAGCAGGATTGCTATGCACTGGCTGTCTGAAATGAGGGGTTCGCCTGTGACGGGGTCAACCTCGTTGAGCTCGTCTGCGTGGAGCATCTCTTTGGGAAGAGTGCCGAAGTCCATACCTGAAAGCATCGGGATGCCGATACGGGCTACTTTGTAAAGAAGGTCAACGAAGTCGTCTGTAAGAGCAAGACCGTTGTTATCGATAACGATGTATTTTGACATACCGCCGTCAGCGAAGAACCATGTAAGAAGAGCTTCAATCTTCGCGCCGGGTGTGGTAACGCCTGTGTAGTCGGGTTTTGTTGCTGTTTCATCATCGGGGTCGATGAGAAGACCTTCGATAAGGCCGACAACCAGGTTGAGGGTGGAATTGTCCATCTGGTCTTCGGTGCCGTTCGGGAACGCTTCAGAGGTTTCGATTCCGAATGCATCAAGAAGAACATCCTTAAGAAGCGGAACTGCAAGGTTGCTCAGAGCCGCCTCAATGACATTGTGAACCATGTTGTAAAGAGAGGTGGATGTAACGTTGATGTCGTTCATTGAAAGACCGAGTGTGCCGTCGAAGTTGACGAGCTCGGGAAGCTTTGTGTTGAAGAGCCAGAGGAGGATGTCGTTGATTGCGCGGTCAACATCTTTGCCCTTGGGGTCGTAGGTTGTGGCTGTTGTGCCCGAACCTTCTGCGCCCTCTTCTTTGCCGGCGAGTTCTTCAACCTTGGTGTATGCAAGGTTTGCAAGGTAGCCGTCAAGGTCAAGGATGAGCTCGGGAAGGTCAACGAAGTTGTCGATAAGACCCCAGCCGAATGAGCCGTTGGCTATGTCGCGCAGAACGCCTCTGTTATCATAGAGGAAACCGACAAGGTTGTAGAGACACTCATAGTCCCACTTGTTGGTGTCGCCTCTCTTGGTGTAACCGTTAAGACGGTCAACGTTGAGGTCTCTCAGGCTGCCCGCAACACCGAGGGTAACCGCGGCGTTGATAAGGCCTGATTTTCTGAAGTCATAAACAGACTGAAGAGCTTTGTCATAGGATTGAAGAGTAAGGGTGTAACTTGCGATCTTAAGATCGAAATACATATCCTTACCTTGGTTAACCGTGGAAAGGAGTTCATCAAGCAGGTTCATGATGTATGTGCCTGACTGTTCGTAAGTAAAGTAATACTTACCGTTTTCATCCTGGTAGGGAGTGGAAATGTCTGCAAGTTTTGCGAATGCCGTTACGCATGAAGCGGAAACGAGCATTACGAACACAAGCAGCATAGCCAGGATTCTGGTTGCTTTCTTTTTCATAGTGCACCTCCGTAGATTTAACGCGCAGTTATAAACCGCGCCTGTTATAAGGTCGTTTTTATAATAAGGGCGGGTTGTTGTAGGAAGTATGCAAGAATATTAAATAATTGTAAATTAAATGTGAATTTTTTGTGAACGAGATAAATAATAAACAGATTTTTAGGTTTTTGTTGAGTTTTGTTAAAATGTAAATTAACCGTGAATTTTTTTCGAGGCAGAATTCAGTGCCTTTCGCAAGTGATTTTCTGACATCGGAAGGCATTTTAAAAGGGTATTTTGACGGCAAAAACGGTGCTTTTCCGGGGCTGAAATATGTTCTTTATAAGCTGTAACCGCCCGCTCCCCCGGAGGGAAGCGGACGGCAAAAATACACATTTATTATTAATGTAATATTTATTGAGCGGATTTTTCGAGCGCCTGTTTAACGTCGTCAATGATGTCGTCAACATCTTCAATGCCGACGGAGAATCTTATGAGATCCTCATAGACGCCGCAGTCCTCAAGCTCCTGTGCCGAAAGCTGGCGGTGGGTTGTGCTTGCGGGGTGCAGGCAGCAGGTGCGGCAGTCGGCAACGTGGGTGACTATTGAAGCGAGTTCGAGCGAATCCATGAACTTTGTTGCGGCTTCTCTTCCGCCCTTGATTCTGAAGGAGATGACGCCGCTTGTGCCGTTGGGCATATACTTCCTGGCGAGGGCGTAATCTTTGTTGCCTTCAAGACCGGGGTATGTAACCTCGTTGACGAACCCGCTGTTTTCGAGGAACTGCGCGACTTTAAGTGCGTTGGAGCAGTGCCTTTCAACACGCAGGAATAGGGTTTCGAGACCCAGGTTGAGAAGGAAAGCGTTCTGCGGCGCGGGGATTGAGCCGAGGTCGCGCATAAGCTGGCTCATCGCCTTTGTGATGTAAGCCGCTCTGCCGAATTTTTCGGTATAGGTAATGCCGTGATATGACTCGTCGGGAGTGGTGAGACCGGGGAATTTGTCGTTCTGATTCCAGTCGAAGTTGCCGCTGTCAACAACTACTCCGCCAACGCTTGTGGCGTGACCGTCCATATATTTCGTGGTTGAGTGAACTATTATATCCGCTCCGAACTCGAAGGGGCGGCAGTTGATGGGAGTGGGGAAGGTGTTGTCAACAATGAGGGGAACGCCGTGAGCGTGGGCGCATTTTGCATACATCTCAATGTCAAGAACGTGAAGCGAGGGGTTTGAGAGCGTTTCGGCAAAGACCGCCTTTGTGTTATCTCTGAAAGCGGCGTTTAGCTCCTCCTCGGTGGCGTCGGGGCGCAGGAAGGTAAACTCGATGCCGAGCTTGCGCATTGTGACGTTGAAGAGGTTGAAGGTGCCGCCGTAGATAGCGGAGGATGAAATGACGTGGTCGCCTGCGGAGGCAACGTTGAAAACGGAGTAGAACGATGCCGCCTGGCCGGAGGATGTGAGCATTGCGCCAACACCGCCTTCAAGGGCGGCAATCTTCGCCGCTACGGCGTCGTTGGTCGGGTTTGCAAGGCGGGTATAAAAATAGCCGCTTTTTTCGAGGTCGAAAAGCTGACCCATCTCAACGCTTGAGTCGTATTTATAGGTTGTGCTCTGGTAAACGGGCAGAACTCTGGGCTCGCCGTTTTTCGGGCTGTAGCCCGCGTGAAGGCAGTTGGTGTTTATTTTATATTTTTTCATTATATATATCCTCCTGATTATATTTCACCGAAGAATTTGCGAATGAGATTGTGACCGACGGCAACATAATTGCCGGTTGCCCTGGCGGAGTTCTCGTTTATTGAAGCAACGCCGCTGTCAACCTCGCCGTTTTTGTGATAAATCATATAGGGAACGGGGTCGCCCGCGTGAGTCATTGTGACTATGGGTGTGGGGTGGTCGGGCAGAATCATAATCTTGTAATCATCGCCGCAGTTTTCAAGGTAGCCGAGAACGACGGGCAGAACCTTCTCATCAATGAGTTCTATTGAGCGCACCTTGTTGAACGGCTCGTTGCGGTGGCCGCACTCGTCGGGTGCTTCAAAATGAACATAGACAAAATCCTTGCCTTTTCGAAACTCGTCAACGCACGCCTGCGCCTTGCCTTCAAAGTTTGTGTCGATATAACCTGTTGCGCCCTCAACCTCGGGAACATCCATACCTGCCGAAATGCCGATGCCTTTGAGAAGGTCGACAGCGGAGATTACGCTGCCTTTGACGCCGTGCAGTTTTTCAAAATTGTCGAGCTTGGGGCTTGTGCCCTCGCCCCACAGCCAGATTGAGTTGCCGGGGCGCTTGCCCTCGGAGATTCTGCGCAGGTTGACAGGGTGGTCTTTGAGGAAGGAGTAGCTTTCGCGCATCATAGCGGTAAGCTTTTGAGCGTTGGGGTGCTTTGAGATATACTCGCCCACTACCCTGCCGGAAATGTCGTGCGGGGGCGTCATATTGCCGAGCTCGGTTGTTCCGCCGTGATGAATAAGGCAATGGCGGTAGCTTACACCGCTGTAAAAATCAAATTCACCGCCGCCGAAATGCTCCTGAACGGCTTTTATGAGTTCTGCCGCATCTTCGCTGGTGATATCGCCTGCGGAGTAGTCAACCATTGTTTTGTCGTCGTAGTTTTCTTCATCGCTCAGGGTGACGACGTTGCAGCGCATCGCTATGTCGTCCTCCGCCATTTTAACGCCTATGCTGACCGCCTCAAGCGGAGACCTGCCGGTGTAGTATTTTGCGGGGTCGTAGCCCATAACGCTGAGGTTTGCAACATCGCTGCCGGGCTTTAAGCCCTCTGCAACCGTGCGGACAATGCCGACCTCGCCTTTTGATGCAAGGCGGTCGAAGAGCGGTTTTTTTGCCACCTCCATGGGTGTTTTGCCGTCAAGGGCGGGAACGGGGTAGTCCGCCATTCCGTCATAGAGTAAAACCAAATATTTCACTGTTTTCCCTTTCTTAATATCCGTTTATATTTTTACGTTGCATGGCGCCGATAATTTTTGAGCGCACATCACCGTATTCTTTTTCAAGCGAATTGAGAAGCTGTTTTGCCTGCTCGCGGGCTGTAACTCCGTCTGCCGGGCATTTGCTTTTGACAACGGGTAACTCCCCGCGCCTTGCCGCCCTTGCGCAATCGCTCTCGCGGGCGTAAATCATCGGGCGTATCATATACAAATCTTTGCGCGAGAGGTAGGTGACGGGGCTGAAGCAGTCAACCGTGCCGCCTCTTAAAAGATTCATCATAAACGTTTCGGCAACATCGTCGAGGTGATGGCCGAGCGCCAGCTTGTTGCAGCCGTTTTCTTTTGCCGTGTCGTGCAGAATGCCGCGCCTCATACGGGCACAGAGACTGCAGGGGTTGCTCTCTTTGCGCAGGTCGAAGATAATCTCCGCAAGCTGAGTGCGCTTTATTACATAGGGCACGTCAAGGTCTTCGCAGAGCTTTTCGAGCGCGGAGTAATCGGTATCCTCTTTGCCGAAACGCATATCGAGCGTTATTGCAACGAGGTCGAACTTTTTGGGGTAGAAGGAACGCAGCTTTGCGAGGGACGCAAGAAGGGCTACTGAATCCTTACCGCCCGAAAGTCCGACGGCTATGCGGTCGCCGTCTTCAATCATATTGTAATCCTGCACGGCGGACCTTATGTAACCAAGCAGCTTCTGCATAAAATCAGTTCCTGTTTTTTCTTCTGTC
>JAEEYU010000067.1 GCA_016288315.1 Clostridiaceae bacterium | reverse complement strand
GCTATGCCGAGATCTTCAAAATACTTTTTGCCGTATGCCTTGAAGTAGTCGTAAAGCTCGCCGTCGGTGCCCTCTTTGCAGAAGGTCTGGAACTCCATCTGCTCAAACTCGATTGTGCGGAAGGTGAAGTTGCCGGGGGTTATCTCGTTGCGGAACGCCTTGCCTATCTGACCGATTGAGAAGGGCAGCTTTGCGCGCATTGTGCGCTGGACGTTCTGGTAGTTTACATACTCGCCCTGCGCGTTTTCGGGGCGGAGATAAATTACGCTTTTGGAGTCGTTGGTGACGCCGCGGAAGGTCTGGAACATAAGGTTGAACTCGCGGATGTCGGTGAAGTTGTGCTTGCCGCAGTTCGGGCAGGGGATGGAGTGATCCTTGATATACTGGAACATCTCCTCCTTTGTCATACCGTCGGCGTGCGCGTCGGGGTCGAAATCATCGATGAGATTGTCGGCTCTGTGGCGCATTTTGCACTCCTTGCAGTCAAGCAGGGGGTCGGAGAAGCTGGCAACGTGACCGCTTGCCTCCCACACTCTGGGGTGCATAAGGATGTCGGCGTCAACCTCAAAGCTGTTGCGGCGCTCCTGGATGAAGCGCTTGCGCCAGGTGTCTTTGACGTTGTTTTTCATCCTTGCGCCGAGGGGACCGTAATCCCACGTGTTGGCAAGGCCGCCGTAGATGTCGCTGCCTGCGAAAATAAAACCTCTCTGCTTGCAGAGGTTGACGATTTTTTCCATTGTTTTTTCGGTGTTTTCCATACCTGTTTCTCCTTCGGGTAAACAATTATGCAACTATAATAAAATAAATTAAATTAATTGTCAATATTGTCTAAATATCTATTTACAATTATAACAAATATGTTATTTACAAAGCGTTTTTTATCTGTTATTATTGACATATATCTGCAACGGAAGGGATGCTTTTTATGAAAAAGATATTGCTTTCAGTAATCTCTGTTGTGCTCGTTGTGTCAATGATATTCGGCACAACGGCAATCACCGCTCAGGCGGAACAGTCCGCGGCAAAAAGGGCCGGCTCGGCGGTTCTGGGCGGAATAGTGACCGGGCTGCTCGGCGGAATAAACGCGATATTCCCCGACGCAAAAAGCTTTATTGACAAAAAAGATTTCAAAAACGACACTTTTTACGGCGGCACGCAGGAATTCCTTGACGAGCCCGCCGAAAACGCCGCATGGAAGCTCGGCTACGCAAACGTAAGTTTAGTGCCCGACGACTGGAAGAGCTACACCTATTACCTCGGCGGTTACATTGTTATTGAAAACCTTTTCACGAACAACATAGACTATGTCATTGACGACATGAAGGCGAGAGTAATAGCGATTGAAGACGGCAGCGGCAGAGGCGTGAGCGTTTTTGCGACAATCGACTGCATCGGCATGACGAACAGCGACATAAAGAAAATCCGTCAGTCGCTCGTTGAAAAGGCGGGAGACAAATACGATTTTGCGGCAATAAACGTTGAATCCACCCATGCTCACTCCTGCGTTGACACGGAAGGACTGTGGACGAATCTTTTTGCGAAGGTCATCAAAAACATACCCAGGGCGCTGACAAGAATCGGCACACCCGAACAGGGCACGGATGAAAAATACATGACAATGCTTTACGACAGAGTCTCCGACGCCATGCTTGAAGCGTGCGATTCGATGGTTACGGGCACAATGACTTATGCCCGTAAAGACATAGGAGAACAGTATTTTGACAACAAAAACCGCTCATCGGCATCCGCGCTTATGACGGACATGACGCGCCTTGCGTTCACACCCGACGACGAGACCGTTGCCCCGACCTACATTATCAACATGGCGGCGCACCCCGATGTTGCGGGGCTTGCAACCGATTTTGTGCTTGACAAAGAGGCGGTGAACACGGGCAGACAGCTCAGCGGCGAATACCCCTACTACATGGGCGAGACGCTTGCGGAGGCGGGCGTGAACTGCATGTTCTTCAACGGCGCGATAGCCGGAATATACATAGCGAGAGGCGCAACGAACGACAGCCAGCCCGGCTACTGGAGAGCGGAGCAGTCCGCAAGATACGGTCAGGAGATGGCAAAAATCGCCCTTGCGATGACAATGACACTCGACGAAATCAAGACGGGAGAGCTCAAGGATATTCTCTACAACGAGGAAGTCATCAAAAAAGAGATGGACTATGTTGCGGAGAACGGCGGCGACTACACGCTCTGGTGCGAGGGCTGGGAGCCCGTTGAAGAGGTTGACGTTGACCCCCTGTTCAACATAGTTCTCAAAGAGGTTTATGTGCCTGTTACAAACCCGTTCATTATTCTCGCGGGCAAGCTCAACCTTGCGAATTACAAGGTTCTCAAGGCGGGCTTCGGAAAGTATGAAATCTGCACCGAAATAGGTTATATTGAATTCGGAAAACAGCTCAGGGTTGTTATGATGCCCGGCGAAGTCGTGCAGGATATTGTTGTGGGCGGCACCTCGCTGACGGCGGAGGATTCCTACTCAGGCAAGGCGTTTCAGTATGCTCCGCTCACCGAAATTTTCGGCGATGAGAACCTTATCTGCTTCGGGCTTTCGAACGATGCAGTCGGCTACATTGTGCCCGACAACGACTACTGCATGTGCATAGCGTTTGACCACTACCAGGAGCTCATCTCGCTCGGCAAGGGCGCGGCGGGCGCGGTTGTGAAGGGGCTCTCCGAAATTGCGGAGGAATACGCGGATTAACGAAAAGTTTTAAGATGATTTAACCGCCTGCGGTTTGCAGGCGGTTGTTTTGCGTTTAAATGCAGATTTGACCCTTCCGTCTCGCCTGACGGCGTTGCCTGCCGGTTGATTTTAAAGTGAAATTAAGGCGGCGGGCGAATGATATTCGCTCCGGCGATCGCTCAAGGGAATACTGAGGTGAAATGCGGTTTTTAACCCTCCGCGTCGCCTGCGGCGCCACCGTCTCGCCTGCCTGCCCGGTCGGCGGTTGAAAAAAGTTTAAAGACGGTCTGACAGCAGGGATGATATTATTTATACGCCGGTTATTTACAATTAATTATGCCCCGTCCGCAGCCGGAGCTGCAGACGGGGCATTTGCGCGTATGTCATGATTTTCCGGTAAACCGGCATGTTTGCTTGTTGCCGGAGGCAACCGTTTTCATGGAATCACATAAGAATTTTATACAACATCCAGCAAACAAAGTTGACGACGTTTGAGGCAAAGTATTTTAATGCCGATACAAAATAAGGGGATTCAAAATTCCACCCGGACAAAGGAACAATCCATGTGCCCAGCCTGCCGGCATCGGGGTAAACTCCGGGGTCGTTAAACGCCTTGGTATGCATAACCATATTGCAGATGTTTTTACAGGAATCGCGAAGAGCATTTCCGAACCCGACAGGGTCTTTTGCATAAGCGGTGCGCAGCAAGGTGAGATTTGAGAATTTTTCAAGTTCCCAGAGCCCGGTAAGCATCACATCTGTTCCGTTATACACTGCGACAGCGGGGCTTTCATAAGATGAAAAGAAGAGATTTGTTGCGTAGTCGGAGACAACAAAGCCCTCAAAGCCCCATTCGTTGCGCAGCACCTGCTTGCAGAGTGCGGATGAGCCGCCGCTCCAGTAGGGACCGATTCTGTTATGAGCCGCCATTACGCCGAGAGGATGCGCCTCTTTGACGGCAATCTCAAAAGGTCTGAGATATATTTCTCTGATTGTCTGCTCCGTTGCCCAGGTTGTGACGCCCATTCTGTTTGTTTCCTGGTCGTTGAGTGCAAAATGCTTGATGGTGGTAACCAGCCCGCCTTCGTTGCAGCCCCTTATGACCGCAGCGGCAATTTTGCCCGAAACGAGCGGATCCTCGGAATAATATTCATAATTTCTGCCGCCTCTCGGTGAGCGGTGGATATTGACGGCGGGAGCATACCATACGTCAACGCCCATATCAGCCGCCTCTTTTGCCGCGCATCTGCCCATGAGCTCTGCCAGGTCGGTGTTCCAGGTGCAGGCGACGCAGACCTCGCAGGGATACGCCGTTCCGCTGTCTGAAAATACGGTGCCGTTTCTTCCCTTGACGCTCAAGGGACCGTCGTCATCCATTGTATGGGGAATGCCGAGGCGCTCGATGCCGTAGGTCTGGTAACCGCCGAAGGCAACCATCATAAACTGCTCCTCAAGCGTAAACTGGTCAAGGAATTTATCCCAGAGGGACTCGTCATCTCTCACATCTTTAAGCGTGACGGTTTTTTCATAGACGGCGCCTGTTACGGGGATTTTGCCCTCAGCGGGCTCCGGAAGGGAATCCGCCTGTTTGATCTGATTGCCGATGGTCAGATTTCTTGAGCGGGGATAGGTGGCTTCAGGGTCGGATCTTGAAAGCCCGGTGAAACCGTTATATGCAAAATCAAAAACATTGCCGACAGCCGTGCCTGTCGCCTCGTCGGTCTTATAGACTTTATCGGCACTGACGTTGTATGTGAATGAAGAGATTTCATCGCGGGCGTTTTCGCCGAGTATGATTTTATATTCGCCCTTTTCAAGCACATACCCTTTGTTGACTTTATAATCATAAGATGCCATATCTCTGACGGGGAAGGATATGCTCACCGTTTCACTTTCCCCCGGCGCAAGAAGTTCTGTTTTATCAAATGCGGCGAGGACTATGGCGCTCTTTTCTGTTCCCCCGTCGGTGTAGGGTGCGGAGTAATAAACCTGAACGGTCTCCTTGCCGGCGGTATCGCCCGCGTTGGTTACTCTTACATCAAGGCTGACGGTTTCGCCGTCAACGGAATGAGAAACTGTCTGCTTCTCAAACCGGGTGTATGAAAGCCCGTGACCGAACGGGAACTGCACCTTCTCCGGAGCCATTGTTTCAAAGTATCTGTAACCGACATAGATGCCTTCCTGATATTCGACATAATGGTCGCCGGAATCGTCAAATGAATAGCTGCCGAAGTTTTCGGAAGAGGGATGATCGGATATTTTATAAGCGACGGTATCGTTGAGTCTGCCCGATGGATTTGTTTTGCCCGTGAGCACATCGGCAACAGCTTCAAAGCCGAATTCGCCAGGAATCCAGACCTCCATTGCCGCTTTGATGCTTTCGTATTCATCAATCCAGCCCATCTCCATAATGTTGCCGGTATTGAAAATAACGATGACATTGCCGAAAGAGGTGCAGACCTTTTCAACCATCGCTTTTTCGTTTTCGCTCAGAGCAAGGAGATCTGCGGGCATATCGCTGCCCTCCGTGCCGGTGCGGCCGATAACAATCAGAGCGGTGTCGGAAAACGCTCTGGCGTTATTCATAATCTTATCCGTCAGCTTTTTGGGATTCATTTCATCAACCGATTTTTGCAGCAAAGCAAGACTGACGAGATTGTTGATAATTGTATGGTCGACATAAGGCAGATCGCTTTTGCCGCCGTTCGCCTCATAGAGTTCACGAAGCTCTTTGTTGTATTCCACGCCTGCCGAGTCGAGTGCGTCATACAGATACACGGGATTATCCGATGTGGTGAGACCCGAACCGGTTCCGCCGATGTAGGGAAACGCGGACCCGACGCCGAAAATATTGATTTTTTTGTTGTTGAGAGGCAGAACGCTGTCATCGTTTTTGAGCAGAACGATGCCCTCTCTTTCAATATCGACGGCAACGCGGCTTGTTTCGGCAATAATTGCGGGGTCGATTCTTCCGCTGGTTGCAAAGGCGAAAAGCCCGGAAACACTGAAAACAACAGCGCATGCGGTTATAACGGCTGTCAGTTTTTTCATTTTCATAATCCGATTCCCTCTTTATTTTCTTTATCAGATTTATTATAGCAAAAATAATCAGCTTTTCAATAAAAATCTGTGTTTAAGCGCACGGGTATTACAGATATGTAATAATCTGTAATTTCAGCAAAACAGGATTTCTGAAAGTATAAAATTATTGTAATAAATAATATTTGCGTTTTTGAATTTATATGTTATAATGAATTGATTATTCTTTTCCGGAAGGAGAGGTTTTATGTCGGAAGCCGAAAACAGGGCGGCAGTCGAGCAGGTTGAAAAAACCTCGCTGGAGACAGCACGCGCCAAGGCGGTTATGAACAGACGCTACGTCGGCACGAAGGAGACGGCGGCATACATCATGTATGACATTGCGCAGTCCTTCAACATCAACAAATACGGCGACATCTTCATCACCGATATTGTCAAAATCGGTCTGAAGTTCCAGAGCATTGTCAGCTTTATTGTCGGTATATGGGATATGATAAACGACCTGTTCCTCGCCGCCATTGTTGACAAGACAAGAACAAGATGGGGCAAATTCAAGCCGTGGCTGATTATCTACGCCATTCCGGGCGTTATTCTCAGCGTGTTCTACTGGACCATGCCGCTGACAATAGGCAGCAGGGGTATGTATGACATGGGCAAGCTTGCCATCTACCTTATATTCAGTCTGGTGCAGAACCTTGCGGGCTCGATGAGCGCGATAGCCAGGACCGGCTCGCTCGCGACAATCACACCCAACATAATTGACAGAACCCGCCTTATCACGGAGGCAAACCTGCTTTCGGGCTTTGTTGAGAAGGCGCCCGAAATCATCATGGGACTTCTCATTGACCTTGTAAACCACGGCAAACTTAAAATCAAGATGACCTCGCTTTACGTTTCGGCGGGCGTTTTCTGCTCGGTTGTAAGCGGTCTGTTCGCGATTTATTTTGCCTTTGTTTCAAAGGAGAGAGTCAACCAGACAATAGAGAAACCCAGCGTAAAGGCGAGCTTCCGCTCCATAGCGACAAACAAGCCGCTGCTTCTCATCACGCTCTCGGAATTCCTCGGCGCTTTCAGCATCGGCTCGGGCGTAAACTACTATTACATAAACGTTCTCGGTCTTGCGACAATGTCAACAATAGTAGGCATACCCGGCGCCATTGTTTCGCCGATTTCATACTCCTACGTAACCTGGGCGAGAAGAAAATTCTCAACAAAGACGCTGTGGATTTTCGGCTCGCACATCAGCGACTTCCTTATGATAGGCGTTTTCCTTATAGGTTCAATAAACAAGAATTACAAGAAGCTGAGCGTTATGATTCCCGCATTTATGCTTCGTGAAACAATCTGGATGTTCTTCTGGGGCATTAGGAGCGTTATTCCCGAAGAGATGCGCAACGAGTCAATCGACTACGGCGAGTGGAAAAACGGCTACCGCAACGAAGGTCTTACCGGCGTTGCCAAGGAGCTGCCGAGAAAGCTTATCAACACCTTCGGCGCGACAATCAAGACGATTATTCTTGACAAGGTCGGCTACGTTGAGGGCGCAGGCTTCGGCGGTCAGACGGAAAAGACGGAGTATTCGCTTTTCTGGATGTGCACGATTCTGCCCGTTGTAACAGGCATTCTCAGCATTATTCCCAAGTGTTTCTATAACCTCACGGGCGAGAAGAGAGACACCATGTATCGCGAGCTTCACGAGCGCCGCAAGCTCAGGGAAGAGCAGTATGACGCAAAACTCGGCGAGGGCGAAACGGAGCCCGCCGCAGTGCAGCAGTAATAAGACGCAGATAACCCCCGATGTCGGCAGACATCGGGGGTTTTTGGTTGGGTGGGATGGGATTGCGGGAGAATGCGGTATGGGCGGGCGCGGAGCGGCGGGGGAGTTCCCTGCGGTTGATTTTAAAGTGAAGTTAAGGCGGCGGGCGATTGATAATCGCCCCTACCGAGTGAGGTTTTTTGTGAGCTTGAGGTATGGATAACACCTCATCCACCGCAAGCGGTCCCCCTTCCCCTCAAGGGGAAGGCATAAAGGCGGGAGAATGCGCGGAGAGAGTGGTTTATATGAGTTCTATTGTTTCGTCGTATTTCGGCTGCCAGATGCCGGAGATGAAATTCCTTGCGCGGAAGATGACCTCGTTTTCATACACCTCGACTACATAGCCGGTGCCGTTGAGGAAGTTGCCGCCGCGCAGGAAATCGGAATACATATAGCAGGGGGAGTTTATCAGCGTGTAGCCGTCGTATCTTTCAACCGAGGAATAGACGGTTTTGTCGTCTTCGGTGGAAAAGCCGGCGTGGATATGGCCGCTGATATAAAAGACGTTGTCATATTTCTTTATGATTTCAAGGATTCTGTCGGAGGCGTCGCCTATTCCGCCCGTGCCCGGCTCGTCATCCTTTTTCATCTCCCAGGTGTAGGGCAGACCGTGGGTGTCGTTTATCGGCTGGTGGAAGAAGATGAAAACAGGTTTGTCCGTGCGGGACGCCTTCTCCATTTCGTCTGCGAACCACTCAATCTGCTCATCGGAGACGGTGGCGTAGGTGTGGTCGCCCTCACTGCCGAGGATAATCGCGGGGTAGCCGTTTATTTCGGTTGAATAATAGACCTCGCTTATGTCTCTGCCTGTTGCGAGCTTGTTGTATTTTATGAAATTCGCCTTTGTTACGGCAACGTCGTCGCTGCCCCAGGTGTCGTGGTTGCCGATTACCATTATGTCGTTTGCGGATGTGTCGTATCTGCTCATGGCGAGGGTGAAGCTCTCCCACATGGAGTCGTAGCCATGGTCGGTTATGTCGCCGCAGATAACGAGGGCGTCGAGCTTATCCTTTGCCTTTGACATATCCTCAAGCCCGATTTCGAGCACCTCGCGCCTGCCGTTTGCCTCGGTGAGGTGCGTGTCGGAGATGACGGCGAAGCTTGCGAGGCAGCCGTCTTTTTTGTGCGAGATTTCCGCCTTCTCAAAGCCGAAAATTCCGCCGAAGAGAGCGGCGATTGCCATAAACACGGCAATACCCGCGCGGATGGGTCTGAAAAGAACACTTACAAGTGCAGTCAGCATAAAACAACCTCCTTTTATTATGCTTTTATAATACTATGATTCGGCGGGCAATTCAACCGTTAAAAGCAGATTATCCACAATATATTGTGGAAAAAAATAAAAATTTATTAAAACGTTAATACAAAATTAACATAATAATTATTGCACGCGGCGAAATAATATGATATATTTATAATGTATTGTTATGTGAAAAAATATGAGAGAAAGGTGAAAAAATGGACAGCGGAACAAAATATCCTCTTGTGTTTGTGCACGGTATGTTCGGCTGGGGCGCCGATGAAGGAATCAACTCCAAAATCCCCTACTGGGGCGCAACAACGGGCGACCTCATGGAATACCTCAACGAGAACGGATATGAAGCTTATTCGACCTCCAGCGGTCCCGTTTCAAGCGCGTGGGACAGAGCGTGTGAAATCTATGCCCGTCTGACGGGCACAAAGGTTGACTACGGCAAAGCGCATTCCGATAGAATGCACCACCGCCGTTTCGGCAGAGACTACTCCGAGCCGCTTTTTGAGGGCTGGGGCGAAGAAAAGAAGATTCACCTTATAGGTCACTCTCACGGCGGCAACACCGTAAAGATTCTGACGCACCTTCTCACCTACGGCAGCGAGGAGGAACGCGCCTGCACGCCCGAAAACGAGATATCGGGGCTTTTCACGGGCGGCAAGGAGAGCTGGGTAAAATCCGTTACCACAATCTGCACCCCGCACAACGGAGCGAGCGCCTATCAGTTTGCAAAAAAATACAAGATTCTTGAGCCGCTCAAGGCGTTTGCGTTCAACTATATCGGCATTATGGGCAGGTCGAAGGCCGAGGGCGGAATGATTGACTTCCACCTTGAGCAATACGGTCTGAGCGACACGCCCGGCCAGCAGGACGCCTACCCCATACGCAGGGCGAAGAAGATGCTCAACACCTACGGCGACAATGTTGAGACGGACCTTGCGCCCGAGGGAGCGAAGCAGAACAACGAATTTCTTGAAATCAGCCCGAATGTTTACTATTTCTCGTTCGCATACTCGAACGTTGTGAAGATGAAGCACATGCCCACGCGCTACCGCGCGAAGCTCAGCGACTTCCCCTTCCTGACGCTCACGTCGGACGCTATTCTTATCTACGAGCATTTTATTATGCCCGGCTACAAAAAAACATACCTTGACATAGCCAACGACGGCCTTGTAAACCTCAGGAGCGCACTCTACCCCGAGGATGAGCCGCACACCGAGTTTGACCGCACAAACATTAAGCCCGGCATCTGGAACGTCATGCCCGTGCGCAGCGGCGACCACGGCACGCCCATAGGGCTTTTTGCCGACGTTGACCAGACAAGGGACTTCTACCACATGCTTATTGAAATACTCAAGGAGATTGAGGGCGATGAGTGAGCCCTCCTGCTGAGAGGAACAAAACGGAACAAAAAAAGCATTTTACCGAAAAGGAAGTGACGTAAATTGGAACCTTTCTATGAGGTCAGGGATTTCTCGACAATACGCGAAATGCTTGACCAGTCGCTTGAACTCTATGCCGACAGAACGGCGTTTGAGGTCAAGAAGGGAGAAGAGCACTACAACATCTCATACAGAGAGTATATTGCTCAGCTCAACGCCCTTTGCAACGCTCTGCTTGACATGGGCTATTACCGCAAAAAAATCGGCGTTGTCTCCGACAACAGATACAAATACGCCCTTACATACATGACGGCAATCTGCTCCGGCAACATCATTGTTCCCATTGACAAGGAGCTTATGACCGAGGACATACACGGCATTCTCGAGGCGGCGGAATGCGAGCTGCTTTTTGTTGACAAAAGGCACATTGACAAAATAGATTACGACCGGCTGGGCGACGTTCCCGTCTATTGCTTTGACCCGCTTGACGAGAACGAAAACACCCACGGCGTAAAGAGCTTCACCGACCTGCACAACCGCGGCAGAGAGCTCATAGCTCAGGGCAAAAAGCTCTGGGAGGAATACGAAGACGATGTCAACGCCCTGTGCGTTCTGCTTTTTACATCGGGCACGACGGGCGTTTCAAAGGGCGTTATGCTCTGCCAGCGCAACTTCATTTTTGAAATAAAGGCGGCAATGGGCGTTATCAAAATCTACCCCGAGGACTGCGGCATTTCGCTGCTCCCGCTGCACCACACGTTTGAAAGCTCGATTATTCTTTTCTTTGCCCCCTACTGCGGAGCGAAGGTTACGTTCTGCGAGGGCTTCAAATACGTTCTTAAAAATATGAAGGAGTTCAACCCCTCCGTATTTGTTGCGGTTCCCCTCGTTCTGGAGACGGTTCACAAGCGCATACTGCGTAAAATCCGCGAGCAGAAGCACGGCGAGACAAAATTCCGTCTCGGCTTAAAGCTCTGCAAGGCGGGCAACAAAGTTCACCTGAATTTAAGCAAATACATTTTCAAAGAGATAATCGACACCTTCGGCGGCAATATGCGTATGATTACCTGCGGCGGCGCAGCCGTTGACCCGCAAGTGCTTGACGACTTCAACACCTTCGGCATACAGATAATTTACGGCTACGGTCTTACCGAGTGCGCTCCGCTCGCGGTTATCAACCACGACCGCCTGCGCACGACCGACTCCATCGGCGAGCCGCTGCCCGGAGTTGAAACAAAGCTCATCAACCAGGATGAAAACGGCATAGGCGAGCTCTGCGTAAAGGGCGGAATGGTAATGCTCGGCTACTACAACAACCCCGAAGCGACAGCGGAGGTTATTGACGAGGACGGCTTTCTTCACACGGGCGACCTCGTGCAGATTGACAGGGACGGCCACTACCACGTATGCGGGCGCAGCAAGAACGTTATTGTTACATCAAACGGCAAAAACATCTACCCCGAAGAGCTGGAATACCACCTCGACGGCGAGGACTGCATAAGCTCCAGTCTGGTTGAGGGCGTTGAAAACAAGAAGGGCGAGGTTCAGATTCACGCACAGATTCTGCCCGACGTTGAAGAAATCTCACTTCAGATGGGCAGGGAGCCCACCGAGAACGAGCTGCAGAATCTTATCAGGGGCGCAATCGAGCGCATAAACGAGAGAGTGCCCGCCTTTAAACGCATAAAATCCTTCACCATACGCAAAAACGATTTTGACCGCACCACGGCGCAGAAGATAAAGCGCACGACCAACAGGACCACAGGCAAGGCAAAGAATAAAATAAAAGTAAACAACACAAAGGTCGGTTAAATCTTTTAAACGGCAAAATGCAAAAAAACGCCCTCTATTTCGCCGCAAAAGGCAAAACGGAGGGCTCTATTTTTCCGAAGCGACGGTTTATTCTGGCGGAAATACATGCTATATTTTAATCACAGAAAAACGAAAACGCCTTTTGAAAGGAGGCAGTCATTATGTCACAAAGAAAACTTTACAAAAGCTCCACCGACAGAATAATCTTCGGTGTGTGCGGCGGAATTGCAGAATACCTCAACGTTGACTCGACAATAGTCAGACTTGCTCTCGCTCTCTTTACCCTTGCGGGCGGCAGCGGACTGCTCTTCTACATCATCGCCGCAGTTGTTATGAGCGACGACCCCGGCTACGCCGGATAAAACAGACATCTCCCGTTTATCTTGCACACCTTCCTTTTCTTTTCTTCTTCAATTACCTCCTGTGTAAGATAAGCTGAATATCACTCCTTTTCGGAAGCGCCGTGCGGAACCTCTCCTTTCTCCGCGCGGCTGCTTTCTTTTGAAAAAAACAGCGGCGCCTGACGGCGCCGTTTGTGCGTTTATATAGTATTTACCGGTTATTCCTTTACCCTGTGCCCGTTTTTGATTTTAACCTTGCCGACAAGCGGAAGAACCGCATATCCGGTCAGGGTATCTCCGTCGATTTCGATGTGGATATCAACCGTTTTGCCGGGGAAGAGCGGTGTTCTGACAGTCGCATCTATTGTGCCGCCCTCCTCTTTGAGAGAAACCGTTTCGATTTTGCTTAAATCAAAGCCGCGCACAGTGCCGCGAAAACCGTATTCGCCGTTGTTGTCGTATATCTCCACCCTGCCCGTTTCTTTGAAAAGCAGAGTGTCAACGCTTGCCTCCCATAAACCGAGACCTGTCATAACGCACCTCCGGGTTATTATGAAATATATGATAGCACGTTTCAACACCGGAATCAAGCGGGAGCGGAAAACCTTCTAAGGTTGCGAAAGCAATTCCGCAGGCAGACAGACACACCTTCTGCTTCGGTGGGGGGGATTTGCGGGGGATTCCACCGGCGGTAGAGTTGTTTTTTGTTTTGGTAGAGGGATTCGACGGAGAGTAGGTGGACATTTCTGAGGCTACACATTATAATAAATGCGTAAAGCCACATCCGCAAAGGGAGGTGTTTTTATGCGGACTCCGCTTGATGAAAGAAAGCTGCCCGACTACACGAGGGGCGAAGAGATATTCAACATGGTAACGCACATTGCCGGGGGCGCCTTCGGCATTGCCGTGCTGGTGCTGTGCATTGTTTTTTCCGCAGCGAGGCGCGACTGGCGCGCTTTTGCCGGCGGTCTTGTTTACGGGCTGACGATGATATTTTTATACACCGTTTCGAGCGTTTACCACGGGCTGACGGCAGTCAGGGCAAAAAAGGTTATGCAGGTGCTTGACCACTGCACGATTTACGCACTGATTTTCGGCACATATATTCCGATTCTTTTAACGGGGCTTTATGACAGCTACCCGAAGGTTACGCAGATAATACTGTGCTGCATAAGCGTCGGCACGGCTGTGGGCGTGACATTTACCGCCATTGATTTTCACCGATACAGAATTATCTCACACACCTGCTATTTCACTGTCGGTTGGTGCGCGATTTTTGCGCTGAAGTTTATAGTCCGCGCCTTCGGTCTGCCGTTTTTTATGTGGATTCTTGCAGGCGGATGTTTTTACACCTTCGGTATGATTTTTTACGGTCTCGGCAAAAACAGGCGGTGGTTTCACAGCATTTTTCACATTTTTATTCTGCTTGGCAGCATATTCCAGTTTGTCGGCATATTCACCGGCTGCATATTGAAATAATAAAAAACCGGATAAAAAAAGGGGAGGGATGAAAGCATCCCTCCCTGTGTTTTATGTTCAGATTTTCATTGCAACCTCGTAGGCGCGCCAGATAACCGAGCGCAGGTTGCCTATTGCGAGGCAGTCGCCGACGAGATAAACGTTCTTTGTTTTTTCACTCACGAGCGGAGCGGGGATGTAGCCGGCACAGCTGATTACGCTGTCGCAGGCGATTTCAATATCTTTGCCGTCTTTGCCCGTGCAGATTATTGAGCCGTCTTTAACCTCTTTGAGCGTTGTTTCGAGGTAGGTCGGCACCTTGTTGAGGGCGAACCACTCGCGCAGGTAGGAGGAGTTTGCAAGGCAGACGCCCTTCTGGCTTACGAGGTCGTCCTTCATTTCGACGATTACCGGCTTTTTGCCCTTGAGGGCGATTTCATAAGCGATTTCGCAGCCGGTGAGACCGCCGCCGATAACCGCCACGGTGTCGCCCGATTCGGCGCCGTTGAGCCAGTCGCACGCTTCAATCATCTTCTCGTGACCGGGAACCTTTTTGAGGACTCTTGCCGTTGAGCCGGTAGCGACAATCACGGGAGCGCCGCCGAATGCGGATATATCTTTAACCTCGTCGTTGAGCTTAACTTCAATGCCGAGCACCTGCATCTGCCTGCGATACCAGGTGAGCAGGTCGCGCAGCTTGCCCTTGTATGATTCGGCGCTGGCGGGGATGAAGGTGCCGCCGAGCACGCCGCTCTTTTCGTGAATAACGGGGTTATGCCCTCTGAGCTTGAGCACTCTCGCCGCCTCCATACCGCCGATGCCGCCGCCTATGATATGCACGGTTTTGGGCGAGGAGGTCTTTGTGATGTGGTGCTTGCCCTTCTGCATTGTTTCCGCATTGACTGCGCAGCGCGCGAGGTGAAGGGAGTCGCTGAGCTCCTGGTCGTTGGGAACGCCCTTGTAGTGGCACATATTGAAGCAGCCGTTGTGGCAGAGAATGCAGGGGCGGATGTCATCCTCTCTGCCCTGCATAAGCTTGGTAACCCACTCGACGTCCGCTAAGAACGGGCGGGCAAAGCCGGCGCCGTCAAGCCTGCCCTGCGAAATGCTTTCCGCCGCAACAGCGGGGTCGAGACGACCCGCGCAGATGACGGGGATGTCGCAGTAGTTCTTGATGTGCTCGACGTCTGCAAGGTTGCAGTTTTCGGGCATATATACGGGAGGATGAGCCCAATACCAGGCGTCATAAGTGCCGTTGTCGCAGTTGAGGCAGTCATAGCCCGCATCCTGGAGGAATCTGACCGCCAGCTCGGATTCCGCCATATCTCTGCCGACCTCAACATAGTCCTCGCCGGGGATTGCGCCCTGACGGAAGCCCTTTGTTTTGGAAACGACGGAGTAGCGAAGCGAAACGGGGAAGTCGCTGCCGCACGCCTTTTTGATTGCCTTGACAATCTCGGCGGCAAAACGGTAGCGGTTTTCAAGCGAGCCGCCGTATTCGTCGGTGCGCTTGTTTACATATTTAAGGGTGAACTGGTCGAGCAGATAGCCCTCGTGAACGGCGTGGATTTCAACGCCGTCAACGCCTGCGTCTCTGAGGAGCTTTGCGCTCTTTGCGAAGGCGTCGATGAACTGCTGAATCTCCGCCTTTGTCATTTCGCGGGAGGGGACTTTATCCGACCAGCGGTTGGGCGAGGGTGAGGCGGAGGCGGTGATTTTGTCAAGATTCATAAACGGCTTTGAGAGCTTGTTTATGACGGGGGTGGTGTAGAGCATCTCCATCATTGAACTGATGGTGAAGGAGCGACCGAAACCCGCGGTGAGCTGAACAAAAAGCTTCGCTCCCGTTTTGTGGAATTCGGGCATCCATTTTGCAAGGTCGCTGAACATCTTTTTGTTCTTGTAAAGCCACTGACCGAACATCGGGTTATAGACGGGCTGACAGCCGGGCAGAACAAGACCTGCGTTGTTTTTTGCAACCTCGAGTATGAAATCAGCTCCGTCCTTGTCAAAATGGTTTTTCTCCATCCATCCGAAGAGGTCGGTGCCGCCCATACTTGTTAAAACAATGCGGTTTTTGATTTCGCAGTTGCCGATTTTCCAGGGGGTGAACAGCGGCTGAAGTTTCTCGTTCATTGTTATTCCTCCGTTTATAATATTTCAATAATATTCCGCTTTGTTTAATCTCTGCAGTCAAGGTGCGGCAGATTCTCCGCCCTGACTGCCGTTTCGAGCGCGGTGAGCGCCATGTCGTCAAACGAGGTTCGGCAGTCATCTGCCGAAAGGGAGTCGAACTGACCGAACAGCAGGTTTGACACGGTGCAGAGGGTGAGCGCCCTTTTGTTGAGGCGCATTGCCGTCAGGTAGAGGGCAGCCGCCTCCATTTCGACGCAGAGGCAGCCCATTTTTGCCCATTGAGACTGGTCGTGCGTGTCATCATAGAAGATGTCGCTTGAAAAAATGCTGCCGATTTTAAGGTTTATTCCCTTTTCATCCGCCGACTGTTTTGCCGCTTCGAGAAGGGCAAAATCGCACACGGGGGCGGCTGTTCCGTTAAGGGAATACTGCGAAGCGAAGTTTGAGTCGGTGCAGGCGCCGAGCCCGGCTATGACGTCGCGCAGGCGGCAGCTTTTGTCTATTGCGCCCGCCGAGCCGATGCGGATGATGCTCTGCACGTCGAAGTTTTTATATAATTCATAAGAATAAATGCCGATTGAGGGCATACCCATTCCGCTCGCCATTACGCTGACTTTGACTCCGTTGTAAAAGCCGGTGTAGCCGTGCACGCCGCGCACGTCGTTGACAAGAACGGGGTTTTCGAGAAAGGTTTTTGCAACATGCTCGGAGCGCAGAGGGTCGCCGGGCATAAGCACGGTTTTGCCGAAGAGGGCTCCGTCAAGCGGTTTAATGTGGAGTGATTCAGTCATTTTCCGCCTCCTTCACCGCTCTGACAACTCTGCTTGTGCCGAGACGGGACGCGCCGAGAGCTATGAATTTTTCGGCATCCTCAAGGGAGGAGATTCCGCCAGCCGCCTTGATTTTAACGTGCGGGGCAACGTGCTTTGCGAAAAGGGCGACATCCTCAAAGGTCGCTCCGCCCTTTGAAAAGCCCGTGGAAGTTTTTATATATTCCGCTCCGGACTGAGAGACGATTTCGCACATTTTAATCTTTTCTTCGTCGGTGAGCAGGCAGGTCTCGATTATGACCTTGAGAAGTTTGCCGTTGCAGGCGGCTCTGACTGCCCTGATTTCATCGAGCACAAAATCGTATTCGCCGGCTTTGAGCATACCGATATTTATTACCATATCGATTTCATCCGCTCCGTTTTTTACGGCATCTTCTGCTTCAAAGCATTTTGCGGCTGTTGTTGAGTAGCCCGTCGGGAAGCCGATAACCGTGCAGACTGCGACTTTTCCGCCCGTGTATTCCTTTGCCGCTTTCACATAGCAGGCGGGTATGCAGACGGAGGCGGTTTTGTATCTGATTGCGTCGTCGCACAGCGCCTTTATCTCATCAAAGGTCGCCGCAGGGTTTAACAGGGTGTGGTCGCATTTTGAGAGGATTTCACTGACATCCATTTTTATCACCTCAGCGTGAAAGATAGTTCATCGGGTTTTTCTTTTCGCCGTAATAGATTACCTCGAAATGGAGGTGGGGGCCCGTCGAGTTGCCCGTTGAGCCGACTCTGCCGAGCTGCTGACCGGCATAGACATAGTCGCCGACAGACACGCAGATTGAGCCCGAGAGCATGTGCGCGTATCTTGTTTTGTAGCCGTCGCCGTGGTTTATGAGAACCATATAGCCGTAGCCCCTGGTGTTCCAGCCGGCGTATTCCACCCAGCCGTCGCGCGAGGCGACAACCGAGGTGCCAAGCGCTCCCCTGTCGGTGCGGCAGAGGTCAACGCCGTCGTGGAAGCCGGAGCTTCTGTAGCCGTAGGAGGAACTTATGTAGTTGCAGCTCGGAGCGGGCCACAGGAAGCCCTTTGCGGAGGTTGTGCCGATTACGACTGCTCCGTAGTAGCTCATACCGCCGACGGTTTTGACTTCGGGGATGGGCACCGTGAGAACGTCAACCTGAGTCTGCACGTCGGAGAGCACGTCTTCAATATATATCTTTGTTGTGGTAACTCTGTTTGTGCCGTTTACGCCCTTGCGTGTTACGTTGGAGTAGCCGGCGTATTTGGTGTTGTCTTTTGAAATTATTGTATCATAAGGAACCTCGACCGTCTCGGAGGATATGACGGTTTTTTGTATTCTTAATACATTGGTTTCTTTTTCAAAAGTGATTTTGTCGCCCTCGTGAACATTCTCCCAGTTGTAGTCGGGGTTTAACTCAATCAGCCGTTCCTGCGAAACGCCCGAAAGAACGGCAAGGTGCTCGAGGGTGTCGTAATCCTGCATTTTATATTCGTTGAGAACGGTTTTTCTGCCGTGAATTTTCGTGTTTAAGGTCTGGGCGTCAATAATGATTTTTTCGGTGTCGGAGTAGATGCCCTGCTTGTATTCGACATCCTCCGCAAAGCCGACAACATAGCCCTCCTTCTCGGCGTCTGCCATATAGGGGCGCAGGTAGTTGTAGAAGACGGTTTTTGCATCCGCCTCGTTTTTGACGGCGCCCATAAACTCGCCGTCTATGTAGATGCCGCAGGCGTTTGTAAGGTTGTCGGCGGAGTTTTCAATAACTCTGTCGCTGATTGTTTCGGCGTCATTGAGCTCGTCGAGGGAAACAAGGCGCAGCTTATACTGTGCGTCGAGCGATGCGTTGATTCCGGCAAGGTCCGCTTCGCCGCCGTCAAAGGAATAGGCGCCCGTGTCAAGCTTTTCGGCTATGAGGTTTTTCGCCTCCATATAGACGGACTCCTCGCCGATACAGCCGAGATTTATGTTGTTGTAGGTAACGTCGAGCGCAAAGGTGAGATCCTTCCAGTAGGTGGTCGAGAGGAAGAGGAAGACGCACGCCGCCGCAGGCAGCAGGAGGTTGCCTGCCGTTTTGAGAAAGTGGCCGTAGTTTGCGCCGATGTGCCTGAAATAGAGCTTGAGCGCCTTGCGAAGGCGGTCGGGGTCGCGCCACACGCGTTTTATTGCCTGCCGCGCCGCCTTTGAATCCTCGCGCAGGCGCAGGTATTCGTCGAGCAGGTCGGCAAAACGTTTTCTTAAAGTGCGCTTTTCTTTTTTCTTCTTTTTGCCCACGCCGAGGGCTTTGAAGAATATTACAAACGGCTTTGCGACAGAGGCGAAGAAAAACAGGAACAGCGCTTTCGAGTAGCGGATAACGCTGTAGCCGAAGGTGTAAACCAGCCCGTGCAGAATCTGCATAAGCGACATATCGCCGTAGGGCGACTGCTCTTTTTTGCGCTGCTTTTCACGCTGCTTTCGTTCTTTCAGCTTCTGCTTTGCCTTTTCTCTGTCTGCCTTTTTCTGCTGCTTTTCGGTAACGTTTATTACAAGGTCGCCCGTGTTTATGCTTTTTGCCGCCTTTTTGCGTTCGGGCTTTTTCGGGGCTTCCTGCTGCGCCGGAGCGGGCTCCGCCTCCGCTTCCGCCGTTTCTTCTTCGGGCGGCTCGGGGGCAAACTCTTTTTCGGGCTCGCCGAAAATCTCGAAATTTATGCGGTCAAAATCGGCGGCTATCTGATCGGCATCAAGAAGAGAGGCGAAGATATCTTCCGCATTCTCCGCACCTGAGGGCTCGGCGGCGCCGGCGGCGGTGCTGACACCGTCACCCTGTGCATCTGCCGGAGCGATATTCGGTTTTTTCTCTTCTTCGTCCATTTTATCTCCGGTAATAATCAGTCTGTTTCAAAATATCTTTCAAGGGCGTTCTGCCAGTGCGGCAGGCGGTTGAATCCGTTTAAGTCAAGCGACGCCTTCGAGAGGCGGGAATTGAGCTGGCGCAGGGCGTCGGTTTTGTATTGAGCCGACGGGATGGGGATAATTCTGCAGTCCGTCCCCGCATGGCGCATAATTTCGGCGGCAAAATCCGCCCAGGAGCAGAAGCCCTCGTTTGTTGCGTGGTAAACGCCGTATTTTTCGGTTTTTATCATACTGCAGAACAGTGCGGCGAGATCCTCCGTGTAGGAGGGCGAACCCACCTGGTCGCAGACAACGCGCAGTTCGCTGTTCTGCTCGCCGAGACGGACCATACTCTTGACAAAGTTTGCTCCGTTTTTGCCGAAAACCCACGACACGCGCACAATAAAAGCTTTTTCGCACGCGGCGAGAACGGCGTTTTCGCCGTCGAGCTTTGACTGCCCGTAAACGTTGAGCGGGTTTTTGGGGTCATCCGTTTCAAGCGGTGTCTCACCGTTGCTGCCGAAGACGTAGTCGGTTGAAACATAGAGCATCTTCGCGCCTGCCGCCTGAGCCGCGCGGGCAATATTCTCACTGCCCTCAACATTTACCCTGCGGCACAGCTCACTCTCCGACTCCGCCCTGTCAACGGCTGTGTATGCCGCGCAGTGGATGACGGCGCCGGGCTTTTCTGCTTTGAAATACCTGTCAACGCAGGCCTTATCCGTAATATCAAAATCCTTTTTGCCCGCGGCAAGCGTTTCAATGCCGCAGGCATCGAGACAGGCGGCAACATCCGCGCCGAGCTGACCGTGCGCGCCCGTAACAAGAACCTTCATAACAACCTCTCAGTTTTTAAGACTCTGCAGCGGAGCGGGTATTCTTCCGCCCCTTGATATGAATTTTGCGGGGGACGCAGTGTTGACCTTCATAACGGGGCCCGAACCGAGCAGACCGCCGAAGTTGAGCTCCTCGCCCTCTCTGACTCCGATGGCGGGGATAAGGCGCACAGCCGTTGTTTTGGAGTTTACCATACCGATTGCCGCTTCGTCCGCTATAATAGCGGAGATTATTTCCGCCGGGGTGTCGCCGGGGACTACTATCATATCAAGACCCACCGAGCATACGGAGGTCATTGCCTCAAGCTTTTCTATTGTAAGGCAGCCGCTTCTCGCCGCGTCAATCATACCCGCATCCTCCGAAACGGGGATGAAGGCGCCCGAAAGACCGCCGACGTGTGAGGACGCCATTGTGCCGCCCTTTTTGACTGCGTCGTTGAGCAGGGCGAGGCAGGCGGTTGTGCCGTGCGCTCCGCAGCTTTCAAGCCCCATCTCCTCGAGGATGTGGGCAACGGAATCGCCGACGGCGGGCGTGGGAGCCAGCGACAGATCGACTATGCCGAAGGGCACGCCGAGACGCTGTGCCGCCTGCGAGGCGACGAGCTGACCCATACGGGTGATTTTGAACGCCGTTTTCTTTACCGTGTCGGCTACCTCTGTGATGTTTGCGCCCGGAATTTTCGCAAGAGCCGCCCTGACAACGCCGGGCCCCGAAACGCCCACGTTGATGACGCACTCCGGCTCGCCGGGGCCGTGGAAGGCGCCCGCCATAAAGGGGTTGTCTTCGGGGGCGTTGCAGAACACGACGAGCTTTGCGGCGCCTATGCAGTTGTCATCCTTTGTCAGCTCTGCGCATCTCAACACGACCTTGCCCATTTCGGCTACGGCATCCATGTTGATGCCCGTTTTTGTCGAGCCGATGTTGACGCTCGAGCAGAGATTCTGAGTGCAGGCGAGCGCCTCGGGAATGCTGTTTATAAGCGCCTCGTCGCCTGCCGAAAAGCCCTTCTGAACAAGGGCGGAATAGCCGCCGATGAAGTTTACGCCGACCGTGTCGGCAACTCTCTGCAGTGTTTTTGCATATCTGACGGGGTCACCGCCCGAAGCCGCAGTGAGCATGGCGACGGGGGTTACCGCTATTCTCTTGTTGATAATCGGAATACCGTATTCCTTCTCTATCGTGTCAACCTCGGGCACAAGGCGCTCTGCAAGGCGGGTGATTTTATCATAAACCTTCGTGCAGGAGCGGTCGATGTCATCACAGCAGCAGTCAAGCAGGGAGATGCCCATTGTGACCGTTCTGATGTCGAGGTTTTCATTCTCAATCATCTGTATGGTTTCGAGAATGTCGCGCGTGTTAATCATTTACGTTCCCTCCCGGAATCATACGTGGTGCATGGCGTTGAAAACGTCTTCCTGCATGGTGTGAATCTGAAGATTCTTCTCTTTGCCCATGGCTTTGAGACGGTCTGAAAAATCGGCAAAAGCAACGCTCGACTTTTCCATATCGACGAGCATAATCATGCAGAACAGCTCCTGAAGAATGCTCTGCGAAACCTCTATGATGTTGATGTTGTTCTCGGCGCAGATGTCTGAAACTCCCGAAAGAATACCGACTGTATCTTTGCCGACAACCGTAATTACGGCTCTCATATATACACTGCCTTTCTTTGCATATTCGGTTTATTATAACACAATATTTTAAATATAACAATAGTTTTATAAAAGCAAAAGGGGTTAAGCGGCAGGGCTGCACCGCTCAGATCCCGCCGCTCACAGAAAAACAGCGGGGTGCAAGCACCCCGCCTCAGAGCTGTATGTCAATTCTCCGGTAATATCTTATGTTCCCCGTCGTTCTCGTCAATCATAATAATCGGCGTTGAGGGCAGCAGCTCGTGCAGACGGCTGACAAAGCCCGTTGATCTCTCCCGCGGAAAACCCGTTACGATTGTGCCCGCATCCTTTTTTGTCGCGAAAACCGCCGCCAGAATGTCGGGTGAATCGTTGAAATAGACGCTCATTGTGGCATCGCACATCCTTGCCGCCTCATAGAGCTCCTCAAGAACAGCGGAGAGCTCGGGGCTTGTGCCGTCGCGCTTTGCAAAAACGGCAAGCACTATGAGCTTTGCCCTGCTTTTGAGAGCAATCTGTTCGCCGCGGCGGATAAGTTTTGCGCATGAGCGCTGCGGAGTAACGCAGACGAGAACCGTTTTTTCGTTCTGATTCGTTTCCGGCAAGCCGTCACCTCCCGTTTGAGTTTATTCCATTATACTCCATCCGCCGACGTTAAAAGTGTATTATTTGTGAATTTTATTTTTGTTTTACGGAATCTTACGCACAGGCAAAAAAGCGGAGAAAACGGGGAAACGGCAAAAATTTGCGCTGTGATATTGAAATCGATGAAAAAATGAGTTAAAATATATCTCACAGCAAAAAAGGACGCATAGCTCAGCCGGTCAGAGCGTCCGCTTCACACGCGGGAGGTCTTGGGTTCGAGCCCCAATGTGTCCACCAGAAAAGCAGTCCGTCCGAAAGGGCGGGCTGTTTTTTTGATGCGGGGTGAGAAGCCAAGACCTCATAAAAAAGGGGACCCCGGGAAGCGAAGCTTTACGGGGAAAAGGAGGAGCGGCGGAGAGAACGAGAGCGGGAGCGTTCTGATTTTTATGGCGACGGCGCGAGTGATACGCAGCCCGCGACGACGCGGGTTCGAGCCCCAATGTGTCCACCAGAAAAGCAGTCCGTCCGAAAGGGCGGGCTGTTTTTTGATTATGCGGGGTGAGAAGACCTGACCTCTTTCAAAAGGGGTCCCCGAAAAGTCCGAAAAGACTTTTTGGGGAGAAGGAGGAGCGGCGGAGAGAACGAGAGCGGGAGCGTTCTGATTTTTATGGCGACGGCGCGAGTGATACGCAGCCCGCGACGACGCGGGTTCGAGCCCCAATGTGTCCACCGGAAAAGCAGTCCGTCCGACAGGGCGGGCTGTTTTTTTGATGCGGGTGAATAATATTCGCCCATACGGGTTATAGGGGGATTGCGGGTTATGAGATCCTTCGCTGCGCTCAGGATGACAGGATAGGAGTTAGGTTTCAGGGGTTAGGGGTTAGGGTGTGGAATGGCAGGCAGTGTTCGCTACGGGTTGGTTTTAAATTGAGGTTAAGGCGGCGGGCGATTGATAATCGCCCCTACCGGTTGCAGAGGGATTGAGGTTTAATGCAATTTTTGACCCTTCCGTCTCGCCTGCGGCGAGCCACCTCCCCTCGCAGGGGAGGCTAAAGCGGAGCGGCGGGGGCGTTGCCTGCGGGTTGCAGGGGGATTGCGGGTTATGAGATCCTTCGCTGCGCTCAGGATGACAGCAAAAACCGCCCGGGTGACCGGGCGGCTGTGTGGATTGTTTTATCAGTGGACGGGGTTAAGGTTAATCAGCAACCGCTGCGGGGGGGTGAGATTCTTCGCCTGCGGTTCAGAATGACAGAGTTCTCGGATAGATTGCAAAGAAAGGCGGGCGATTGATAATCGCCCCTACCGGACGGCGTTTGTTTGAAATTCAGGTAAAACAGCAGATGGCAAGCTGCCATACAGAATAATTGAAAGCACGGGAAAACCCGCCTCCGAAGCGGTTCGGAAGCGGGTTTGGTCTGTTTACTGTTTTCGTTTGCCGGAGGTTAAGCGTATTTCCGGAAATGCGGTAAATTTTTTTCTCGGCAGAGGGAGTTAAGTTTAATCAGCAGATGGTGCTGAGGAGGTCGGCGATTGCTTTGCCGAGGATTTTTTCGATGAGTTCGGCGAAGAACGCTTTGAGGCGGTCGAAGAAGCCGTTTCTGACTTTGACAGTCTGTTCTTCGCTTTCGGCGATTGTGTTGCCGTCTTTGTCAATGACCTTCGCCTGAACGGTGTAGTCGTCGGTCGGGTCTTCGACGGTGCAGCTTTCGCCCGTGCCGACATCTTCGCCGTTTACGAACCAGTGAATTTCGGCGCCTTCGGGGAGATTTCCGGCGCTTGCTGAGAAGGTTTTATCCTCTTTATAGCCCGTTTCGGTTTTTTCTGTGAAATCTTTGATTTCAACCGATGCGGGAGTCTGTTCCGCTTCGCGCTGATCTGCGACATCATCGGCGGCGCTGTCAACGAGAGCGTCAACCGCCGCTTTATTTTCTTCAAGCGACTTGCTTTCGTCATATCCGAGAGCGTCGATTTCGTCCTTTGCGTTGTCGATAATTGACTTGACTTCGTCGCTGTCGCCGTTCTGAGCGAGGGCGTCGATTGCGTTCTTTGCCTCGTCTTTGTATTCGTCAAACGCCTCTTTGTCGGCGGCAAGCTTATCTGCTTCGCGCTGATCTGCGACGTCATCGGCGGCGCTGTCAACGAGAGCGTCAACCGCCGCTTTGTTTTCTTCAAGCGACTTGCTTTCGTCATATCCGAGAGCGTCGATTTCGTCTTTTGCGTTGTCGATAATTGACTTGACTTCGTCGCTGTCGCCGTTCTGAGCGAGGGCGTCGATTGCGTTCTTTGCCTCGTCCTTGTATTCGTCAAGGGCGTCTTTGTCTGTGTATATATCAACAATGGCATAGGGGCTGTTATAGAAATAGTCGGTCCAGAATGCGGCAAACGCTCTGACTGTTTCGCCATCGGCGGGTTCATAATCCGCCGTTACCACCTTCACAAATTCGCCTTCGGCGTCATATAAACGGTATTCAACCGCCGTTATATAATATGTGTCAACGCTGGAGTTTATTCTCAAAGCGGCAATGTCGTCAACATCCCAGCCGTCGGGAATCTGAAGCAGCAGTCGTGCTTTTTCGGGGAAGGTGCCCACAATATATGTGCCGTCAATTGTTACGCCGACAAGCGCTCTGCAGGCGTTTTCAATTTCAAAAGCATTGTCGTAATCGTCACCCGGATCAGCGGAAACGCCGATAAGCTCAGCCGAATAAGGGATAAAGTAACCGTCAAATGCGCCGAGCGGATCCTGAAGAACCATCTGAATCCCGTCGCTGCCGAGCGTGCCGTTATCCGCTGAAGAAACAACATTTTCGCTTATATACGAGCCGTCGGGATATTTTGAGGGCGAAGTATTATCAAGAAGGTAAAGTCTTGTGTTATCTGTATCTCCGCAGCGCGTGCATCTGTCTTCGATTATACCTAAGCTGTCCTCGGTTGCTTCTTTTGCAATACTCTCTTCCCGGTTGTGACCGAGAGCGTCGACTGCAACGGTTTTCTCCTGAGCTTCAAAAGCGGGGTTGTCAAAGCGCGCTGTGCAGGTTGTTACGCCCGCTTCGGTGCAGGTTGCGGTTGTGGTAACTGCGGCATTAACGGTTTCTTCTTCTTTATGATCGGCGTTTCTTGTGCACACTCTTGTTGCGGTGCAGGTTGAGTTATCTGCACTCCATACATAAGCCGTGGCGCCCCAGTCGTGACCGGCGGACTCGCCGCTCGGAGCTTCTGTTGTCTGAGATGTGAAGCCGGGCTTTGTGAATGTTGCCGTATATCGTATTATACCGTCCGCAAAGCAGGCTGCCGGAATTTCCTGAGAGGTTGAGTCAACCGTTTCGCTCACTTCTCTGCCGCAGACGGAGCAGATATGCTTCGCGGTGCAGGTTGAATTATCGGCGGACCAGGTGTAGGTCGCTTCGCCGAAGGTGTGGTTATCATGGGCGGAGTCTTCATTGCAGCGGAAGCAGACCTGCCAGTGCTGAGTGTCATTGCTTTCATAAAACGGGGGATAGGCGTGGCCGGGGGCGGGGATGGATTCCGCCGACGGAGTGGTTACCGTTGTGCCGTCGGCCTTGAGGTATTTGCCGCAGTCTTCACATTTGTAGTATCTGTTATTGCCGGGCTCTGTGCAGGTGGCTGCTTTTGCGGGGATTTCTGTTTTGTTTGTATGAGGGCAGATATACTCGGTAACACGGACCGTGCAGGAATCGGAAAAATCAGTGCCCTGAATTGCTGCCGTGATTACTGCCGTGCCCACGCCTGCGGCCGTAACGGTTGCGGTGCCGTCATTATTATCGGTGACCGTTGCGGCGTTTTCGTTGCTTGAGGACCAGATTACGGTGCCGGTTGCGCCGGCAGGTTCAATGGCGGCGGCAATCACCTGAGATGAGCCCTC
>JAEEYU010000066.1 GCA_016288315.1 Clostridiaceae bacterium | reverse complement strand
GTTAAGTGTTATGTTGCGGATGTTACCCTTGGGACCGCAGGCGGCGGTAAGGGCGACGATGCTGACAATAATCAGCACTGCTGACAGAAGAACGGTTGCAAAGCTCACAAGGAAGAAAATGAACGCCTTGCCTAACAGTGCGGAATTGAACATGGCAAAGAGCGAGTCAAAATTCAGCGATGAAACAAAGTTGTAAAGTGACAGAATATTTATGTTTTTTGTTGTCGGCTCAATGAACGGACCGCAGTAGCTGACCGAGCACAGAGTAAGGAAGAGCGGACCGAGCGCAACAACAGAGAGAATGAGGCGCGCAAGCGTCAGCGGAGAACCGACAAAGGACGCTTTGAGATGGTCAATCTTTTTCTGAACCCTTGCATGCTCGGCTTCCGCCTTGTCAGCGTCGTTCTGGAGCTTTTCTTCCATACCGTAATAGACAAGGTTTACCTTGCACTTGGGGCAGTCGGGCTTCCATTCATAAAATTTCAGTTTGTAACCGCAATTCGGACAGGTTGCCATATTTCTTCCTCCGAAGCTGTATTGAACAGCAAAATATTTAATTTATTTTATCATAGTAAAATATAAAAATCAAGGGTTTAAAAGAGAGCCGGGAGCCGCACTTTGTTGATTTTAATCGCTTTATGTGTTATAATCAAAAAACAAATGCGGCAAACACTATATTTTGAGAGGAACATTAAATGAGACACTTTAAAACTCTTACCTGCATTTTGCTCTGCCTGTCGTTTCTGCTTGCCGCCGCCTGCTCAGGCAAAGGCAGCCCCGAGCCCGAAACACAGAGCGAGACATACACCGAAAACACGGTAAATACCGTTACAGTAACGGTTCCCGAGGGCACATCAGCTTCGCAGATTGCCGTGCTCCTTAAAGAAAAGGGAGTCTGTTCCGCCGATGATTTTCTTTCGGCGGTAAAGGATGAAGCCAACCTGTCGCTTATTCCCGGAAGCATAGAAAATGCAGACGAGCGCGCATTTCTGCTTGAGGGTTATTTATTCCCCGACACTTACGAGTTTTATCTCAATTCATCGGGGCAGGCGGCTCTTAAAAGATTTACCGACAACCTCAATTCAAAACTCAAGCCGGAATACTATGAACGAGCCGAAGAGCTCGGATACACGATGGACGAGATAATCACAATCGCCTCCATTATACAGGAGGAAGCGGGCAACCCTGCCGATATGAATAACGTTTCATCGGTTATTCACAACAGACTTGACAGTTACGACTACCCTTATATTCAGTGTGACGTTGCCATTGCATACCTTGAAAGATATGTAAAACCATATTTCACCGAAGATGAGTATGAAGAAATCACGTGGAATTACAACATAGTCAGCAAACGCAAGGGCCTGCCTGCGGGAGCAATAACAAACCCGGGCGTTGCGGCCATAGAGGCGGCACTTTACCCTGCGGATACCGATTACTATTATTTTGTGACAGATGAAGACGGCAATTACTATTACGCGGTTACATATTCGGAGCATTGTGTAAACTGCCGCAAGGCGGGCATAAAGGGATATTGATTACGGCTGCTTTTATAATATAATAATTATATAAAATACTTGACTAATCAATACACAGGTTGTAAACTTAAATGTGTCAAAAAAATAACTTTGGAGGGTCTTTTCAATGAAAGTATTTATGATAGGCGGCACAGGTCTTCTCGGCTGTGAAGCTGCAATTCAGCTCATCAAGCGCGGTCACTCGGTTAAATCCGTTGCTCTTCCGCCTCTTCCTCAGGGAGCACCCATCCCCGAAGAAATGGAACTCATTATGGCAAACATCAACGAGAAAACCGACGATGAAGTTCTTGAAATGCTCAAGGGATGCGATGTTTTCATTTTTGCGGCAGGCGTTGATGAGAGAGTTGAATTCAAGGCACCCGTCTATGATTCCTACTACAAGTTCAACATAGCCCCTCTTGAAAGAATATTCCCTCTCTGCAAAAAAGCAGGCGTTAAAAGAGCGGTTGTTCTCGGTTCATATTTCTCATACCTTGCAAAGGAATATCCCAACAGACCCGAGTTCGTCAGCAAAAACCAGTATATCAAATCAAGACTTGACCAGGAAAAGGTCTGCGAAGAAGCCAGCGATGAGAACTTCAGCGTAAAAGTGCTTGAGCTTCCCTACATCTTCGGCACTCAGCCCGGCAGAAAGCCCGTCTGGGTTATCCTCATTGAGCAGATAAAGATGATGGACAAGCTCCCCTGCACGCTTTACCCCAAGGGAGGCACGGCAATGCTTACCTGCCGTCAGGTCGGCGAGGTTATAGCGGGTGCAGCCGAAAGAGAAGTTGCGGGTTATGAAGCGTTCCCGATAGGAATGTATAACCTCACATGGAAGCAGTTCCTCAAAATCGTTTATGCCGCAAGAGGCATGGGCGAAAACCGCAAGATTCTCAGCATTCCGCCCGTGTTTATGAAAATGGGTATGGGCAAAATAGTCAAGGATTACCAGGCAAGAGGAATTGACTCGGGAATCGACCCGATGGTTCTTCCCTACATTATGGATATCAACCTCTTTATCGATCCCAAGTATTCAAGGGAACTCACAGCAACGGAAGACGACATAAAAGCGGCAATTACAGACTCCATCAAGGTCAGCCAGGCATCCTACGACGGCACGGTTGAACTCCTTGAAATGAAAGGCGAATAATTTCAAAAACGCGGCGGAGTTGTTACCGAAACAACTCCGCCTTTTCAAAGAAATAATTTCACATTAAATTTTAACGGGGGAGAATATGGAAGAGAAAAAATACGTCGGCAAAAAAGAACTGTGGATGTTTGCTCTCGGCGCAGGCGGTCAGGGTATGATCTATGCCATGATGTCGAGCTACATCAGCGACTACTATGTTAATGTTCTTCAGTTGAATCTCTGGTTTGTGCTCGGGCTTATGCTCCTTGCAAGGGTATGGGATGCAATAAACGACCCGCTTATGGGTATGATTGTTGACAGCCACACCACAAAATGGGGCAAAATGAAGCCCTATATTCTGTTTGCATCTGTCCCCATAGCCGTGCTTACAATACTTATGTATTTAAGCCCCGACTTAAAGGGCACAAGCCTTATGGTGTTCTGCGCCGTGGTCTATATCGCCTGGGGTATGTGCTACACTATGGCGGATGTTCCCTTCTGGGGAATTCCCAACATCATTACTCCCGACACCAAAGAGAGAGGTTCGGTTATTTCCTTTACAAAAATAATCAACAGCGTCGGCTCCGCATTTCCGGAAATATTCTTCTTTATTGCAAGTCTTGTGCTTCCGAAAATCATTGACAGCAGCAATGTTATTGAATACGGCAAAAAGAAGTATCTTATAATTGCCATAGCGGTTGTGGCAATAGGTTCGGTTTTTTACATCAACTCCTATTTCCATATCAAAGAGAGAGTGGTTCCCCCCATCCGCAAAAGGCAGAAGGGCGAGGCGAGCGCACTCAAAAGAGTGTTCACCTGCAAGCCCCTTGTGCTTGTGCTTATTATGGGTGTGCTCTCAAGCGGCAGATATATGGTGCAGGCGGCAGCAATTCACGTTGCACGTTATGCTTTCTATATTCCAACAGGCAAATACAAGGGCGTTGAGCTTGCATCACTTTCATACGCCGACAGAGTTGCCGCAATAGATGCGAGTGTCGGTCTGGTTAAAACGGTGTTCCAGATTTGCGCCATTGTCGGTATGTTCGGTGCAACTCTTCTTATGCCCATGCTTATGAAAAAGATTGACTACAAAAAGCTTCTTATATACACCTGTATTGCAGGCGCCGTTTCAAGCCTGTTCACAACGCTTATCGGCTGGTTTACAAACAATCTTTACGCATGCATTCCCTTTATTATCATTTCAAGCATTCCGCTCGGCGTTATTAACGTTCTCACGGGCGCTCTTATAGGCGACGGTTTGGATTATCTCGAATTGAAAACGGGATACAGAGACAACGGTCTCGGTTCGGCAATTCAGGGATTTGTCAACAAAATCGGCTCCGCACTTTCAACCTGCGGCATTATTGTTATGTATATGCTGATTAACATTGATCCCTCCGAGATGTATTCCGCAACCGCCGTCAAATCAGCCCTTGACCTTACCCACGCACAGAATTTTGCAGTGTTCTCGCTTGTATCGGTTATTCCCGGCGTAAGTCTGCTGCTGTGCTCAATCCCGATGTTCTTCTATAAGATTTCGGGCAAAGAAAAAGAAAAGATGATTGAAGACCTCAAAGCAAAGCGCGAAGCGGAGGGCTTCAATGTAGCGGATTAATCCGCAATATAAAAAGAGAAACAAAAAAGAAACAGGTGATTCCGATGTCCGAAGAAAGACAGTTGAGAAATATAGCTATCATCGCTCACGTTGACCACGGCAAAACAACCCTCGTTGACGAGCTTTTAAAGCAGAGCGGCACATTCCGCGAAAACGAGCAGGTAGCTGAAAGGGTAATGGACTCAAACGACCTCGAGCGTGAAAGGGGAATAACAATCCTCTCCAAAAACACTTCTGTCCATTACAAAAACACAAAAATAAATATTGTTGACACTCCCGGCCACGCCGATTTCGGCGGTGAAGTGGAGCGTATTCTTATGATGGTTGACGGCGTTCTTCTGCTTGTTGATGCGTTTGAGGGCTGTATGCCTCAGACAAGATTCGTGCTTAAAAAAGCGCTCAATCTTAAAAAGAAGGTGCTTGTCGTCATCAATAAAATCGACCGTCCCAACGCAAGACCGAATGAGGTTGTTGACGAGGTTCTTGACCTTTTCATTGACCTCGGAGCGGATGAGGACCAGCTCGAATTCCCGGTTATTTATGCATCCGCAAAAGACGGCTACGCTTCGGATGACCCCGAGGCAGACGGCTACACGCTTGAAAATAAATCAATCGGCAAGGGCACAATGCAGCCGCTGTTTGATGCAATTCTCAAATATATCGACCCGCCGGCAAACGACCCGGACGGTCCGATGCAGCTGCTAATTTCATCGCTCGATTATGACGATTTCATCAAAAGAATCGGCATAGGCAGAGTCGAGAGAGGCAGCGTGAAAAAGGGTGAAACGGTTGCTCTTTGCAAGGCGGACGGCACAACCCAGAATGTCAGAATTGCAAATCTCTACCAGTTTGAAGGGCTTAAAAGAGTCGAATGTGAAACGGCAACGGCAGGCGACATAGTCTGCGTGTCGGGCATCGACGGGCTTTATATCGGCGAGACTCTATGCGACCCCGCAAAAATTGAGCCGCTCCCGTTTATCAAGATTGACGAGCCCACTCTTTCAATGAATTTTATAGTAAATGACAGCCCGTTCGCAGGTCAGGACGGCAAATTCGTCACCTCGCGCAACATTCGCGACCGCCTTTTCAAAGAGGTAGAGACCAATGTGAGTATGCGCGTTGAAGAAACGGAAACCACTGACACGTTCAAGGTTTCCGGCAGAGGCGAACTGCACCTGTCAATTCTTATTGAGACAATGCGCCGGCAGGGCTATGAATTTGCTGTGTCACGCCCCGAGGTTATTTACAAAAAGAGCGAAGACGGCAAACTTCTTGAACCTATAGAACAGCTTGTTGTTGAAGTGCCCGATCAGTATGTCGGAGCGGTTATTGAAAAGCTCGGCTCACGCAAGGCGGAGCTTCGCGATATGTCCTCAACCGACGGCGGCACAACCCATCTTGAATTCCGTATTCCGTCAAGGGGATTAATCGGCTACCGTCCGGAATTTATGACCGACACAAACGGTAACGGTATCATGAACCAGATTTTTGACGGTTATGAAGAATACAAAGGCGATATCCAGACCCGTGAAAGGGGCTCGATAGTAGTTCACGAGAGCGGAACCTCGACAGGTTACGGACTTTTCAACACTCAGGACAGAGGCCGCCTTTTCATAGGCCCCGGTGTTGAGGTCTATGAGGGTATGATAGTAGGCGAATGCGCCAAAAATGAAGATATAGTCTGCAACGTGTGCAAGGCGAAGCATCTTACAAACACAAGAGCTTCGGGCTCGGATGAAGCGCTGCGGCTTGTTCCTCCTTCAACGCTCAGTCTTGAGCAGTGTATGGAGTTTATCAAAGACGATGAGCTTCTCGAAGTAACCCCGAATCACCTGCGTCTGAGAAAACGCATTCTTTCAAAGGAACTGCGTATGAAACAGCAGTTCAGAAAAAAATAATTTTTCGGAGTATTCAGTGAATTATACCAGGAATAAAAAAACGGCTGTCGCACTCGGCAGCTTTGACGGTCTGCATAAAGGCCACACATCGGTAATTGCCTCGGCCCTTTCTTTGAGGGCATCGGGGCTTTTTCCTGTTGTGCTGCTCTTTGACGAGCATCCATTGAAAATTCTCGGAACACCTCCCGATGAGATACTGCAAAAACACCTGCGCAGAAAGATACTTGAAGAAATGGGAATAGAAATTGCCGACATTTCATTTGCGGAAATATGCAATATGAAGGCAGAGGAATTCTTCAGTGATATTCTGCTTGACCGCCTGAATGCCGGTGCGCTTTGCTGCGGCGAGAATTACCGTTTCGGCGCAGGCGGAAAAGGGGACTGTTCTCTCTTGAAGGAGCTTTGCAAAAGCAGCAAAACAGAGCTGATTGTAAGCGAGAGTGTTATGTTTGAAGGCGAGCCGATAAGCTCTACAAGAATAAGAACCGCCCTGAAATCGGGCGAAATAAGAACGGCAAACGCAATGCTCGGCAGGCAGTTCTTTTATGACGGAGAGGTAATGCGTGGCGACAGGAGAGGCAGAAAAATGGGTTTTCCCACCGCAAACCAGTTTTTTGAAGACGGGTTTATTGTGCCTGCGTTCGGCGTTTATGTGTCAAGTGTAAAGCTCAGAGGCAAAGAATACTGCGGAATCACAAACATCGGAGTGCGCCCGACCTTCGGTAAATCAAAACCGAGAAGCGAAACACATATTGAGAACTTTGACGGTGACATTTACGGCGAAAATATTGAGGTCGGTCTGATTGAAAAGATTAGGGATGAAATAAAGTTCAATTCAATGCAGGAACTTGCCGCACAGATAAAAAAAGACAGTGATACGGCAAAACTTATTTTTGAAAAAAGGGGAGAAAAAGGCTGTGTATGACAACTGGGAAGCACTGAAATCAGAGTGCATGCAGTGCAGAAAATGCGGGCTTTGCGAAACACGCACAAACCTTGTTTTCGGCGTAGGCAATGAAAACGCCGAAGTCCTTTTCGTAGGCGAAGGCCCCGGTGAAAACGAGGATTTGCAGGGTGAGCCGTTTGTAGGCAGGGGCGGTCAGCTGCTCGACAAATTCTTAACCGCCGTTGACCTTGACCGCAAAAAAAATATCTACATTGCAAATATAGTCAAATGCCGTCCTCCGCAGAACAGAGACCCTAAACCTGAGGAGCAGGATGCCTGCATCGACTGGCTACGTGAGCAGACCAGACTGATGAGACCGAGAATCATAGTCTGCCTTGGCAGAATATCGGCGCAGAAGCTCATCTCTCCCGATTTTAAGGTTACAAAGCAGCACGGCGAGTTTATCGAAAAGGGCGGTATTCTTTTTATGGGAACCTTCCACCCCGCCGCTCTTCTGCGAAATCCTCTGCAGAAGCCGGATGC
>JAEEYU010000065.1 GCA_016288315.1 Clostridiaceae bacterium | reverse complement strand
GGTGCCTTATCAGGTGGTCAAAAAGGTAGGTAATAACCTCCGTGTCGGTCTGCATCGTGCATTTGTAGCCGAACTGCTCTATGTAGCGGCGGTTTGCGTCATAGCTCGAAATCTCGCCGTTATGCACTATTGACCAGTCAAGAATGTTGAACGGGTGCGCTCCTCCCCACCAGCCGGGCGTGTTTGTGGGGAATCTGCCGTGAGCCGTCCACAGGTATGCGTTGTATTTGTCGAGCATATAGAACTCGCCCACATCCTCAGGGTAGCCGACCGCCTTGAAGCAGCCCATATTTTTACCCGAGGAGAAAATATATGCTCCGTCATAGGCGGAGTTCACCTTTGTCACGCACTGCACAACATACTCGCTCTCGTCAAGGCGGGAGTTCTTCATGCGCACACGGTTCACCCTGCCGAAATAACGCCATATATCGGGGCCGTTGCTGATTGAATCAACTTTTTTTGTCGGAATCCTCTCCGCAACATCAATGTTGAAATGCCTGAAAAGAAACTCCTCGCACGCCTGATGCGCCTGAGCGTTCTCAAAAAAGATGTGAAAAGCGTATTCGTCCCTGTGCTCGGGGTAAATGCCGTAAGCGGCAAAACCGCCGCCCAGTCCGTTTGAGCGGTCGTGCATAAGCGATATTGATTTAATGATTTCCGAGCCGTTTATCATTCCGCCTTTTCTGTCGATAACCGCCGCTATCGCACAGCCGGACGGTATTCTTATCTCGCCTTCTCTGAGCATAAGCCGTCTTCCTTTACTTATTCTTAAAAAGCAGAGGACGGGCAGTGTCACACTGCCCTTTCTGCCGTTTTATTCTGTTAAATATCGTCCTCGCCCTGCAGAGCGTCATAACCGCGCTCGCCGGTGCGGACCTTGACAACGTCGTCAACCTCATAAATGAATATCTTGCCGTCGCCGATGTTGCCTGTGTAGAGCACCCTTCGCGCCGCATCAACAACATCCTGCACAGGCACCGCAGATACAACCATTTCAAGCTTCATCTTCGGGTTGAGATTCATCTCTTCGATTTCAACGCCTCTGTATTTTCTGATGTTATGCCCCTTCTGCGTTCCGCAGCCCATAACGTTTGTTACTGTCATACCGGTAACGCCTATTTCGTTCATTGCGTCCTTGACCGCCTCAAAACGCGCGGGGTTGAATACCATAACAATCTTTGTAAGAGCGGGTTTGCTCCTGGCAATATATGATTCCACCAGCACTGCCGTCTCGACCGGCTGAGCGGGAACAAGAGGCGCAACATCCTTTGCATCGGGGAGTATCGCCTTCATTGAAGCGGATGTTGCGAAAGCCATGGCGGGCATAAAATCCGCATAGGCGGAGGGGAGATTGTGCTCTGTAGCGTCAAGCCCTTTGATTTCCTCCTCTTCGCTGACACGCAGACCGTGGAATTTTCTGATTGCCGTGAACACAATGAGCATTGTGCATACCGTCCACGCCGCAACGCAGGCAAAGCCGAGCGCCTGAATACCGAGCTGTCCGAAGCCGCCGCCATAGAAAAGCCCTTTGCCGACTCCGTTTGCCCCGGTTGAAAAAAGACCTACGGCAAATGTGCCCCAGATGCCGTTTGCAAGGTGAACCGCACATGCGCCCACGGGGTCGTCTACGTGAAGCTTTTTGTCAATCACCTCAACTGCGACAACCACCAGAACACCCGAGACGGCGCCGATTATTATCGAGCCGAGAGCGTCCGTGCAGTCGCAGGGCGCCGTTATTGCCACAAGACCCGCAAGGGATGCGTTCAGACTCATTGAAACATCGGGCTTGCCGTCTTTTATCCAGGTAAAAATCATTGTAACAACAGTGGCAACCGAAGGGGCAAGCGTTGTGGTGACAAATATTGAAGCGAGCATTTCGGCGTCTGTTGCGGCCGCGCCGTTGAAGCCATACCAGCCGAACCAGAGTATGAATACGCCCAGAGCGCCGACGGTCAGGTTGTGACCGGGAATCGCCCTCGCCGTCTTTTTGCCTGTTGCCTTGTCGATTTTATATTTGCCTATTCTCGGGCCGAGCATTGCTGCTCCGATAAACGCCGCTATACCGCCGACCATGTGAATTGCCGTTGAACCTGCAAAATCGTGAAATCCGAGTTTTGCAAGCCAGCCGCTGCCGTTCCATATCCAGCCCGCCTCAACGGGGTAAACAACGGCGGAAATAACAGCCGAATAAATGCAGTATGATGAAAATTTCGTTCTCTCCGCCATGGCGCCCGAAACTATTGTGGCGGCAGTGGCGCAGAACACAAGGTTAAAAACAAAATTTGCACGGTCAAAACCGGCATAGTCGGTAAACACTCCGAGCGTCGGCATCCCGATTAAACCGCCGAGGCACTCCTCGCCCATCATAAGACCGAAGCCGAGCAGAATAAACATAACGGCGCCTATGCAGAAGTCCATCAGGTTTTTCATTATGATGTTGCCCGCATTCTTCGCCCTTGTGAATCCGCTTTCGACCATTGCAAAGCCGCACTGCATAAAGAACACAAGTGCCGCTCCGATTAAAAACCACACGCCGAATACGTTTTGCGTCACGGCTGTTAAAATTGAATCCGTCATATCTTTATAATCACTTTCGTCTGATTACGGCACGCATGCAAAATGCTTATGTGCCGTTTTTTTCTGTTTAAATGCCGGGAACGCCCCCGCCCGCAAGCAAAGGGCATTCCCGTTGAAAAGGAGCAAAATGTAAGAAGTGTTCTGAATAAATAATCAATAGTTAATCATATATCTGTCAATTTCCCACTGACTTACCTTTGTTCTGTAATCGTCCCATTCGGCTTTCTTGCCCTTGATGTAGTTGTCAAACGCCTGTTCGCCGATAACCTCTTTGATGAACGGGTCTTTCTCCGCCTCTTTTATTGCCTCTTCGAGGGTGCCGGGCAGGCAGTCAATGCCCTCCTTCGCAAGCTCTTCGTCGGAGAGAACAAACACGTTCTTGTCGTATGCGGGCTTAGGTGTAAGCCCTCTCTTTATGCCGTCAAGACCTGCGGCGAGGCACAGCGCCATTTCAAGGTAGGGGTTGCAGGTCGGGTCGGGGCAGCGGAGCTCAACACGGGTGCCCTTGCCTCTTGCGGCGGGGATTCTCACAAGGCAGGAGCGGTTCGACGTGCTCCACACAAGGTAGCTCGGCGCTTCATAGCCGGGCACAAGGCGCTTGTAGGAGTTTACCGTCGGGTTTGAGAACACCGCCATACCCTTGATATGGTCCATAATGCCCGCTATAAACGAATACGCCTCTTTTGAAAGTCCGAGGTCGCCGTCCGGGTCGTCAAAAATGTTTTTGCCCGTCTTTATATCGTAAAGACTCATGTTCGTGTGCATACCGCTACCGTTAATGCCGTAAATCGGTTTGGGCATAAAGGTTGCGTGCAGTCCGTGCTTTGTGGCGTAGGTTTTTACAACGTGCTTGAAGGTCATAACCCTGTCGGCCGTTGTCAGACCGTCGCCGAACTGGAAGTCGATTTCGTGCTGACCTTCCGCAACCTCGTGGTGCGACGCTTCAATGGTGTAGCCCATCTTTTCAAGCGCAAGGCAGATATCCCTGCGGCAGTTCTCGCCGTGGTCAATGGGGTTCAGGTCAAAGTATCCCGCCTCGTCGCCCGTCTCAAGCGTGGGCTTTCCGCTCTCATCAAGCTTGAAAAGGAAGAACTCGCACTCGGGGCCTACGTTGAAGCCGCAGCCCTCCGCCGCCGCCTTGTCGATTACCTTTTTGAAAATGTTTCTCGGGTCGCCGTCAAAGGGAGTTTTGTTGTCCGCCTTGTATGCCGAGCAGATAAGACGCCCCGTCTGAATTTCATGGTGCTTCCTCCAGGGGACTATCGCCCAGGAGTCAAGGTCGGGGTGCAGATACATGTCGCTCTCATCTATTCTCGCAAAGCCGTCGATTGACGAGCCGTCAAACATACAGTCGTTGTCAAGCGCCTTCTCAAGCTGCGAGACCGTAACGGCTATATTCTTCATTATGCCGAACAGGTCGGTGAACTGCAGGCGTATGAATTCAACATTGTTCTCTTTCGCACTCTTCAGTATTTCTTCTTTTGTGATTTTACTCATTGTTTTTTCCTCCGTATCTTTAATAATTATTGTCAGTCTCTTGTTGTTTCGTTGGCGCAGTAGATTTCATCGCCGTTCTGCGGATCCGCTTCGACGTGATTTTTTTCAAGCTCGTCGCAGCCAATCGGTTTTACCTGAGGTTCATCCATAAAGAAATAAACCTCGTCTGAATTGTCGAATCTGCCGTTATTCATTTTTTTACCTCCTTAAAATGCGAAGGGCGCTCTTCCCGAAGGAAAAGCGCCGTTGCTTTTTTAACTTAAAATAAAAATATTAAAAGGCGTCAATGAGCCGTAACTCAAAGACGCCTTTGCCTTGTATAATTTGATTTTACTCTCTGTATTTTCTTTTGTCAACCGTATTTTGCCCGAAACGAAAATTTCGGAATATGTGTTCATTCTGCCACAAAAAAGAATATTCTTTTTGTGCAAAACAACAATCATTCCCACCCATAGAAATCCGCTTAATTCTTACAGTAAATTCTTTAAGTATAAAGTTTTTACTGTGATTTCTTATGCCTGTTTTACACGCTCTATCTCTTTTTCAAACTTTTCAGCGTCAAAATAGCGTCACGGATTTGGAAAGTTATCCTCTGTCATTGGCAGAGGATTTTGTTTGATGTTTCATTCAACCATTGGTAGAAACCTTTTCAAGAATCGGGTTATTGCGTTCAAAGCTGATATGCGTTAAGATGAAATCAGACGGAACCGCCAATATAAATTGAGGTGATAAAATGAATATTTATTTCAGCGAAAACATTAAACGCTTGCGCAAGGAGCGTGATTTAACGCAGGAAGCGCTTGCCGATTTCCTCGGCGTTTCTTTTCAGGCAGTCAGCAAATGGGAACGCGGCGAAAGTTATCCCGATATTGAAATGTTACCCGAAATTGCGGTGTATTTCGGCGTTTCCGTGGATGAATTGCTCGGTGTAAACCGTGCTCAAAACGAACAAGAAATACTCAGCATAATTGAAGAATATGACAATCTTTCGGATTCCGCAACAAAGCACGAAATCATTATGGATGCAAAGGAAAAGTTCCCAAATGATTTCCGTATTCAACTGCGGTATATGGCAGATTTGGCGTTTCGGAACAACGGCAGGGATTTCAAAGAGCAGTTACCGAAAATCAAGGCAATTTATACGAACATTCAGAATAATTGCAGAATTGACACAATTCGTATCTGTGCCAAGCGATATTTAGCCGCCTATTACAATACGCTGGCTTATAATAAAGACAGCGGCATCACCCACGAGGATTGCGAAGAAATCCTCAAGGAAATGCCGTATATGCGAGACGGACAAGAGTTTTTGCGCTCTTATCTTCATCCGCACGACACAGACAACTGGAGAGGATATACTATGGAAGCAGTGGAGGAGGAAATCAGCCTGCTTTGCCACGGCATATCGCATCTTTTTTATGTTCCGAACGAAGACAACAAACCGGATGAATTAATCCACGGCGTTCAAACAGAAATCAATATGCTGAATCTGTTTTATGATGATGGCAATTACGGAAGAGCTTGGCGAAATATCATATTTTCTTACGGCTATCTTGGCTATCTGTTCGCTAAAACTGGCGATTATGAAAAAGGAATTCAATATTTGAAACACGAAGTAGACCTCGCAAAACAGTTTGATGCTTTAGACAGAATAACAATCATGCACTCTACCTTTTTTGAAGGAAGAGAGTTTGATAAACACACGCTTGGCAGCACCTTTGTTGCAAGCAGCCGTGTTAAAACACTTCTTGAAGAAAAATACCCGCTTCCCGATGAATTTAAAGCAACACCTGAATTTCAGGAGATAATTGAAACACTGTAATAAAAAATCCCCAATCATCTAACTTTCGTTAAATGATTGGGGATTATCCTTTTTAGAAAAACAGCGTCATTTTAGCATCACGGAATTGATTTTATCCCCGCAAACCGCCTGTTTAAGCCATTTTTTGAAATTTGGATATTATTCCCACTCCACCGTTGCCGGCGGCTTTGCAGTTATGTCGTAAACAACCCTGCTCACCGAGCGCACCTCGTTTGTGATTCTGTTTGATGCCTTTGCGAGAATTTCAAACGGTATTCTCGTCCAGTCCGCCGTCATAAAATCGTCGGTTGTAACAGATCTCAACGCCACAGTGTAGCCGTAAGTGCGGGCGTCACCCATGACACCCACCGTGCGGCAGTCGGTCAGAACCGCAAAATACTGGTTTGCCTCTTTGCCGAAGCCGGAGCAGTCAAGCTCCTCCCTGAAAATCGCGTCTGCCTCACGCAGTATTGCGAGCTTTTCTTCGGTCACCTCGCCGATTGTTCTTATGGCAAGCCCCGGTCCCGGGAAGGGCTGACGGTTTACAAGGTATTCCGGAATGCCGAGCTGCCTGCCCGCCGCGCGGACCTCATCCTTGAAAAGGTTTTTAAGCGGCTCGACTATTTTTTCAAATTCGATTACGTCGGGCAGACCGCCTACATTGTGGTGGCTTTTTATAACGGCGGCGTCGCCCTTTCCGCTCTCGATTACATCGGGGTAGATTGTGCCCTGAACAAGCACGTCAACCTTGCCCGTCTGTTTTGCGACATCCTCAAAAACCCGGATGAACTCTTCGCCGATTATTTTCCTCTTTTTTTCGGGCTCGGTAACGCCCTCAAGCTTTTCAAGGAATCTCTTCTGAGCGTTTACTCTTATGAGATTGAGCCCCATCTCGTTTTTCATAACGCGCTCCACCGTGTCGCCCTCGTCTTTTCGCAGAAGGCCGTGGTCAACAAACACGCATATAAGATTGCTCCCGATTGCCTTATGCAGGAGCACCGCCGCCACAGAGGAATCCACCCCGCCCGAAAGGGCGCACAGCACCTTTTTGCCGGCAAGCTCCTCCCTGTATTTTTCAACAGATGTGTTTACAAAATCTTCGGCAGTCCAGTCGCCGCGGCAGCCGCAGATGTTTTTGATGTAATTTTCAAGAATCCGCCCGCCGTATTCGGTGTGCGTCACCTCGGGATGAAACTGAACGCCGTAGATTTTTCTTTCTTCGTCGGCAAAGGCGGCGCAGGGGCAGTTTGCCGTCGCCGCAGTTATCTCAAAGCCGCCGGGTGCGGTTCTGACATAGTCGGTGTGGCTCATCCAGCACACGCTTTTTTCGGGAACATCCGCAAAGAGCGTGCTTTTTTTCACGGTAAGCCCTGTTTTGCCGTATTCGCTTACGCTTCCCGCGCTGCAGATTTCACCGCCCGCCATATACGCTATGAGCTGGCAGCCGTAGCATATTCCGAGAACGGGTATGCCCGCATTGAGAATTTCAGCGTCAAAATGCGGGGAGCTCTCATCATAAACGCTGTTCGGTCCTCCCGTGAAGATTATACCCTTATAGCCGGCCTCCGCAATACCGGCAACGGAGGTTTTATTGTAAGGAACAATTTCGGAGTAAACGTTCATTTCACGCACACGCCGCGCAATAAGCTGATTGTATTGCCCTCCGAAATCAAGCACAAGTATTTTTTCCATAATAAATGCCTTTCAGACAGAATTGAAAATTTTTCGGAAAACCCGCAGAAACGTTAATTTCTGCGGGCTTCCGAGTGTGTGTATAGAAAGAGAGAGGGATTGTCGTCAATCAGCAGACGCCCTGTTCGACCATGGCTTCAAGAACCTTCTCAAAGCCGGCGATGTTTGCGCCCGCAACATAGTTTTTCTCCATGCCGTATTTCTTTGCGGCTTCATCCATGTTGTGGAAGATGTTTACCATAATATCCTTAAGCTTTGCGTCAACCTCTTCAAAGGTCCAGTTAAGACGCTCGCTGTTCTGTGACATTTCAAGAGCGGATGTTGCAACGCCGCCTGCGTTTGCCGCCTTTGCGGGGGCAAGAAGCACGCCGTTTGCCTGAAGGTATTTCACCGCCTGCGCCGTTGTGGGCATGTTTGCGCCCTCGGCTACCGCTATGCAGCCGTTTGCAACAAGATTTTTCGCGTCGTCAATGCGCAGCTCGTTCTGTGTGGCGCACGGAAGGGCTATGTCCGCCTTGATCTGCCATACGCCTCTGCCCTCGTGGTATTCCGAGTTCGGACGATACTTTTTATATTCCGTCAGACGGGCTCTGTTTTTCTCTTTGATTTCTTTTACAGCCGCAACATCTATTCCGTCGGGGTCATGGACCCAGCCGTTTGAGTCGGAGCAGGTAAGAACCTTGATTCCGAGCTGTTGCGCCTTCTCCATGGCGTATATGGCAACGTTGCCCGAACCGGAAACAACTGCGGTTTTGCCCGCAACATCAAAGCCGTTGCATTTAAGCATCTCTTCCGTCAGGTAGAGCAGTCCGTAGCCGGTCGCCTCCGTTCTTGCAAGCGAGCCGCCGTAGGCAAGACCCTTGCCGGTGAGAACGCCCTCGTGGGTGCGTCTGATTCTTTTATATGCGCCGAACATGTAGCCGATTTCTCTTGCGCCCGTGCCGATGTCGCCTGCGGGAACGTCGGTGTCTGCGCCGATGTATTTATAAAGCTCGAGCATGAAGTTTTTGCAGAAAGACATAATCTCTCTGTCGGTTTTGCCCTTGGGGTCAAAATCCGAGCCGCCCTTTGCGCCGCCTATCGGCAGACCCGTGAGCGAGTTTTTGAAAATCTGCTCAAAGCCGAGGAATTTGATAATGCTTATATTTACGGACGGATGAAGTCTCAGACCGCCCTTGTAGGGGCCTATTGCGTTGTTGAACTGAACACGGTAGCCGGTGTTTACGTGCGCCTTGCCGTTTCTGTCAATCCAGGGCACGCGGAAGGTTATCTGCCTGTCGGGCTCAACAAGGCGCTCAAGCAGAGCGTCGCATCTGTATGCCTCTTCATTTTCTTCAATAACGGGGCGGATGGATTCAAGAACCTCGGTGGCCGCCTGGATGAATTCGGGCTGAGTTGCGTATTTTTCGTTCAGCATCTCAATGATTTCATCAACATACTTTTTGCTCATTTTGTATTTCTCCTTTTCATTAAAAACCGGTTTTCGCCGGAAATATAAACATATAAAAAAGGCGCACTGCCCTTACGGGTAATGCGCCTTTGCATCCGTATAATCAACCGTTTATTATTTTTTCGGCAACTTCTTTTTTCGTCTGCCTCGAGTCCATCGCTTCCTTTTCAATGTATCGGTGCGCCTCGGGCTCGGTTATCTTCATTTTTTCCATAAGAATCATTTTCGCCCTGCTCACAAGCTTTGTTTCTTCAAGCTTGTCCTGAAGGCGGCGCGCTTTCTTCTCCTCATTGAGAAGGCGTGCGCTCGTTGCGGTAATCAGCTTCAACGCCGTGTAAAAATCCGCTTTTGAAACGGGCTTTGCAAGCGTGAGCACTCCTGCGTCTTCAACCTTGCGGCAGGTCAGCTCAAACAAATCGCTCCTGACCGTAATCATTATTCCCGCGCGGGATGAAACTGTTGCGTCAACTGCAAAATCGCTCCCGAATTCGTCGGGCAGAGGCGGGTCAACAATGAGAATATCATAAGCGTTTCTCAGCATCTTCCTTTTTGCCTCGCCTGCGCTCGAGGCGGAGTCAACCGGTCTGTAAACAGAGGGGTCGAGCATAGCCGCGAGCATATCCGTATTCTGCTTTTTGCCTGACACGGCAAGCACACTGAAGCATCTTTTTTCCGGCGGCATACTCTCCCTCCTTTTTCCGGAAATGAGGTTGTGATTTCGGCTCTCACAGAGTGTAGGTGTCTATTACTCTCTGCGGTAAAAGCCTTTTCACAAATTCGCTGCTGCGGGCAATCCTGTTTGCGTCGTCAAGGCTGCCCGGCAGTATCTCTATGCCGCTTAACTGCTCTTCAGTTGCGCTGTAAAGGTTTAAATCGGTGGGCGCGGGGGCTGTCATTCCCTCTTCAATCCCCTCAATGCCCGCATAAATAAGAAGGGTGCAGGCGATGTATGGGTTTGCCGTTGCGTCCGGCGACCTGAGCTCCATTCTTCTCTGCTCGCCGCTGCCTGCGGGTATTCTTATAAGCTGCGACCTGTTCTCTTTTGACCAGGTGATATATTTCGGCGCCTTCTTCGCTCCCAGCCTTTTGTATGAATCTTCCGTCGGGTTGAGAAAAGCCGTGATTTCTTTGACTCTTCTGAGCACGCCCGCCATAAAGCTTTCAAGGCAGTCTTCACCGGAGCCGGATTTTACCGAGATGTTTATGTGAACGCCGTTTCCGCTCTCATCGGGCAGGGGCTTTGGTGAAAAGTCCGCATAAAGCCCGTATTGCTCCGCTATTGTGGCTACAACCGATTTGAACGTAATTGAATTGTCCGCCGCCGAGAGAGCGTCACTGTATTTGAAATCTATCTCGTGCTGACCGGGACCCTCCTCGTGGTGCGAGCTTTCGGGCAGAATCCCCATTTCGCTGAGCGTCAGGCAGATTTCCCTGCGCACATTCACGCCTCTGTCTTCGGGGGCTATATCCATATATCCCGCCCTGTCGTGAACCTGCTTTGTGGGGTAGCCCTCGTCATCTGTTCTGAAAAGATAAAACTCGTGCTCCGCTCCGAAGTTTACGGAATATCCCTTTGACTGTGCGTATTTTACCGCCTCTTTGAGCATATTCCTGCAATCCATCTCAAACGGGGTGCCGTCGGGGTAACGGATGTCGCAATACATTCTCACAACACTGCCCTGCGAAGGTCGCCACGGCAGAACGGCAAGTGTTGATGCGTCGGGGAAAAGGAACAGATCGCTCTTCTCCTCGCTGCCGAAGCCCTTTACGGCGGAAGCGTCAATGGCAATTCCCGTCTCAAATGCGCGGTCAAGCTCGGTGGTCATTATTGATATGTTTTTCTGCTTTCCGAACACGTCGCAGAAAGCAAGTCTTATAAAGGTTACATCTTCCTGCTCAATGTAGTCCTTAACATCCTGAATGGTCAGCTTCATACTTTCCGGCTCCTTAAAAAGTCAAAAGGCACCCATTGATTGCACTTATGCCTGTAACCAATGAACGCCTTTGTTCAATGCCGATTATATTCCTGTTTTTCCGTCAAGTCAACTTTTTTTTGAATAAAAATGCACTTTCTTTGTTTTGCACAAAAGCAATTCTGCTTCAAAACAGGTGTTTTGTTAAAATTGCGAAAACGGAAAATTACCGCTTGACATTGGTTTTTTGCGGTGTTAAAATGCAAGCATACAAAGGCAAAGACGCCCGCAGAGGGCGTCTTTGCCTCTTTTTTATTTCAATATGTATGCAAATGAAGGAGGCGGTAATATGTGCAGTGTTATGGGAGCGCTTATCTACCCCGATGATTATGAGAATTTTGTAAAGGCGTTTGAAAAAACAAAATCGAGAGGTCCCGATGCCTCCCGTCTGCAAAAGGCGGGCGCAGGCGTTCTCGGCTTTCACCGCCTTGCAATAATGGATCTTGAGCACACGGGAATGCAACCGTTTGAGCTTGACGGCAACCTTCTTGTCTGCAACGGCGAAATCTACGGCTTCCGCAAAATCAAAAAGGAGCTCCAAAAAGAATACACCTTCACAAGCGACTCCGACTGCGAGGTCCTTCTGCCGATGTATGAAAAATACGGCTTTGATATGTTCGCAATGCTCGACGCCGAATACGCCCTCGTCATCTATGACAAACAAAGGGACTGCCTGATTGCCGCAAGAGACCCCATCGGCATCAGACCGCTCTTTTACGCCTATGACAAAAACGGTGCGGTTATGTTTGCCAGCGAAGCCAAAAACCTCGTTGATTTAAGCGATAAGGTTTACCCCTTCCCGCCCGGTCACTATTACGACGGCGAAAAATTCGTCTGCTACTGCGACATTGCCGCCGTTGACGAATACATCGACGGCGACCTTGACGAAATCTGCAAAAACATTCACGACAAGCTTGTTGCCGGCATTGAAAAACGCCTTGACGCCGACGCCCCCGTCGGATTTCTCCTGAGCGGCGGTCTTGATTCCTCGCTTGTCTGCGCCGTTTCGGCAAAGCTTCTCGGCAAACCGATAAGAACCTTTGCAATCGGTATGAGCGAAGACGCCATTGATTTGAAATACGCAAAGCAGGTCGCGGACTATATCGGCAGCGAGCACAAGGAAATTATCATCACCGCCGAAGATGTAATATCCTCCCTTGAAGATGTAATAGCAGCCCTCGGCACATTCGATATAACAACCGTGCGCGCAAGTATGGGAATGTATCTCATCTGCAAGGCGATACACGAAACAACCGATGTCCGCGTGCTCCTGACGGGCGAAATCTCCGACGAGCTTTTCGGCTACAAATACACCGATTTCGCTCCGTCTGCGGAGGAATTCCAGAAAGAGGCGCAGAAAAGAATAAGAGAACTTTATATGTATGACGTTCTTCGCGCCGACAGATGCATTTCCGTTCACTCAATGGAGGCAAGAGTTCCCTTCGGCGACCTTGATTTTGTTAAATATGTCATGTCAATCAACCCCGAAAAAAAGCTCAACACCTACAACAAGGGCAAATATCTTTTAAGGCACGCCTTCGAGGGCGATTACCTGCCTTACGATATTCTTATGCGTGAAAAAGCGGCGTTCTCCGACGCCGTGGGTCACTCCATGGTTGACTACCTCAAGGAATACGCCGGAAAGAAATACACCGACAGCGAATTTGAAGCCAAATGCGCTCAATACACACACGCAAAGCCCTTTACAAAAGAGTCGTTGCTATACAGAGAGATTTTTGAAAAATACTACCCCGGTCAGGCGCACATGATAAAAGATTTCTGGATGCCCAACAAGGAGTGGGAGGGCTGCAACGTCAACGACCCGTCTGCGAGAGTCCTTTCAAACTACGGCGACAGCGGAAAATAAAAGTGTGAAAGAAAGAGGAATTGTTATGACGAAGTATATTTTTGTAACCGGAGGCGTTGTTTCGGGTCTCGGCAAGGGCATAACAGCCGCTTCTCTCGGCCGCCTTCTCAAGGCGAGAGGTCTTAAGGTCGCCGCGCAGAAGCTCGACCCCTACATTAATGTTGACCCCGGCACAATGAGCCCCTTCCAGCACGGCGAGGTCTATGTTACCGAAGACGGAGCCGAAACCGACCTTGATTTAGGTCACTACGAGCGCTTCATTGATGAAGATTTAAACAAATACTCCAACCTGACAACCGGCAAGGTTTATTGGAACGTTCTCAACAAGGAGCGCAGAGGCGAGTATCTCGGCTCCACAGTGCAGGTCATTCCGCACATCACAAACGAAATAAAGGAGTTCGTCTATAACGTCGGCAGGCACAGCGACGCCGATGTTGTCATAACCGAAATCGGCGGCACAATCGGCGACATCGAGAGCCAGCCCTTCATTGAGGCGGTGCGCCAGATTTCACTTGAAGCCGGCAGAGAGAACAGTCTGTTTATCCACGTCACTCTCGTGCCCTATCTTCACGGCTCGGAGGAGCATAAATCAAAACCCACCCAGCACTCCGTCAAGGAGCTTCAGGGTATGGGCGTTCTCCCGAATATAATCGTTCTTCGCTGCGACGAGCCGCTCGAAAAATCGATTTTTGACAAAATCGCTCTTTTCTGCAACGTTAAAAAGGACTGCGTAATTGAAAATATCACCCTTCCCAACCTCTACGAAGCCCCCCTTATGCTCGAGCAGTCGCATTTCTCCGATGTTGTCTGCCGCGAACTCGGTCTTGAAACAAAAGCCCCCGACCTTGCCGACTGGAGCAATATGGTCTCAAGCATAAAGAACAGTGAAAACGAGGTTGAAATCGGGCTTGTCGGCAAATATGTCGGTCTGCACGACGCCTATCTCTCCGTGGCGGAAGCTCTTCGCCACGCGGGCTATTCGCTCAACGCCCGCGTCAATATCAGCTGGATTGACTCCGAAAAAATCACGCCCTCAACCGTTGATGAAACGCTCGGCGGCCTTTCTGGAATAATCGTCCCCGGCGGCTTCGGCGACAGAGGCATTGAGGGTATGATTCTCTCGGCAAAATATGCAAGGGAGCATAAAATTCCCTATTTCGGAATCTGCCTCGGCATGCAGATTGCCGTTATTGAATTTGCCCGTAATGTTGCTGGTATAAGCGATGCAAACTCGGGCGAGTTTGACGAGCAGTGCAAAAACAAGGTCATTGATTTTATGCCCGGTCAGAGCGACAGCATTGACAAGGGCGGCACCCTTCGTCTGGGCGCCTATCCCTGCGAAATCGGCGCAGGCACGGTTATGGAGCGCTGCTACGGCACAAACACCATAAGCGAGCGCCACCGCCACCGCTATGAATTCAACAACGACTACCGCGATATCCTGAAAAACGCGGGGCTCACCCTGAGCGGTATGTCCCCCGACGGCACGCTGGTTGAAACGGTTGAGCTCACCGGCCGCCCCTTCTTCGTGGGCGTGCAGTATCACCCGGAATTCAAGTCAAGGCCAAACAAACCGCACCCTCTTTTCAGGGGCTTTATTGATGCGGCTTTAAACCATAAAGTGAAGGAGGGCTGATTTATGCGCTGGACTAAAATGGAAGGTCTCGGCAACGACTACCTCTATCACTTCGGTCAGATTGACAGCCCCGCAGAGGTCTCAATAAAGCTCTCCGACCGCCATTTCGGCATCGGCTCCGACGGCATAATTCTCATTGACAAATCGGATAAAGCCGATTTTAAAATGCGTATTTTCAACGCCGACGGCAGCGAAGCAAAAATGTGCGGCAACGGAATACGCTGTGTGGGCAAATTCGTCTATGACAAGGGTCTGACAGACAAAACCGACCTTGAAATAGAAACGCTCTCCGGCATAAAATATCTTAAACTCAATGTGCGCGGCGGCAGGGTTGAGAGCGTGCGGGTCAATATGGGCAAAGCTGTTGTTTCGCCCCCCGTAACCCTTGATGTCTGCGGCGAAAAAATCGTTACATCCCCCGTCTCAACGGGCAATCCCCACACCGTCACCTTTGTTGACGATGCCGAAAACGCACCGCTGACAACAACGGGCGCGGCTCTCGAAAAGCATCCTTATTTCCCCGACGGGGTCAACGCCGAATTTGCGCAGATAATTGACAAAAACACAATCAGAATGCGCGTCTGGGAGCGCGGCAGCGGAATAACTATGGCTTGCGGCACCGGCTCGTGCGCGACGGTTGCGGCGGCAGTCAGCGCCGGCTTCTGCAATAAAAACGAAGAAGTCACGGTTATCCTCGACGGCGGAAAGCTTGTTATAACGGTTCTTGACGATTACACCGTAATTATGCAGGGTCCCGCAACTGCAATCTGTGAATGCGAGGTGGAGGATTTATGATACCGAATCAGAACTACGGCAATTTAAAAGACTCTTATCTTTTTTACAATATAGCGCAGAAAACAAAGGCATATCTGGAAGCCAACCCCGGCAAACGCCTTCTGCGTATGGGAATCGGCGATGTCTCTCAGCCGCTGTGCTCCGCAGTTATTGAGGCGCTTAAAAAGGGCGTCGAAGACCAGGCAAATATTGAAACCTTCAACGGCTATATGCCCGAGTGCGGCGCCCCCTTCCTCAGAGAAGCTATAGCCGCCCACTATGCAAAACGGGGAATAAAGCTTGAAACGGATGAGGTTTTTGTTTCAAGCGGCGCGAGCGATGAACTCGGCGACATCCTCGACCTCTTCGGGCACGGCAAAACCGTGCTTATCCCCGAGCCCGCTTACCCCGCCTATGTTGACGCAAATGTTATGGCGGGCAACAAAATCGTGCATCTCGCAACCTGCAAAGAAAACGGATTTTTACCCGAACCGCCCGAAAGCGACGGCATTGACGTAATCTATCTCTGTTCTCCCAACAACCCCACGGGTGCGGTCTGCGGCAGTGAACTGCTTAAAAGATGGATTGATTACGCAAACAAAACGCAGGCGGTCATCCTCTTTGATGCGGCTTATGAGGCGTTCATTGAGGAGCCGGACGTTCCGCACAGCATATTTGAAATCCCCGGCGCCGAAACCTGCGCCATAGAAATCTGCTCGCTCTCAAAAACAGCGGGCTTCACCGGCACAAGATGCGGATACACCGTAATTCCCAAAGCCCTCGTGCGCGGCGGTATGCAGTTAAATTCAATGTGGGTGCGCAACCGCACAACAAAAACAAACGGCATTTCATACATCCTGCAGAGAGGCGCGGCGGCGGTTTTTACCGATGAGGGTCAGCGGCAGATTCACGAAACACTCTCGGTTTACAAGCGCAACGCAAAAACGCTTATGAGCGCTCTCGAAGAAGCGGGAGCATGGTTCACAGGCGGCAAAAACGCCCCGTATATCTGGATGCAGTGCCCCGACGGCACCGACAGCTGGTCGTTCTTTGACAGACTCCTCAACGAAATTCAGGTGGTCGCCACCCCCGGCGAGGGCTTCGGCGAATGCGCAAAGCAGTTCATCCGCTTCACCACCTTCGGCAACCCCTCCGACACACAGGAAGCCGCCGAAAGAATCAAAAACCTGCTGAAATAACCCCCAACCCCGTCCGCCATTCCGCAGCCTAACCCCTACTGCCTAAAACCTAACCTCTAACTCCTACCACCTAACCCCTAAAACAAAACTCCTAACCCCTAAAATCTAACCCCTAATATGTCATTCTGAGCCGCAGGCGAAGAATCTCTTATAGCCTCCCCTCATAGGAGAGGTGGCTTGACCGCTTGCGGTCAAGACGGAAGGGTCAAAACCCTCACCCCTCCAACCGCCCCGACAAAAAAGGCACGGTCCCCCGTGCCTTTTATATTTCCCTTTTAAATTTTCGCCGCCCACCACTCGGTGTATGCGTCGGGGTAATTCGTCTTGAAGCCGGTTACTCCCATGTCGCAAATCTGCTGCCACCACTCCGGGTAGTCGCCGAGGTTTGAGAAAACCTTTATTCCCATCTTCTCAAACATTTCAACGTCCTCCTTCGTGAACGCCTCGTTGTTGAGACCGACCTCCCACAAATCGGAACGGCGCACAAAATCCATCGTCGTATCGTTTATAAAGCGGATGTTCGCGCCCAGGCGCAGACCTTCGGGCTTGCCGTTTTTGCGGTAATGCTCCTGCATCTCCTCGAGCACATCCCAGTTGCCCGAGAAAAGAATATATCTCGAAACGTTCTTCGATTTCGCAAGAATCTCATCCATGCGCGGGCACATTCCCGTGCACTTGAACTCGACCTCGACTGTCAGGTCGTAGTCAACCGTCGCGAGCCACTCGTCAAACTCGGGCATCGTGATAAGGTGAGTCACCCTGTTTTCAACGTAGTCGGGCGGCGTAATCATGCGTCTGCCGCCGAAATGCTCCGTCCACGGATACGGCGGATATTTCAGCTTGAGCGCATTGCGGTAGGGGATGTCAAACTGCTTTATCTGCTGAGCCGTCAGGGCTCTCAGACTGTCCCTGTGCTCCTCAAATGTCATATAGGCAAGGTTGTCGTTGTGCGTTACGATTATTTCGCCGTCGCCGCTGAGCTGAATATCCATCTCAACTCCCTCGCAGCCGAGCTCGGCCGCCTTGCTGAACGCCTCAAGCGAGTTTTCGGGAGCAAACTGCGTAACCCCCGTGTGTGCGAATCTCATCGGAAAACCGCTGTATTCTTTTGACATAATCCGTTCCTCCCCGTCTTTTACGGTTGAATATCGGCTTTTTGCCGCAGTAATATTTTATCAAAGCCGTCCGCCATATTCAATAACAATCGGCACATTTGTAATAATTATTTATTGCCCGCACTGCAAAGCCCCGCCCGTCGGATGACGGGCGGGGCTTACCTTGGCACCCCCAGTAGGAATCGAACCTACAACTAGCCCTTAGGAGGGGCTTGTTATATCCATTTAACTATGGAGGCATCTTTCTGCCCTTTGCGGGCGGATATTATTTTAACAAACCGCGCCGCCTTTGTCAACGGCGCGGCTTTAATTATACATTACATTTTTTTAAACGTTGAATCTGAACAGCACAACGTCGCCGTCCTGCATAACATATTCCTTGCCCTCGCTGCGCACCATGCCTTTTTCTTTTGCGGCAGTCAGCGAACCGATTGCAATAAGGTCCTCAAACGCAATAACCTCCGCGCGGATAAATCCCCTCTCAATGTCGGAGTGGATTTTGCCCGCCGCCTGAGGCGCCTTTGTGCCCTTTCTGATGGTCCAGGCGCGGCACTCGTCTTTGCCCGAGGTGAGAAAGCTGATTAACCCGAGCAGCGAATAGCTCTTCTGCACAAGGTTGTCAAGACCGCCCTGCTCAATGCCGAGGTCGGCTAAAAACATCTCTTTTTCTTCCTTGTCAAGCGAGGCGATTTCCGCTTCAAGCTCGGCGCAGATAGGCAGCGTCTCGCTCCCCTCTGCGTCAGCGATTGCCTTGACCGCCTGGTAGTATTTGTTGCTTTCTATTCCGCCGGCAAAGTCGTCTTCACTCATATTGCAGGCGTATATCACGGGCTTGGCAGTCAGGAGCGAAACCTCCTTGAGCCACGCCTTCTCGTTTTCATCCGTTTCTATGTTGCGCGCGGGAATGTTGCTCTCAAGCGCCTCTTTGACTCTTCTGAGGAACTCGTATTCGCCCGCAAGCGTCTTGTCGCCCTTCATCTGCTTGCCTACACGGTCAATGCGGCGCTCTACCATCTCGATGTCGGAGAAAATCAGCTCAAGGTTTATTGTTTCAATATCCCTCGCAGGGTCTATTGTTGCGTCAACGTGAACAATGTCATCATTTTCAAAGCAGCGCACAACGTGAACAATGGCGTCCGTCTCCCTGATGTTCGCAAGGAATTTGTTGCCCAGACCCTCGCCCTTTGATGCGCCGCGAACAAGCCCGGCTATGTCAACAAATTCAATAACGGCGGGCGTCGTCTTCTCCGGCTCATACATGGCGGAGAGTTTGTCAAGGCGCGAATCCGGCACCGCAACCACGCCCACATTGGGGTCGATGGTGCAGAACGGGTAGTTTGCGGACTGTGCGCCCGCATTTGTGATTGCGTTAAAAAGCGTTGACTTGCCTACGTTGGGCAGACCGACTATTCCGAGTTTCATTTATGTTCATATCTCCTTTGCCTGTTAAACAATATGTATATTATAATAAAACAGCAGTAAAAAAACAATACTTAACGCAAATTATGTCGGGATGTTGATTTTTACGGCGCAAAGTTTTATAATAGATTGAATATCGAAAAAGCTTTTATTCCGAAAAGGAGAAAAAAATATGAGAAAACTCATCGCTTTATTAATCTGCCTGGCGGCGGTTGTTTCGTTTGCCTCCTGCGGCGCACCGGAGGAGCCCGACACGGCGGCGCTCGCCGATGAAAGCTACAGCCGCGCCCTTGATTTATATAACCGCGGCGCCTATGTCAGCGCGGAAATCGTAATCAACAAGGCGGTTGAAGAATACGGTCCCGAAGAGAGATTTGAAGAGCTCAGAGAGCAGGTCAAAGCAGCCGCCGACGCCGCCCTCACAACAGAGCCCGAATACTCCGAAGAGAGCCCCTATGAGAGATGGCTGACCGAAACACAGCCCGTCACCGAGCCCTCAACAACAGCTCAGACAACAACGGCTCCCGAGTCCTCAACAACAAAGGCGCAAACCACCACCACAACAGCAAAGAAAGAAACAACCGAAAAGAATACAACCACAGCAAAACCGACAACCAAGCAGAGCACAACAACCACAAAGGCGACTACCAAAGCCACAACAAAGGCAACTACAAAAGCCACCACAAAAGCTACCACAAAGGCGACAACAAAGGCAACCACAAAAGCAACCACAACCAAACCGACCACCAGACACCCCGTAAAACCGCTGACAACAAAGCCGAAGGGCAAACCCACAACCACGGCACCGGCAACAACGGCTCCGGCAGGCACAACTTCCGCTCCGCAGGAAGAAACCGCAACAGTAACCGAACCCGACACCACCACCGCCCTCGTATAATTTCATAAATAACAAACAACGGCGCCGTCAGGCGCCGTTTATGTATTTATAATGCGTTCCCCGCTTATTCCCCGATTATGCCGTAGTAGCGGCCTATCCAGTAGGGAAGCAGGAAGATTGTCGGGTCGGCGGCTCCGCCGGCGCCGCTGTCCGCCTTGAAGGGCGAGCCGTCCGGGCGGTGAACGTTGAACTCGTCATAGGGCAGAGCATTTTTGAGCTGCGGCTCCTCGTGCCACTCCTCCTGCTCTGTGTCCCAGACGAGGTCGCGGCGCAGGGAGTTCTGCGTTCTGTAGTGAATGAGGTCAAGTGGAATTTCGCGAAGAGATGCAATGCCCTCGCCTATGTCTTCATCCCTGCCCGTCAGGGCGGCGTGAATCATGCAGAACATCGGTTGCCTCTCTGTGCGCTCATACTGCCAGTGATCCTCAAGGGCGCACATAACTATCGAGCGGATGGCTTCATCCTCCTCAAGGCGCATAAGCGTGAGCGTCGCGAGGAAGGCGAGGTTGTCGTCTATGTGGCAGGTGTGGGCGTCCTTGACCTTGTGGCATATCAGGTTGAGCGGGTAGCGGTGCCTGGTAATGAATTCATCATAGAGCTTCCTGTATTTTTCTTTGCCGGAAATATGATAGCTGACTTTGAGGAAGCCGAGCAGTTCAAGTGAATTTATGCCTCTCTCGGCAAACCAGCGCTCGTCGTGGTTGAGCGCCTCCGGGTCCCAGCACGCCCAGGTTGTCGGTCGCCCGTCAACATCAACCAGGCGGTATTTGTTTTCAACAATGTGGTCCGTAATTGCGCACAGCGCCTTGCGGATTTCTTTTTTCTCCTTTTCGTCGGCGCAGAGGTCGTAGTAGATTGAAAAGCCGAAGTAGTGCCCGGTCATCTCGTCGCTGGAGGTTTCGCCCTTCCACTCGCAGCTGTAAACCGGTGAGGAATGCCATTCTTTATTGCCGTTGCCGAAACCCTCTTCGCCCTTGTAACGAACGGCTCTTGCGGTGAAGCCGGGTATGCCCGTAACTCTTGTGAGAAGCAGCATCGCCTTCATTCCGCGCCTTGCCTTGCCGAGCGCCTCCTTGCTTCCCGTTGCCGCATATCGAAGTGACTGTGCCGCAACATAGCAGCCCGTCCATAGGCCGTCGTTGTCGCTTATGCAGACCTCGCCGTTGTCCATATCGTAATTACGCACACTGCGCGAGGCGGTGAAGCCCCTGCGGATGTGGTATTTTTCAATTCTCTCTTCAAATTTTTCCGCCTTCTCTGCAAGGGTTGTGTATGATGAAACAACGGCGCTCACGCCCTTGTCGGTGGCTGCATAGATTACCGAGCCGTCGGATGTGACGGCTATGTCGTTGATTTTGTTGCAGGGCACCCATCTGTCGGCGGAGAAATATTTTGTTCTGCCGTTTTTGAGGTATGCAACACCTGCATCTGTTGCAAAATACGTGCCTCCGCAGGAGTCGAACACCGTTTTGTAAACGGGATTTTTCGGCAGGGCGGAAACGTCAGAGGAATCCAGCCAGTGCGAAGCGTTGTCATAAATGACGGCTCCGTTCTCGGTGCCGGGGTGAAGGTATCCGAGCGAATCGAATGCAAGCGAGAGAATTTTCCCCTCCGGCATGGCAGAAAAGCGCGGCATAATGTTTTTCCACTCGTTTCGCTTGCCGTGAATAAGGCTGAGGTAGCTCTCTGTGGCGGCATACATATTGTTTTCATCAACAGCGAGCGCAACTCCCTGCCCGCCCTCGAGAAAGCGGTTTGTCACGTCATCGTCAAGCCCGTAAGCAGAGCATACAAGCTTCTGTTTTGTAAGAATCCAGATATACCCTCTCGCGCAGGCAAGGGCGACGATTTCACTCTCAAACGTGCGCATTTTTTTGAGCGAAGAGCCCTTGATATAATAAATATCACAGCCCGAAGCCGCGGCAACGGTGCCGTCGGGGAGCAGGGCCAAAGCGGAGATGTTCCCCTTTAACCTGTTGGCAAAAAGAGGAGCAAAGGTTTCGCTTCGAAGGATGTAAAGCCCCTGCGCCGTGCCCGCATAAAGCTTTGACGCTCCGTCAAGCAGAAGGGCGTTTACCTTCTCACAGGGGATGCCCGTAAGAAGCTTTTTCTCTCTCATAATGAATTTTTCAGAATTGTAGGTTCCTGCAATATTTTTCATTTTAACCACCTGCTTTATTTAAGATTAAAAAGAATACCGGGATTTTCTTTAAGGTCATATTCCCTGAAGCTGTCGTCTGCGTCAAAGTAGCGGACCGTCTCTGTGCCTTGCGAGGTGAAAACGCTGTTTTCGCCGTCAATCAGGCAGAGGGCGGCGCCGTCTTCAACGGCTATTCCGCTGATTTTGCGGGTTCTGACATCCTGCCTGAAGCTCTGCCAGTTTTCACTCTGAAAATGCGGGCAGATGCAGTAGGGGTGAAGCCCTGTGCCCGGGGTGAACATCTTGCCGTCATAGGGTGCGCAGTTGTCATATCCCTCGGCAAACCAGCACATACTGCCTGCGCTGCTGCCGAAAAGGAGAGCTCCCCTCTCATAGGCGCGTCTGATTTCATCCGTTGTGCCGGTTTTATCCCACATCTCTTTGAGATATTTCAGGTTCCCTCCGGGCACCCATATCATATCTGCCCACTCGGTTTTCTGCCTTATTGTTTCGGGCGAGCCGCCCTCGCGAGTCAGCAGGAGCAGGTCCACGCTGCAGCCCGCCTTGTGGTAGCAGTTGAGTGTGCCGCGGTTGTAATCATCAAACGTAGAGGTGGGAATAATCAGAAAATTCGGGTTGCTTTTGCCCGTGAATTCAATGGCCTTGAACGCAAGCTTCCATATCTCTTCAAACTCGCTGTCAAAGCCGCAAAGCGCCATTACCTTGCCCATAAAAACGCCTCCGTCAAAGATTATAAAAAAAGCATACCACAAATTGACGGATATTGAAATATTATTTTTTTGATATATAATAAAAACGGTGATTTTAATGATTTTAACAGCTGAATTTGAAGGCGGGCAGGCGCAGTATTTAAAATTCGGCAGCGGCAAAACACCCTTTGTAATGCTGCCGGGGCTCTCGCTGCCGAACGTGCTGAGAAGCGCAGACGCGGTTGAGAGCGCCTATTCCGCTTTTTCAAAGGATTATACGGTTTATCTTTTTGACAGAATTAAAAACCCTCCCGCCGGCTACACTCTCGGGCAGATGGCGGAGGATACCGCCCGCTCAATAGAGGCGGCGGGGATTGAAAACGCCTGCGTTTTCGGAGCGTCACAGGGAGGAATGCTCGCCCTGCTGACTGCGGCTGAACATCCGCGGCTTGTTTCAAAGTTGGCGGTCGGCTCGACTGCGGCAAAATCGTATAAAAATATACAAATAATTATGGAGCAGTGGGTAAAGCTCGCAAATGAGAAAAACATCCGCGCCCTTGCCGAAAATATTGCCGGGAACGTGTTTTCGCCCGCCGTTCTTAAAAACGCAAAAAAAATGATTGTGGATTTCAATTCCGATGTGTCGGCGCAGGAGCTTGAAGATTTCTCCGTTCTTGCCGGTGCCTGCCTCAGCTTTGATTTTACGGCGGAGCTTGAAAAAATCAGTTGCCCGACTCTTGTCATCGGCAGTGAGGGCGACGCAATTATGCCTCACGGTGCTTCGGAATATATCGCCCGGCACATAAAGGGCTCGGAACTGTATATGTATGATGAAAAATACGGTCACGCCGTCTATGACGAGGCGCGGGACTATAAAAACAAACTGCTTGATTTTTTCGGCGGATAAAGGAGAACTGCTATGAATAAAGTGCTCTTGGTTTTAGTTGACGGAATGCGTCCCGACGCTGTTGAGAAGTGCGGGCATCCGTTTGCGGAAAAGCTCTGCGAAACGGGCGTGTATTTTAACGCGGCAAGAACGGTTATGCCGTCCGTCACCCTGCCCTGCCACATGTCGCTGTTTCACAGCGTTGAGCCCGACAGGCACGGGATTCTTACAAACACCTACGTCCCGCAGGTGCGCCCCGTCAGAGGAATCTGCGAGGTTCTGCGCGCGGCGGGCAAAAAATGCGCGCTCGTCTATAACTGGGAAGAAATCAAAGACCTCTCAAGACCGGATTCACTTGCGTTTTCCGCCTATGTTTCGGGGCATATCTACGGCTATGAGGAGGCAAACAGGCAGGTCTGCCGCCTCGCCCGCAGCTATATTGACGCCGATGCTCCCGATTTTGTGTTTGTTTATCTCGGCAGAACTGACGCCGAGGGGCACAACCACGGCTGGATGAGCGAAGAGTATATGAACGCCGTCAATCAGAGCTTTGACTGCATTGAGCAGCTTTGCCGCAACCTGCCCGATGATTACCTCGTGATTGTCACAGCCGATCACGGCGGGCACGGCAGAGGGCACGGCTCCGACCTTGACGAGGATATGTTTATACCTGTAATGCTTTATAATTCATCACTCGCCCCGTCGATAAAAGAGGGCGGTAATATTATCGACCTGGCCCCGACCGTCTGCAGAGTGCTCGGCGTTGAACCCGATCCCGAATGGGAAGGCACCCCGCTTGAAATCTGAAAAAACATAGTCAAAGAAAAAACGAGCCGTCCGGCTCGTTTTGCTTTTTTCTTATGCTTACTCTCTTGCGAGAATTACGGCGGTGTTCTTTTCAAAGCGCAGAAAAGCGCCCTTCGTTTCAAAAAAACATTCGCCGTCAGGCGTGTCATATTTTATTTTTCCGCACTTCACGGCGGCAAAAAGCGGCGTGTGGTTTGCTTGAATACCGTAAAGCCCGTCGGGCAGCGGCACAGTCAGCGACGTGCACGCTCCGTCATAACGCACAAGCCCGTTGACCGTAATCTGAAGCCGGAATTCTGTCATATTCCTGACTCCTTCTTTGCCTTACGCGCCGCATCCGAAATTGTGCCGACATTGAGGAGCGCCGCCTCAGGCCAGGAGTCGCAGTCGCCGCCGAGAATTGCGGCAAAGCCCTTGACCGTGTCGGCAACGTGAACGTATTTGCCGTTTACGCCGTTGAATTTCTGGGCAACAAACAGCGGCTGGGTCAGGAAGTTCTGAATCTTTCTCGCCCGGTTTATGGTAAGGCGGTCCTCGTCACTCAGCTCATTTTCGCCTAAAATTGCTATAATATCTTTGAGCTCGGAATACTTCTGGAGCACTTCCTTGACTCCGCGCGCCACTCTGTAATGCTCGGCGCCGACAATATCCTCCGAGAGAATTCTCGACGTGGAGCCGAGCGGGTCAACGGCGGGATATCTGCCCTCCGAAGCGATTTTTCTGTCAAGAACGGTGGTGGCGTCAAGATGTGCAAACGTTGTTGCGGGCGCCGGGTCGGTCAGGTCGTCGGCAGGCACGTAAATTGCCTGTATGGATGTAATGGAGCCGTTCTTTGTCGATGTGATTCTCTCCTGAAGAGTTCCCATTTCCTCAGCCAGAGTCGGCTGGTAGCCGACGGCGGAGGGCATTCTGCCGAGCAGGGTCGAAACCTCGCTGCCCGCCTGAACAAAACGGAAGATGTTGTCTATAAACAGAAGCACGTCACGGTTCTGCACGTCCCTGAAATACTCAGCCATGGTGAGCCCCGAGAGCGCCACCCGCATACGCACGCCGGGCGCCTCGTTCATCTGACCGAAAACAAGGGCTGTCTTTTTGATTACTCCGCTCTCGTTCATCTCTTTCCACAGGTCGTTGCCCTCTCTTGAGCGCTCGCCTACGCCCGTGAAGATGGAGTAGCCGCCGTGCTCGGTGGCAATATTGTGTATCAGTTCCTGAATAAGAACGGTTTTGCCTACGCCCGCTCCGCCGAAAAGTCCGATTTTTCCGCCTCTTTCATACGGCTCGAGCAGGTCGATTGCCTTGATTCCCGTTTCAAGAATCTCAACCGAGGGGTTCTGCTCGCTGAACGGGGGCGGCTCGCGGTGGATGCTGCGTTTTTCAACATTTTCGTCAAGGGGCTCGCCGTTGTCAATGGTCTCGCCCATAACGTTGAAAAGACGCCCGAGGGTTGCGTCGCCGACGGGAACCTTCAGACCGCTTCCCGTTGCGGTAACCTCGAGATGGCGCGACATTCCGAAACTCTCCGAGAGCATTATGCAGCGCACCTTGCCGTCGCCTATGTGGCGGGCGACCTCCATATATTTTGTTGCGCCCCCGACATTGACGCTGAGGGCCTCGTTTATTTTCGGCATTTTGCCGTCGGGAAATAATACATCCACAACGGAGCCGTTTATCTGAATTATTCTGCCGGTCATTGTCTGTTCCTTTCGCCGGAGATTTCGGCAATCTCCGTGGTGATGGCGTTCTGACGCAGTCGGTTATACTGCTTGTCAAGGTCGTCGAGAAGCTGTTTTGCGTTCTTGTTGGCGCTGTCCATGGCAAACATACGCGCGGACTGCTCGCCCATATATCCGCGAAGCAGAATGCTGTGAAAAACTCCGCTTATGTAAATCGGAACAAGCGAGTCAACAACAGCCGCCTTTGAGGGCAAAAACTCAATTTCCGTTTCGGTTCTGCCGCCTTCGGGGGGCTCAATCGGGAGCACGGTTTTAATTACCGGTCTCGCCTGCATGCCGTCCGTTACGGCATAGACCGCAACAAGGCGTGAAATCTCCTCTTTTAAAAAGAGGTCGCAGAAAAATGACGAGATTCCTTCAGAGAGCTCTTCATCGGGCTTTTGCATTATAAAATCGAAATTTTCCTCAACCGGAATCTTTGCCGAGGCAAAATACTTTTTTCCCTTTTCGCCCATTACATAGATTTTACAGCCGGGGTTTTCGTCAACAACCTGCCTCGCACTGCGCAGAATCTGCCTGTTGTAGTCACCGCAAAGCCCTTTGTCGGAGGAGATTACGAACACCGCCGTCACTCCCTCGGACTGCCTCATAAACGCGCAGTCTTCCGCCGTCACTCCGCCGCTGACGTGTTTAAGCTCACTCTCAAGCGAACGGATATACGGCTCCTTTTCGGCAAGGACTGCCGCCGTCGAGCGCTGCTTCATTGATGAAACCGTATACATCGCGCCCGTAACCTTGCTTGTGTCGCGCACGCTTTTTATGTGGCCTTTTATCTTCTTTAAATTTGCCATATCAAATCTCGTAGTTACCGATATAGTCCGTCAGCGTCTTTGCATCTGCCGCGCTGAGAGTGCCCTTTGTTTCAATCTTTTTGCAGATTGCCGGCAGCTCGTTTTCAACCGCATCGCAAAGACCCGACGCAGCCGCCTCGATTCCGCTCTCGGGCAGGTCAATGAATTTTTTTGCAAGAGCCGCCGCGAAGATTGTTACCAGACGGTGGCGTGAAACGGGACTGTATTGCTTTTGCCTCAGCAGGCGCATAAGCCCTCCGCCGAACTTCAGCGTTTTGACCGTCTCTGCGTCGAGGTCGCCCGAAAACTGCGTGAAAACAAGCTTTTCACGGTATTGCGACAGCTCGAGTTTAAGACTCTTGCACGCCTTTTTGACAACTTCCGTCTGCGCGTCGCCGCCCACTCGTGAGACGGACTCGCCGACGTTTATCGCGGGGCGCTGCCCGCTGTTGAACAAATCCGCTTCCAGGAATATCTGGCCGTCGGTGATTGAAATTACGTTTGTGGGAATATACGCCGAAATGTCGCCCGCCTGGGTTTCGACAATCGGCAGTGCTGTTATGCTGCCGCCCTTTGTGTCGCTCAGGTTTGCCGAGCGTTCAAGCAGGCGTGAGTGCAGGTAGAAGATATCGCCGGGATATGCCTCTCTGCCGGGCGCTCTGCTGAGAAGCAGGCTCAGCGTTCTGTAGGCGACGGCGTGCTTTGACAAATCGTCATAAACAATCAGCACGTCTCTGCCCTTGTCCATAAAATATTCCGCAAGGGCGCAGCCCGCATAGGGCGCTATATACTGCAGGGGCGCGGCATCGCTCGCCGATGAATTTACAACAATCGTGTAATCCATGGCGTCATATTTGTTCAGCGTGTTCACAAGAGCCGCAACAGAGCTCGACTTCTGCCCTATCGCAACGTAAATGCAGATTACGTTCTTGCCCTTCTGGTTGATTATTGTGTCAACTGCTATGGCGGTTTTGCCCGTCTGCCTGTCGCCGATAATCAGCTCTCGCTGACCTCTTCCTATGGGGAACATCGAATCTATTGCAAGAATGCCCGTCTCAAGCGGAACGCTGACGGGCTGCCTCTCGATTATTCCGGGCGCATGCTTTTCAATGGGATAGGTGTCGTCGGGGATTATGTCGCCCTGACCGTCAACGGGGTTGCCGAGAGCGTCAATAACCCTGCCTATGTAATCCTCGCCTACCGGCATACCTGCGACCATACCTGTTCTTAAAACAAGGTCGCCCTGAAGCACGTCGTCGCCGTCGTCAAAAAGAATACAGCCGATTTCGTTCTCGCGAAGGTCCTGAATAAGTCCGCGCGAGCCGCCTTCAAACATAAGAATCTCGCCGTATTCCGCGCTCTCAAGCCCCTTTACAATGGCTATGCCGTCGCCGACTGTCAGCACCGTTCCGATTTCCTCCCCGAGCGTGCCGGGCGTGAAACCGTTAATTGTGTCTTTAAGCAGCGGCAGAACGTTGCTGCCGCCTACCGCTTTATCCACAGCGCGGTTGAACTGTTTAAGTCTGCCTTCGTTCGTCCAGTCGTAGAGACGGTCGCCGGCGGTCATCCTGAAACCGCCCTTTATGCTGTCGTCGTGAACAAATTCGAGTTCTTCAATATTGTGCCTTTTTTTAAGGAGTTTCAACAGCGCCTCAAGCTGTGCCTCATCCGGCGGAGTGTCGGCATAGAGGTAGGCGCATTTCGGGTTAATATCCATAGCTGTCAGTCCTCATCCGGTGCGTCCGCCGCCTCAATAAAGCTGTTGTAAGCGTCGGATGTGTTTGTAATAACAAAATTCTCCGCCGCCTGACGGGCGAGCTCGCATATCTCGGAATTTGCGTTTTTTATCATTACCTCTGTGTCGTGTTCCGCCTTGAGCTTTGCGGTTGTCAGAATGTTCTTTGCCTCTTTTTTTGCATCGGAGCGGATTTTGTCGGCGTCTTCGCGGACGTCTTTCTGCGCCTCCGCCTTCATCGTCTTTATCTCCTCTGCCGCTCCCCTGAGCTTTGCCTCATACTCATCCTTTGCGGCGGTTGCCTCTTCGAGAGCTTTTGAGGTTTCATCCTCTTTCTCTTTGAAGTATCTGTCGCGGTTGTCAATAAACGCCTTGACCGGCTTGTAAAGCACAAAATACATAACGGCGAACAGTATGACAAAATTCAGCAAGTGGAGCAGAATCTGTTGAATGTCAATGTTTAACGGCATTTTTACGCCTCCGTATCAAAGAACGAAAATAATAAGAATCGCAACAATAAGCGCGTAGATAACAACAGTCTCAATAAACACAAGGCCGAGCATCATACCGCTACGGATGTTGCCTGCCGCCTCGGGCTGGCGTGCAATACCGTCTGACGAACTCTTGATTGCTATGCCCATCGCAATTGCGCCTGCCACTGCGGTAGTCGCAAGAACAACAGCTGCGGCAATCGCCTTTGTGCTTTTGACATTTGCGTCTGCGGAGGTTTCCTGCTCCTGCGCCTCTTCCGTGGCTGCGGCGGGAGCGGGGGCAATGAGCGTTTCATCAGCCGCAAATGCGGGGAGCATAACTGCGCCGAGAATAAACATAATGCCGAGAACTGCCATAATGATTTTTATTGTTTTATTCATGATACTTTCCTTCTTTTCTCTTTTTTGATTTTGGTTTTTACGGCTTTTTCGCTTTTCTCCTTCTTTTCGGAGGATTCACCGTAGAATATTGAAACAAGCATCGTCAGAACGTATGCCTGAATAAGCGCGTGCAAAAGCGTGAACATAACGCCCACAATTACGGGCAGAACATAGCTTGTGAGTGTGTAGTAATAAACAAGCTCGGTTACAAGCGCGCCCGAAAGCAGAGCGCCGAACAGACGGAAGCTCATTGAAACGGGGAGCGTGAAATCCTTGAGCGCGTGAAGCATCCCCTTGATTCCGTTGTTGACAAGTCCGCCGAAAAGTATGACGCCGTAGGAGAAAAATCCCATCGCTATCGCTCCGTTTATGTCGGCGAGCGGAGCGGGCAGGGCAATCGAATGCCCCGAGACGGTCACCGCCTGAAATCCGAAGAGCTCAAACAGCGTGCCGAAAAAGATGTATGCGCCTGCCGTGAATATGTATCCGCCGATGAACTGCGTTTTGTGCGGGCTGTTCTCCTTTGCAAGCCCCGTGAAAAGCCCGACTCCCTTTTCAAGCAGATACTGGAACTTTCCCGGTATCGGCGTGAATCTCGGAATAAAGAATATCCGCACAATAACGGCAAAAACAATCAGTATGGCGGTAACAATGTATGCCGAAACAAGCGCCGGGTTGACCTGAACCGCACCGAACAGATTTATTCTGCCCGTTTCGTGCAAAACGGCATCCTTCATAACCTCGTTTATCGGCTCCTTCGCCCCTGCGGGCGGAGCCGTCGCGACAATTCCGACAATCAGTGCGATTATGATACCGCCGAAAACGGCCAAGCTCACGATTTTTCGTTTTTTGCTCAAAAAAACGCCTCCTTCCGTGAGTGTAAAGTGAGTGTAAAAGGTATTGTGCGCCGTAACGCACCCCGTTTTACACCTTATCTGGAACCCGTTTTATACCTTATTTGGAATTTAAATTATATCACTCTTATAATAAAAGTCAATATTTATAATATACCCCCGTTTTTATCCCGCAGACACTTTTTCCCCGCTTGAAAACAGCGGAAAATTGTTATAAAATAATCAGGTAAGGATTGTGTGCGCGCTGTTTTTCCGGCTTTGTGCAACAGTATTATATCAGCAGCACGACCGTAACAATCCTTCGCAAAGACATATCTTCAAACTCACATCAACCTGATTTACACAAAGGAGCGGGGTTATGAAAAAAAGAATTCTTGCCTATCTCAGATACCTAAGCGAAACGCACCCGGAGGAGCTCTCCGACGGCGACCTTGAGGCGTTCCGCAGGGATATGCTTATTCAGATTGAGTATTTTCAGCACGAGCGGCTCATTCACCTCATTGTGACAATCACCTTTGCCATAGTGACGTTCATCGCGCTTGCAATAGCGATTTTCGGCGCCCCTCAGGCGTATATTCTCGTGCTGCTGCTCGTAGTTCTGCTCGCACCCTACATCAAGCATTACTATCTGCTTGAAAACGGCGTGCAGAAGATGTATACCTACTACGATGCCCTTGTCGCCGAAGAGAACAAAAGGCGTCACGAGGCGGAGGGCTCGGGCGAATGACGGTCCTTCAGATGCTGCGTGAAAGAGCAGATGCACCCTACGCCGATTTTCAGGCAAAGCTTATTCCGAACATTGAGCGGGGGCTGTTTATAGGAGTGAGAACGCCCGGACTCAAGGCGCTTGCGAAAGAAACTGCTGGCACAAAGCAGGTGGAAACTTTTCTCGGAAAGCTGCCGCACAGATATTTCGACGAGAATCAGCTTCATATTTTTCTGCTCAACCGCGAAAAGAATTTTGAAAAGTGTATGGCGCAGGTTGAAGCGTTTTTGCCGTTTGTTGACAACTGGGCAACCTGCGACCAGCTCTCGCCAGCCGTTTTCGGCAAACACAAGGCGGAGCTCGCAGAAAAGGCGTTTGCCTGGATTGACTCGGGGGAGACATACACCGTGCGTTTCGGCACGGGCATGCTGATGAGATGGTTTCTCGACGCTGATTTTGATATAAAATATGCAAAAAAGGTTGCAAAAATCAGAAGTGAAGAATACTATATAAATATGATGTCTGCGTGGTATTTCGCAACCGCCCTGGCAAAGCAGTGGGACTGTTGCATAGGATTCATCGAAAACGGCGTTCTGCCCGGTTGGGTTCACAACAAAGCGATTCAGAAAGCTGTTGAGAGCAGCCGCATAACGCCCGATCAAAAGGCATATCTCCGCACGTTAAGGAAGTGAATTTTTGGCGCATCCGTTAAAGCATTTCAAAACAATCACAAAACACAGGCACGCTGTTATGAGGCACTGCTTCAGGGCGGGAATCCCGCTGCAGGGGCTTAAACACGACCTGTCAAAATACACGCCCACGGAGTTTATACCGGGGGCAAAATACTACCAGGGCAACCGCTCGCCAAACGAGGCGGAGCGCGAGGAATACGGCTATTCGCTCGCCTGGCTGCACCACAAGGGGCGCAACCGCCACCATTTTGAATACTGGGCGGATTACAACCCGAAGGTGCGAAAGGTTCAGCCCGTCAAAATGCCTGTCCGCTATGTTGCGGAAATGTTCTGCGACCGCGTTGCCGCAAGCAAGATTTATCAGGGCGAAAAATACACCGACAATTCGGCGCTCGCCTATTTTGAGCGCGGACGCGACAAGCGCTCCATACACCCCGAAACCTCCGACTTTCTCGAAAAGCTGCTGACAATGCTCAGCGAAAAGGGTGAGGATGAAACTTTTGCATATATCCGCGATTTTATAAAAAGCGGTAAAGATTATTAAACTCAACAAAGAGGTGCTGTTATGAGATTAGGAATTATTGGCGACTGGAGCGAAGAGGGCTTCAGATATGTTCAGGGCAAAGGGCTTGACTGCGTCGAGTTCTGCTACAACCACGACCAGCCGACAGACAAGCTGCTCGCTCTTGTTCCCTCGCTCAACGAGTGGCAGGAGAAATACGGCGTAAAGATTCTTTCAATGGGCCGCTGGGGCTCAAAAAGAATCAATGACGACGGCACAATAAACGAGCCGGTTCTCAAAGAGGATTATGACGTCATAGACGCCGCCTCCGCAGTGGGCTGCCCCGTTTTCAACTGCGGCTGCAACTATACAGAGAGCAAAAACTACAAAGAAAACTGCGACATAGCCGCCGGTTATTTTGCGAAGCTCATTGAATACGCAAAGGGCAAAAACGTAAAAATCGCCACCTACAACTGCGACTGGGGCAACTTCGTATATAACGACAAGGCGTGGTCTGCAATTCACAGCAACATGCCCGAGCTCGGAATCAAATACGATGTTTCGCACTGCATAAACAGGCACGGCGATTATCTCAAAGAAATCCGCGACTGGGGCGACAGATTTTATCACTTCCACCTCAAAGGCACTCTCTATGTTGACGGCGAGCATTACGACGACCCGCCCGCAGGTCTTGACCCGACGGACTGGCGTTCGGTAATGGCGCTGCTCTATATAAAGGGCTACGACAAAATGGTTTCGATTGAACCGCACTCGCACAACTGGCAGGGCGAAAAAGGCGAGTGGGGCGTCGATTTCACAATCAACTTCATAAGACCGTTTATAAAGGGATAAACATAAAACAAAAACCGGCGGAGAATGGAAATTCTCCGCCGGTGCTTTTTATTTATTGACCGCTTCGTAAAATCTTGTGACAACCTGCGCCATTTCGGGGTCGATTCTTTTCAGACACTCGGCTTTCAGTTCCTCCGGCACGCCGTAGAACGCCTCCGCCATACTGCCCGCTATGCAGGTCAGCGTGTCGCAGTCGCCGCCGAGAGAAACCGCTGTTCTTATTACGTCCTCGAAATCCGTGCCTTCGAGAAAAGCCGTTATTGCCTCGGGCACGGTCTGCTGGCAGGATTCCACGTGGCGGTAGCCCGGTCTTATCTCGTCGCAGGTGCGCGAAAGGTCGTAGCCGAATTCGTTTGTTATATATTCTTTGATTTCCGCCTTGCTTTTGCCCGTTCTTGCAAGAAAAATTGCGCTCGCAACCGATTGAGCACCCTTGATTCCCTCGGGATGGTCGTGTGTGACCTCCGAGGTCAGAGCGGCAATTCTGCGTGTTTCTTCAAGCGTGCCGTAAAGCCAGCCCGCCGCCGAGACTCTCATTGCCGAGCCGTTGCCGAAGCTTCCGTATGGCAGCGGATTCTCCGAATGAAGCCAGTTGTTGAACCGCACGCCGTATCCCGCATCGGGATATTTCTTCCCCCACCTGCGAATTGATTCAACAAGCTTTTTTCTGATTTCTTCATCCGGAGCGCCTTCGCTGTCAAGCAGCGCCTCTGCAACCGCTACTGTCATAACCGAGTCGTCGGTGAATTCGCTGCGCTTTGAAAAAAGCGGAAAATCCTTGGCTTTGTCTCCCATATCAAATTCATAGGGCGAGCCGATTATATCGCCCAGAACAGCGCCTGTCATAGTTTTCTCCTTTGCCGTTTATTTGCTTTTATGCAGAAGCTCCTTGCCCGCTATGCCCGGCTGAGTCAGGGCCATCGGGTCAAGAATCTCGTTTAATTCATCCTCGGTGAGCAGTCCTTCCGACACAACAATGCTTCTCACGGATTCGCCCGTTTCGAGCGCGCGCTTTGCAATCTCCGCCGCCTTGCCGTAGCCGATGTGCGGGCACAGGGCGGTGGTGATTCCCACGCTCTTTTCAACAAGCTCGGCGCAGTGCTCAACGTTTGCGGTTATTCCGTTTATGCAGTTGACCGTAAAGGTGTGAACGGCGTATGCCAGCGTGTCAATGGACTGAAACAGGCAGTAGAACACAATCGGCTCAAAGGCGTTGAGCTCAAGCTGACCCGCCTCCGCCGCCATAGTTATTGTCATATCGTTGCCGATTATATTGAAGGCGACCTGGTTTACAACCTCGGGAATAACGGGGTTGACCTTGCCCGGCATAATCGAGGAGCCGTTCTGCTTTGCCGGCAGATTGATTTCGCCGAAGCCCGTTCTCGGCCCCGATGACATAAGCCGCAGGTCGTTTGCAATTTTGGAGAGCGTCACGGCGCACGCCTTGACGGCGCCCGAAACAGCCACAAAGGAGTCGAGGTTCTGCGTTGCGTCAATGAGGTCAAACGCCTGAACAAGCTGCAAATCCGCCGTTTCGCTGAGTATGGGAACAATCCTTTTCAGGTAACCCTCGTCGGCATTTATTCCCGTGCCGATAGCCGTGCCCGCCATGTTGACCGTTCTCATCTCTTCCATCGCCTTGTCCATACGGCTGATGTCGCGGCTGAGTGCCGCGGCATAGGCGCTGAACTCCTGCCCCAGTCGGACGGGAACGGCATCCTGCATCTGCGTTCTGCCCATTTTGAGAACGCCGTCAAACTCCTTTGCCTTGGCTTTAAGCGCATCCACAAGGGTTTTTAACTCCGCCTTGAGGTTGAAAAGCAGGCGCAGTGATGTAATTCTGCCCGCAGTGGGAATAACATCGTTTGTGGACTGCCCGCAGTTGACGTGGTCGTTCGGGTGAACAATAGAGTAATCGCCCTTTTCTCCGCCGAGTATTTCAATGGCTCTGTTGGCGATAACCTCGTTTGCGTTCATATTTATCGAGGTGCCTGCGCCGCCCTGAATCGGGTCAACAATAAACTGCTCGCGGAACCTGCCCGAAAGAATTTCGTCGCACGCCTGCACAATGGCGTCGGCTGTGCTTTTGTCAAGCAGATTTACCTCGCAGTTGGCTATTGCCGCCGCCTTTTTGATGTAGGCAAGGCTGTTTATTATTTCGGGGTGCATATTGAGCCCGGTTATGTGAAAATTCTCCGCCGCCCTTAACGACTGCACGCCGTAATAGACATTTTCGGGAACATCCTTTATTCCGATTGAATCCTTCTCGCTGCGGTAACCTTTTCTGCTCATAATCTGCCTCCCTGATTATACGGCATCCGCCTCTTTTTTTTAATAATAACACTGCCGAAAAATATAATCAAATATCGATTGAATTTTAAATGATATAACTGTATAATTATATTAATCGAATATTTACGGAGGCGGATTATGGAAGAAAACATTTTTCAGGGCATGGAATATGTTTATGAGGTTTACAGGCAGGGCAGTTTTCAGAAGGCGGCGGAGAAGCTGTTTATCTCTCAGCCCTCTGTGAGCGCATCGGTGCGCCGTGCCGAGGAGCGTGCCGGCTGCTGCCTTTTTGACAGGAGCGTAAAACCTCTGCAGCTCACGGAGTGCGGCAGACGCTATATTGAAACGGTTGAGAGAATTTTTGCCCTCGAGCGTGAATTTTCGGAGTTCGTCAACGACCGCGACGGGCTCAAACGAGGCAGTCTCGTTCTCGGCGGCAGCAGTCTGTTCTCCTCCCTCGTCATTCCGCCTCTGCTGGGCGAATTCAGCAAAAAATACCCCGACATCCGCCTCGAACTTGTTGAGGAGACGACATCCGCACTGGAGAACATGCTTCAGACGGGCAGCATTGACATTATGATTGACTACGAAACGGCGTGCGGCGACGGCTTCGACATGGAAACAATCGAGGAGGACAACCTGATTCTCGCCGTTCCCAAAGCGATGGCGGACGGCAGACGGCTCGGGAAATATATACTCGACCCTGCGCAGATAACAAATGACAAAATGGAAAAAACTCCGCCCGTTCCGCTGCGTGAATTTAAAAACCTGCCGTTCATACTGTTAAAGCCCGCAAACGACTCGCGCCGCAGAGCGGACCTCATCTGCGCACAGCAGAATTTTGAGCCGGATGTGATTATGGAGTTTGACCAGCAGATGACCGCCTACCTCGCAACCTGCTCGGGCATAGGAATCTCCTTCACCGGCAGTATGCTCGTCTCGCGCACAGCCCCCAACTCCTCCCTTTATTATTTCCGCATCGGCGGAAGACAAAGCAGAAGAAGGGTGTGCATCTTCAAAAAACACGGCAGATACACAACAAGGGCAATGGAGGCGTTCATCGCCCAGAGCATAAAATAAAAGCCGGCGTCTGTCACCCGGCTTAAACAGTAAAAAACCCGGCGGGATGTCATATCCCACCGGGTTATATCTTTATTGTTAATTATTTTATTAGAGCGAATTGAGCATTGAAATATGTTCGACATAGAGCAGGCGGACGTTATTGTTCATCAGCAGACCGCCCTGCAGCGACATGTGGTCGCCTTTATAGACGGGCATTATGTTCCACACGCCCGGCTCGACGCTGTTTTTGTCATACTCCTGCTGCGGGTCGCCAAACGGCGCCTTTGCGGAGATTGTGTTTACAAGGCCGTCATTCTCCTGCCAGCTCTCGTCAAGCACCACTCCGCCCTTCGTTGTGCCCGTGTAGGCGCAGATAAGCTTTGCACTGCTTACAAACAGAGGCTCCATTCTTTCGGTGTCCGCCTTCCATTTGCCGTCGGCGCCCTTTGATGAAGAGCTGCAGGCGTATGAGAAGTAGTAGATTCCGGGCACGGTTCCGATTTTCTCATTGAGAGCGAGAGCGTTGTCAATATCCATATCGTATGACGCGGAATCGTCGGGAGATCTGCCGTCGATATTCTCGTGCGAGGCGAAGTTCATAATCTCTGTTTCGACAACCTCGCCTGCGGAGCCGCCGTTTTCTTCAACCTCCCTGCCGACAAGGTAAGCCGTTGTGCCGTTGTGGGGAGAGGCAAGGGTTGTTATGCTGTAGATGTAATCCGCCTTGCCGCCGGTGAAGAGACCGGAAATCTCGCTTTTATCCGTTACCGCCTGCTCTTCGGGGCTGCCGTCTGCCATAAGGCGGGCGAGCAGACGGATGGTCGCTCCGCCGAAGGAGTGACCGAAGAGGTTGATTTTATTTTCGGAATCCCATTTTCTGATTAACGGGTTTTTTGAAAAATCCTTGCCGTAGCGGGCGTGACCGCAGCGCTCGGAATGCTCCTTGCCGTAGTCAACCCTTGTGCCTGTCAGCTGGGCGTAGAGCTCGCACACGCGGTCCCAGGAGCTGTCGGAGGGGGCGACGGAGGCAGCGTGGCATTTGAAGCCGCGGGCGTTTAAATATTTCATAAGGTCGCCGCCGAATATACCCCAGTAGGGCATAATGTTATAGACAAAATCGTAGCTGCCCCAGCCGGAAAGACCGTGAACAAACACGCACTCGTATTGAGTGTTCCAGCCGCTGTCGTCAACTACCGCCTTGGGAATGTTGGCAGTGGGAACGAGGAACATTATTATTGCGAGAAAAAAAGAGATTATACCCTGCATAGACATCCTCCTTTTTGCGCATTCAGGGCGCTTTTTTTACTTTACGGAATTATAATAGCACGTTAAAATAAAAAAGTCCATATTTCAGACGGAAAGACGGGCAGATATCCGAATCAGACGGCAGAGCGTTAAAGACAATAATGTTTTCCGCCCGCATTTTACTTATCGATTTTATCCTTTGTAAACGCAAACGGGAGCATTTCTCCGAGTGTGCTCTCTTTGAAATCATCGGGTGATTTCGCCGTAACAACAGCAAAGTCGCCGTTACAGAACTCCGCCATAACCTGGCGGCAGGTGCCGCAGGGGTAAAAATAATCATCCGGCTCTCCGTCTTTGCCGCCGCAGACAGCTATCTTTTCAAACTGCGTTTCGCCTTCGCTGACCGCCTTGAAAAATGCCGTTCTCTCGGCGCAGACGGATGGCGAATAGGCGGCGTTTTCAATGTTGCAACCCGTAAAAACCCTGCCGCTTTGCGTCAGCAGAGCGGCTCCGACCTTGTAGCCCGAATACGGGGCGTATGCGTTTTTCATCGCCTCAAAGGCGGCTCTGACAAGCTCTTTGTTATTCAAATATTTCACCCTCAAAACTTTCTCCGCTCAGATTGTTCTCAACACCGAGCAGGGCGCAGATTGTTTTGCCGATATGCGAAAAGCCCGCCCTTGTGCCGAGAGAATGCGGTCTGATATCTTTTGAATAAACAAGCAGGGGGATGTATTCCCTTGTGTGATCCGTGGTTTTTGTGAAGCCCGGGTCGCAACCGTGGTCGGCGGTTATGAAAAGAACATCATCATCACGAAGAAGCGGCAGAGCGCTGCCGAGCCAGAGATCAAATTCGGTGAGCGCCTTTGCGTAGCCGTCAACGTTGTTGCGGTGGCCGTAGAGCATGTCGAAATCCACAAGGTTGACAAAGCAGAGCCCCTCAAAATCCGATTTCATATATTCGAGAGTGCGCTGCATCCCCTCGGTGTTGCCCGAGGTGTAAACGTGGTCCGTGAAGCCCCTGCCCGCAAAAATATCATAGATTTTGCCGACCGAGATGCTGTCTTTGCCCGCCGCTTTGACAAAATCGGGCAGAACGGGAACGGGCGGCTCGAGTGAAAAATCGTGGCGTCTTGGCGTGCGGGAAAATCCGCTTTCGGGGCTGCCCTCGAACGGTCTTGCAATCACCCTGCCCACACCGTTTTTGCCGGTGAGAATCTTTCTTGCCGCGCGGCAGTATTCATAAAGAAGCTCCGGAGGCACAACATCCTCGTGTGCGGCAATCTGAAAGACGCTGTCTGCCGAGGTGTAAACAATGAGGTCGCCTGTTCTGAGGTGCTCTTCGCCGAAGTCTGCAATAACCTGTGTGCCCGATGCCGGTTTGTTGCACAGCACTCCTCTGCCCGTCGCCTCTGAAAAGGCGTCGATTATCTCCTGCGGAAAGCCGTCGGGGTAGGTCGGCAGGGGGCTGCCGGAAATATGCCCGGCTATCTCCCAGTGACCTACGGTTGTGTCTTTGCCCGCCGATTTTTCGCTCAGGCGGCAGTATGCGCCGAGAGGGTTCTGCACACTGTCAGCAAAACCTGCGCCGTCAATGTTGAAAAGCCCGAGCTTTTTAAAATTTTCGGGTCTGAACTCTGCGCTGCGCGATACGGAGCGCAGGGTGTTTGCGCCTTCGTCGCCGAAGGCGGCGGCATCGGGCGCTTCGCCGATGCCGAAGCTGTCAAGCACAATTAAAAATACACGTTTTTTCATAATTCAAACACCGTTTTTGTCGTATTAATCCTCAATTTCCACCTTGTAAACCGTTCTTGATTCATACTGAACATCGTCGCTGTCGGCGGGCTTCGTAAAGCTCCAGGAGGAATATTCGCCCCACCTGTAAAAGTCGTAGGAATATGTGGCGCGCCTGAAAAAATAGACTGTATAAGGCGACGAAACAACGGTAACCGTCGTGCTTTCGGTCAGGTCGCTTTCGTTATTGACGCCTGCCTTGAACCAGATTCCGCCATCTTCGTCAACCCTTGTCTGCCGGTTCTCGTATATTCCGCCCTTGGCAAGCTCGTAGGCGAGAACGTTGTATTCCCATTCGCCGCCGCCGTGCGAGGCGGTAAAGGTGTAATAATCCTTTCCGTGCTCTCTGTAATGGTAACGCTTGTAGTTGTATTGAGTGATTTTAACATCTTCATAGTGCGTTTCGGTGCGGTATTCCAGCGTGCCCGGGGGCGCCTCGTCAATGAAGGCGTCGGATGTTGTCTGAATCTCATCGCTCCACACCTTGTTTATGTTGTAAAGCTCCCAGCCGGGCAGCTCACTCATCATCTGCCCCTTGCGGAACTGCTTTTTGCGGAATCTGTATTGCTCGCGCGTTTCGAGCACCTTTGCGCCTTTTATATCTTTTTCATCCGATACCCAGTGCCACTTTATCCTCGTTTCCTCCTCGGGAGGGGCAGACTCTTTTTTCCATCTGACGGCAAGCAGGGTGGCGATTATGCCTGCGACAGCAACCGCCGTCATAACGCATGAGGCGATTATGCCTTTGACATATTCGGGCGGTATTATGCTTCTGCTTCGCACCTTTTTCAAAGCTTATCCTCCTTCCCGTCGGTTATACTGCTTTTATTTTATACCCAAAACGGGGTTATATCAATCATTTTATGTTGATTTTTCACGGCTGTATGTTAAAATTTGAATAATCTTAATTATTCGAGGTGCGTTATGAACCACACTTTTGAAATCGGCAAAAAAGATTTTCTGCTCGACGGCGAGCCCTTCCGCATTATCTCGGGCGCAATTCACTATTTCCGCGTTCCGCGCGAATACTGGCGCGACCGTCTCGTCAAACTGCGCGCCTGCGGTTTCAACACGGTTGAAACCTACGTTGCATGGAATATGCACGAGCCGCGCGAGGGCGTGTTCGATTTTGAAGGAATGCTCGATATTGAGGCATACCTCTCTCTTGCGCAGGAGCTGGGGCTTTATGCGATTGTGCGCCCCGGACCATACATCTGCTCGGAGTGGGATTTCGGAGGTCTGCCATGGTGGATTCTCAACTATGAAAACATAGAACTTCGCTCAAGCGACGAAACATATCTTGCCTGCGTAAAACGCTTTTTTGACGAGCTCATTCCCCGCCTTGCAAAGCACCAGGTAACAAACGGCGGAAATGTCATTCTAATCCAGAATGAGAACGAATACGGCAGCTACGGCGATGACAGCGAGTATCTGCGCCGCCTTGCCGGTATGCTCAGAAAAGGCGGAATCACCGTTCCGCTATTCACCTCCGACGGCCCCGAATACCAGATGATGACGGGCGGCACTCTGCCCGAAATACACAAGACGGCAAATTTCGGCTCTAACCCCGAAAAGAATTTTGCATTTTTGCGGAAATATCAGCCCGAAGGTCCGCTTATGTGCGCCGAATACTGGAACGGCTGGTTCGACCACTGGGGCGAGGGTCACCACTCGCGCGACCCGGAGGACGCCGCCGCCACGCTGGATAAAATTCTCTCGCTCGGCGCGAGCGTCTCGGCATATATGTTCCACGGCGGAACAAATTTCGGCTGGATGAACGGTGCGAATCACTATGAGGTTTACGAGCCGACGGTTTCGAGCTATGACGACGACGCCCCCCTGAACGAGAACGGCGGAACCACCCCGAAATATTTTCTTTTCCGCGATGTCGTAAGCAAATATGCGCCCCTGCCGGAGATTGAACTTCCCGCACCGATACCCGCAAAACGCTACGGAGAGCTTAAAATAACAAAGAGCGCCCGCCTGCTCGACAACCTCGGCAACCTTGCCGCTCCGGTAAAACTCGTTTCTCCGAGGAATATGGAAAAACTCGGTCAGGGCTACGGATATATTCTCTATTCAACTGTTGTGAGAGGTCCGCGCGAGGAGCAGCCGCTCCACCTTGACGACCTGCACGACAGGGCTTATATCTACACCGACGGTAAATATGCGGGCATGAAATATATAAACGACGCGCCCGGCGAAAACGAGATTGAGCTTGCCGTTCCCGAAGAGGGAATGCGTCTCGACATCCTCGTTGAAAATATGGGCAGAACCAACTACGGACGCCTCCTCGCCGACCGCAAGGGCATAACTCACGGCGCCGGCTTCGGCAACAATTACATATATCACTGGCAGGCGTATTGCCTCCCGCTTGACAACACGGAAAAAATCGAATGGAATGACAAAGCCGCCTTTGACGGCACGGCAACCTTCCTTTACGCTGAACTCAGCATTGAAGACGAACCCTGCGACACCTTCGTTAAAACGCAGGGCTTCACAAAGGGCGTGATTATTGTAAACGGCAGAGTTCTTTCACGCTACTGGGAGAGGGGACCTCAGCACTCGGCATACCTGCCCGCACCCTTCCTTAAAAAAGGAATAAACACCGTAGTCCTGCTCGAAACAGAAGGCGTCGCCCCGACCTCCCTCTTCCCGACAATCACCCTCGACGACACCCCCGACCTTGGGTGAATAACCTGCATTTCAATTCCGGATAAACATAACAACAAACGGCACCGCCGGGTGCCGTTTGTTGTTATGCAGAATTCAATTTTCATTTACCCTTCTTTTTTCTTTGCGCAATACAGGTGAACGACGTTCATATCCTCTTCCATGTCAAGACCGTGCGAGCCGCGGCCGCTGTCAATGGCGTGGCAGCCGTGGTCGGGGCAGAAGCCGTAAAACACGTTGCTGTTTTTCATGTGTTTTTCAATCGCATCCGCCATTTTACGGTAGAATTTTATATTTTTGCCGAGTGATTTTATCGCCAGACGACCCTCGGGACCCGTTGCGTGCATTGAAGCGTCATAGTTGCCGTTGTATATAACAATCAGGTCGTATCTGTTCTCTTTGATGAGCCGCAGCGCCTTGCGGTTTACAAGGCGGACCGACGGATATATGTAATAATCCATATTTCTTTTCAGGAATATTTTTGAAATGCTGTCGCCCGTTGTCGAGACTATCGCCGCCTTTTTGCCCTGCTCAATCATAACGTCAAAAAGCGTTTCAATGGTGAGCACGGGCTTTTCATATTTCATAATTCCGTGCTTTTCGGGCATAACTCCGCTATACATCGAGCCGAAGCAGACCGGAGTTACGCTCGGCATTACGGAGCGCATTTTCATTGTTATTCCGCTTTTTTCAAGGGCGGGAGCGAACATATCGCTGTATTTTTCGAATATCCACCACGCGACGGCGTCGGGGTTATAGATAACGGCTCTGTCCGCCTTTTCCCCGCAAAATGCTTTCTCCGCGAGAGACAATGCCTCTTCATTTGCGGGTGCGCAACCGGGGTTTTGTGCAAGACCCAGCACCCCGAGCACAGTGTTTTTTACCGATGTTATGCAAACCTGATTTTCTTCCATTTTTACCTCTCAGTGAGCTCTGACCTCAACCTTCACATCTTTGCTCCCGATTTTTTCAGACCAGGCGTTTATTTCGGGCAGCGAATATTCTTCGGGCGGATTGCGGTAAAGCTTTGCCGCCGCCGTGCCCTTCATAAGTCCGCCCAGCAGGGTGAAAAACCATTTCGGATGCTTCATACCCCTTATGAATTTTTCGAGCAGCACGGGCAGACTTGTGTTGTCGCCGGCTCCCTGAAGGTCAGCGGACTGAATAATTCCGTTCTCAAAAAAGAAATCTATCGCCTCGAACGGCAGGGCGAGAAGCGCCCCCTTGAGCCCGTGATTTCTCGCATTGTTTGCACCGTAAAGAATGTGATAGGCGCGGTTGTATTTCCACAAATCTTTAGCGTCGGCGCTGTTATACTTTATGATTGTATCGGCGAGAATACCGCCCGCAAGCAGTGAAAGGTCAATTCCCATACCGTTCATCGGCGTAGTCATAAAGGCGGAATCGCCCACCGCCGCATAGCCGTCGGCAACCATAAGCGTCAGCGGTCTGCGAACGGGAATAATCGCATAATAACCGCCGTGCAGCAGCTCGTTGCCGAACCACGGATGATCCTTTCTGAAAAGGGCGTGCTGCTCCTCCACCTTTGCGTCGTCAAGCGGGAACACCCTGCCTATAAGCACATCGCAGCCCTCTCTGCTCGTGTCAAACCAGGAGAGCCCCTGCTCACGCTCGTGGTAGAGATAAACCTCAAACCCGATGTCGGGCTGATACTCATACGCCTTGCTGTAATAGCCCCTGTGACCGTAAAATACGTCGCCGTCCTTCGGCGTTTTTTCTATGCAGAAAGAGTCGGGAAGGTTCATACGCACGGGCGAAAAGGCACCTGCCGCATCTATCACAAGGTCGGCTTCATATTTTCCCGCTGATGTTTCAAGCCCCGTCACACGGTTGTTTTCAACAATGGGGGCAAGAACCTCAACTCCGTATTCAATTCTGACACCGTGATTTACGGCGTGGGCCAGCAGCATGCTGATGAGCGTTTTGCGCCACACAACTCTCTGCCCTGTCGGACCGTAGTGAACAACGATTTTTTTACGTTTGGAGGGGCTGAAAAATGCACCGTCTCCCCTCGGCCGCCAGAAATCAGAGGGCAGCTCCTCCGTTTTTATTCCGAGCACCTTTGCAAGGTTGGCAAGCCCGAAGCCGTCCTCCCAGTCGTGACCGAGAGTGCCCTCCTCTCCTTTTTCAAGCACGGTAACGTCATAGCCCGCATCGCTGAGCTTAGCCGCCGCAACAAGGCCTCCGTGCCCCGCTCCCGCAACAAGAATCTTCTTCATATTCTCACAGCCTTTCAAGAATTTCGGGGTGTGCGTCAAGGTCGAATCTGCGGTAATCTTTATCTTTGTCAAAGAACCACGCCCTCGCGTCAACCCTTTCGGGCGAGTGCAGGAGCGAGTATTTTCCGTCAATAAAACACAGGGCGATGTCGTTTTCAAGCGCTATCGACGAGCGCCCGAGGCAGGGTGCGGCTGAGTTGAAGCTCTGCCAGTCCTGACTGTCGTAGTGCGGGCAGTTGCCGTATGGAATAAGTCCGAGGCAGTCGAGTGTCATAAAGGAGTTTTCGGGTCCGCAATCGTCATATCCGGAGGCAAACCAGCACATGGCGCCCGAGGAATCGCCGAAAAGAACCTTGCCCGAATCGAACGCCTCCCTGAGATATCTGTCAGCACCCGTCTTTTTCCACGTTTCAATAAGAAACCGAAGGTTTCCGCCGGGCACGTTGATTATATCTGCACTGCGAATCTTCCGGGCGACGAGTTCTTCCGTTATGTAAGGGTGCGTCAGGCACAGCACGTCAACGTCACAGCCGCAGTTGAAAAACCGCGAAAGCAGACCGCTCCCGTAGCCGTCAAAACCCGCCGTGGGAATAAGCAGAAAAGAGGGATTTTTCTTTTCGCAAAGCGAAAGAATGTGCCTCACCAGAAAATCGGTGTGCTCCCCTCCGAAACCGCCGCCTGTTGCAACAATTCTGCCCGTCTTAACCACCCCTTTGCAAATTATATTTCCATTTTAACAGTATTAATCCCATTTTTCAATATATCCGCCGATAAAAAGACATCCCGCCGCCTGATTGAAAAAACCGTTCTTTCGTGTTAATATACTTTTATTGAAAACAGCCGTGCGGTCAAAAGTCCCTGCCTGGTTTTACGTCTGCCGCGCAGCGCAAATCTCACCCCCGGAGGCACACATGGATATTTTTTATTTAGTCCTTAAAACAATCCTCATCTACCTGACCCTGCTCGGCATCGGCTCCTCCTCGTTTGCTCCGATGACCGGCGGTGGTGACTTCCCGCCGTCTGAGCCGTCGCAGCCCGGCGACACCGCAAAATACCTGCAGATTGACGCCGTTGACACGGGCATTGACACCTTCAGACCCGGCGAGATTCACGGCGGCTACCGCTACGGTCCGTCAATGATTCTCAACAAAGACGGCAGCATCGATCTGTGGAGCGCCGCAAACGGTCCGGGCGACATCACCGACGTTGTCACCTACAGCCGCCTCTTTGACGGCGGCAAAAAGCGCACTAAAGAGGTTGTCGCGCTCCGACCCACTCCCGAAACGGAGGATGCAAAATGGGTCTGCGACCCCGGCGTAATAAAATTCGGCGGCTACTACTACATCGGCTGCACCTCAACTACCGACCCGCGCGGAGTCAACAACAGCGTCTATATCGCGCGCAGCAAAAACCCCGACGGTCCCTTTGAAAAATGGACGGGCAGCGGCTGGGGAACAGCCCCCGTTGTTCCGCTTATAAAATATGACGGCAACCCCGAGGGCTTCGGCTCGGGCGAGCCCTCCTTTGTGCTGATGGGCAGCACTCTCTACATCTATTATTCCTGGAACGATTCCGGCTCCACAACAAGAGTTGCCACGGCTGACGCAACCGATGAGAACTGGCCCGCCGCCCTCGAATTTCACGGCGAGTGCCTTCCTCCCAAAGATTCAGGCGACTCAGCGGATGTCAGATACTGCGACGAATACGGCAGATTCATAGCCGTATTTACCGAAAAGCGCTTTTCGGATGACAGTTGCGTTTCCGTCTGGGAGTCCTTCGACGGCATAAACTTCCGCAGAAGCGGTTTTGTCAAAAACAATACGGCAAAGAAACTCCACAACTGCGGCATCTCCGGCAGGGCGGACGGTCACATCGGCAAAGGCGACCCCGTATATCTCTCCTACGCCTACGGCTCCGACTGGGGCAACTGGCCCACAAGATTCCACCGTGTTGCCCTGTCTCTCTCCGACGCTCCCAAAACCGATTTATCTGCGGAGAAAAATATTGAAATGCCCGTCATCCGCAGCAGGGTGCGCGCCGTTCCCGAGGTTATAATGATTAAGGCGGAAAAGCAGGTCTATCACATCAAAGGCAGTGCGAATCTGCTTGTAATGGCAATGGATTCCGACGCCTTCACCTTCCCCGTGCTTTTCGGAGCGCAGTTTTATGATTATGACGAGAGCGTCATTAAAATCTCCGGCTGGCAGATCCGCGCCGTCGGAACGGGCAGCACAAGAGTCCGCATCCGCTGGCACGGTCTTGAGGGCGATTTCTTCGTCTATGCCGAGAAATAAAACAGTATATTTTATAAAAAACAAAACGGACCGCTTCATTTCTGAAACGGTTCGTTTTGCGATTATATGGATTAAAATGTCACTCAGCAGACTTAAAAATGAGCTTGAAAAGCTTCTTTATCCAGTTGAACAATGAGAGGAACCTCGCGCGGATTTTTTCAAAAATACCGTCGGGATTGTCGATTTCATCATCCGCCTCCCAGTGCTCCGTGTCGCAGTTTTCTGCGGTCATCGCTTCTATTTCGCCGTCGGCGGCGTCATCGGGATTCGTTCGTGTATAAACAACAAATCTCGACGGCCAGCAGCCGTTTTCAACGGTTACCGCCTCTTCGGATGTCGCAATGTCATACAGCAGGCGCAGCTCCCAGTCGGACCAGCTCGAATGTGTGGAGTTCTTTATAAACCAGGTGCTTTCGGGGAACAGGCAGGTGGAGGCGTCAATCTGACCGTCGGGCGAAAGATATCCGCCGAAGCCCGCCGCCCTGCGCTCTGCGAGGTAGTCATCCTCAAGGTCTTTATATATCGTGCCAGTTGTTGCCCCGAAAGAGGAGCGGCGCACGCTTGCAAACTGGTCGGATACCAGGTAGTTCGTTCTGCAGGTCGGCAGAGTCTGGAAGCCGTATTTTGAAATCACGCCGAAATGCACGCCGTTTTCCGCGGTGGAGGTGAGAATTTCGGGAACTCTCTGACGCACAAGTCTGTCGTAATTGTCAAGCTTTTCAATCAGCCCGGCGTATTCTTTGCGCTTCTCGCTGCCCTCGGGCCCGAAAACATACTCCTTCGCCGTCGGGTAGTCCTCTTTTGAAACGCAGGCCCAGTAGTTCGGCCAGGTGTAGAATGTTGAGAGCGCAAGCGCCGATGTAACTCCCTTTACAAGCATATTGTAAAGCACATATCTCGGGAAGACGATTGCCGCGTCGAGCACGCCCGTGCCGTCAAGCATCTCCAGCGAGATGTTTACAAACTCTCCCACGTCAAACATGTCGATGGCGGCGCAGTCGCGCAGCAGACGGTTGATTGCCGTAAAATCCACAACAAATTTGCCGCTTATCGGCTCGCTGATTATCTCCGCTCCTTCAACAACGCTTCCGTCATAGGCAACGCCTCTTATATGTTCAGCCGCGTGTTCGGGGTAAACGGCGAGGTAGGCGGTCACAACGTTTGTGCCGAGGCAGCTCGCAATAATTCCCGCCTGACTGCAGCCGGTGGAGGCAAGTATGTCATCCACAAACGCCTTGAATTCCGCCGCCGTCTCAACGGGGTCAAGCCGCCAGTCGTAATAGAACCAGTATCTGTCGTGCACATAGTATTTTTTGCCCTCGGGCGTGTGCCAGCCCTGGTCGTTGTGCCTCGTTCTGTTCATTTTTTCAATGCGCTCCGGGCGCAGACCCGTGCCGTATTGCGCGTTGCCGTCCTTGTCAAGCAGAGAGCGCTCGAAAAGGTCGGTGATTTCTTTCTGCAGGTTGTCGTAGTAGGGCTCCCAGTCGTTTTTGAGAACGCCGTCAATCAGCCACGGCTCAAGTATGTTGGCAATGGCTTCAAGCACATTTTTCGCCTTGAGCCCGTTGCCGTCCTCGTTTTTGATAAGCGAGGGTATATCCTTGTAGTGAAAAACCTTGTTTCCGTCTTCGTCAACAAGCTTTTCGCCGTCACCGGATATTCTTATTACGGGAATGTCGCTCAAGCTCTGAGAAATCCACATCGTCTCCTTCGCCGCCGCCGCTGCCGAAAACACCGGCAGCATGGCAAACGCAAGCAGCAGAGCCGCCGTCCTTTTAAAAATGTTTTTCATTTTCCGCTTCTCCCTTACTGTAATCCCATCTCTCGTCTCACACACCGTATGCCGCACAGTTATCCATTGTATCATTAATAATATGTTAAATATAATTATACAACAAAAAAAACGATATGTATATATCTTTCGGGAATTATAAAATATTTATTTCCCCGCCTCCCCGCATTAGCCTCCCCTCACAGGGGCGCGGGTGTCCGGTGGACACCTCTGCGAAGCAGAAGCGCCGACCGAGCCGACAGGCGAGACGGTGGCTTGCCGACAGGCAAGACGGAAGGGTCAAAACTGCTTTCTCCTCATACCTGACCCCTAAAACCTAACCTGTCATTCTGAGCCGCAGGCTCAAAATCTCAAAAACTCCAATCTCCCTGCAACCGGTAGGGGCGATTGTCAATCGCCCGCCGCCTTAACCTCAATTTCAGACAGAACAACGCCCGCCGTTTTAATTGCAATTTCCCAAAAAACTGTCATTCTGAGCCGCAGGCGAAGAATCTCAAAAACCTCAATCCCCCTGCAACCCGTTGCGAATGCCCCCTCTGTTGCGTTGCATTTTCAAAAAATCCCAAAAATTTTTCAATTTCGGGTGGGAATTTCCGTTTTTTTCGTATCTTATATAGTGAAAGGGTTTTTCTCTTGAATTTTAACACTTATAATGTTAAAATAATTTTGTATATATTGTTTTCTTCAAGGAGGAATAATAATGAAAACGGGCAAAAGATGTCTGTCTCTTCTGCTGAGCGTCCTTATGGTGCTCGGCG
>JAEEYU010000064.1 GCA_016288315.1 Clostridiaceae bacterium | reverse complement strand
GGCGACAATATTTCCAGCACCTCTCTTGTCAAGCCCTACGCCGCTCTCGCGATAAACGAATTTATGTCGATTTACGAGAAATACGGCATTCCCGTAGTTATGGTTTACGGCAATCACGACGACGAGAACACCACCGCCGACAAAGCGTATCAGCTTTCCGTTTACGAAAGATACAAATGCTTCATCGGTTGCGCCGGCGAGGATTTCGGCGAGGACAATCTCGGCACATATTATGTTCCGATTTATTCATCAACCGATAAAAACAAGATGGTCAATAATATATGGATGATTGACTCCGGCACATACAACAACGAAAACGATCTCGGTGGCTACGGTTGCGTTACGAAAAAACAGGTCGAGTGGTATAAAACAACCTCCGAAAAGCTTGAACGCGAAAACGGCGGAAAGATTCCGTCCCTTATGTTCCAGCATATAGTCGTTCCCGAAATCTGGGACGCTCTTGATGAACACGACGAGCAGGTTGAGGGCAGCGTCGACCACGACGGCAAGTTCTACACCCTTCCCGAAGGCTCGAAAGGCACTCTCGGCGAAACTCCCTGCCCGCCCAACTACACAAACGGGCAGTTTGACGCGATTCTGGAGCGAGGCGATGTTATGGCAATGTTCTTCGGCCACGACCATGTAAACTCCTACGAAGTCAGCTACAAGGGCGTTGACCTCTGCAATACCCCCGGTGTGGGCTTCCGTTCCTACAACAGCATTGACGAAGGCGTGCGTCTCATCACTCTCAATGAGAATTCGCCCGACACCTACGAAACAGAAGTTGTTTCATATTTCGATCTTTTCGATGAAACCGATGAGGTCGCCTACAACCAGTTTATGTCCGAATCGAGAACTGTTGATGATTCCGAACATTTCGGATATTTCATCAAATATGTTTTCGCTCTCATAAAATCAATTTTCACTTTCTGATTAAACTGAAATTATGTGGTTAAATGTTTCCGAAGGTTTACTGATTCCTTTCGCCGGCACGGCGCTCGGCTCCGCCTGCGTGTTCTTTATGAAAAAAGAACTCGGCAGAAATATGCAGCGAGCCCTCACGGGCTTTGCATCGGGCGTTATGGTCGCCGCGTCAATATGGAGTCTTATTCTTCCCGCAATGGAGCAGTCCGCGGATAAAGGAAAACTGTCCTTTCTTCCGAGCGTCATCGGTTTCTGGCTCGGAATACTGTTCCTGCTCCTGCTCGACAGCGTTATTCCCCATCTGCATCTATACGCCGACAAAGCGGAGGGCGTAAAAAGCAAGGCGGCAAAAACAACTATGATGGTGCTCGCCGTAACACTCCACAACATTCCCGAGGGAATGGCGGTCGGCGTGATATACGCGGGACTTGTATCGGGCGCAGAAAAAATTACAATCGGCGGCGCGCTCGCTCTCTCACTCGGCATAGCGATACAGAATTTCCCCGAGGGTGCGATTATCTCAATGCCACTTCACGCGGAGGGCAAATCAAAAACGAAAGCATTTCTCGGCGGTGCTCTCTCGGGAGCGGTTGAACCGATAGCCGCCCTGCTGACCGTTCTCGCCGCGGGGCTGATTGTTCCCGCGATGCCCTATCTGCTCTCGTTCGCCGCGGGCGCCATGATTTATGTTGTTGTGGAGGAACTCATCCCCGAAATGTCGGCGGGCGAGCACTCGAACATCGGCGTTCTGATGTTCGCTCTCGGATTTACTCTTATGATGGCTCTCGATGTCGCGCTCGGATAACATTCAACCTGAAAACGAGGTTAATATGATTAAGCACACGGTAAAAATCGACGGAATGATGTGCGGTATGTGCGAAGCGCATATAAACGACACAATCCGCAAAACCTTCCCCGAAGCGAAAAAAGTCTCCGCTTCAAGAAAAAACGGCGAAGCCGTATTCCTGACCGAAGACGAAATAAATCCCGACACGCTGAAATCGGCAATAGAAGAAACGGGATATACATTTATCTCCCACAAATCCGAACCGTATAAAAAACACGGCCTGTTCGGATAAAAACAAACCAAATGCGCGTAAATAATCAAGTCCCTGCACACTCTCAACAGTATGCAGGGACTTTTCTGTTAAATCTTTTTAATTAACCAACTCCGCCTGACAAAACCGCATTTGTTATATTCAAGTTATTCTGATTTTACTGGTTTATGAACAACTGCCTTCGGGCAGCTTTGATTTTTTCTTTCCATCCTTGTAAACTCTTTGTATTTTTGCTATAATAATTATATATCATTTACGGGAGCTATATTATGATTTGCCCAACCTGTTCTGCTCCTTTGCCCGATGAAAGTCTGTTCTGCCCTTACTGTATGACAAAAATCGGCGAAGAGAACAAAAAAACATATAAAAGCTGTAAACCGAACGCAGTGAACTCTGCTGCGGCGGTAATTGCCTTTTTACTTATTGTTTCGGTTATTGTTGTGTTTTTGATAAAGTCAAAAACAGCAAAAGGCGAAAAAAGCACTTCTGCGCAAACACAGTCAACGGTTGTGGAACAGTCAACTGAAAACAACATCAGCGACCAAAACGAAGAAAACACCGGTGAAACCGAAACTGCGGAAATAAACGGAGAATACTATGAGCCGGGCACTTATTTCTGGAATATCAACGGCAACGGTGAAATTGTTCTTGAAGATTACGAAAATTATCCGTTTTGAGGATTTGCTATGAAATGTAATAATTGCTCTGAAGAGCTGCCGCTGGGCAGTCAGTTTTGCCCATATTGCCTTCATAAATTCACTGCAGAAATCGAAATAATTCCCGATGTTATCAAAAAGAAAGAAAACAGGATTATTCGTTTTATAATTATTGCTGTCATCTTTCTGATTGCCTTGGTAATCGCTGCGGTGATTTTTCAGAATAAAAACACCGATGCAGATTCATTGGATTACTCAAATACAACCGAAAGCACAGTCTCACAGTCATTCGAAACCGAAAAACCGGAAATAACCGAAGGCACATATTCTCTCATCGACCAGAACGGTAACACAACTTATCCGCCCGCAACCTATGTTGTGGTGGTTGAAGAAGACGGAAGCGTAAAGCAGGGCTATATTCTTCCCGATTAATCGGCACCAAACAGATTGCTACCCGCCGAATACCGCTGCTTTTTAATTTTTTATTATGTTTCCCTCTGAAAAATTGACATTTAACGCATGAAATGTTAAAAATATATTGTAAACATAATAATAACTGCCGGTTCTTTTTGCAAAAAGGAGAATAACTATGAAAACATCAAAAAGAATTATTTGTTTGTTACTGTCGCTTATAATGGCGTTTTCGGTCTCTGCCGTCGCTTTTGCCGAAGAGGCTTCTCCCGAAAACCCTCCCGAAACATCTTCGCAGGAGGTGCCAGAACTTAAATCTCTTGACACATCTGCGGTTGACGGCAAAATGTATGCCTATGTAGGCGAAAAAAGCTATTTCGTCATTTATCCCGAACCTCTTGAAGCGGAGACCCGCTTTGATGTCAGAAATGCGGTTATAACCTGCAGCGAAGAGGGAATTGTCGAGGCAAAACCTGAAAAAATTGAAGAATACCGTTTCGGCAATATAAATGTTGTCGGGGTAAAACTCGGCAAAACAACCGTTACCGTAACCGAACCCGAGAGCGGTGTTTCCTGCTCAGTCGAGGTTACTGTTCTTCCGGGGTTTATTTACAAGCTTATTAACCTGCACAATTTCCTTCCTCTTCTTCCGTATCTGATTTTTATGAGAATAGTCAGCATTTTTTACAGATAAATAATATGAATCAGTTTCTTTAACCGGAAACTGATTTTTCTTTTTCTGCGGGATTACATAAAAACACACAACTGAAACCCCAAAACACATTTTTTGATTATTCCGGTGACTTTGCCTGCAAAACGCTTGACTTGATTTAAAACTTTAACTATAATTTTACTATAAAGAATAAAGGAGGAATGCTTTATGCAGACTTTGCTTTCTTACTGGCTCACTTTTATTTTGTTTTTTACTTCCGGCTTCGGTCTTATCGGCGACAAATATCAGGTCTTTGAAAACATCCGTTACGGCGAAGCCGAGAGAGACCTCGTCACAATCTACGTTCCCGAAAGCGCCTACGACAACGAAGAGAACGGCTGCATTCTCTATATCCACGGCGGCTCCTGGCAGGGCGGCGAAAAAGAGGATATGGCTCCCCATTGTAAAAAGCTCGCAATGAAGGGCTACATCACCGCCACAATGAGCTATTCGCTTATCGGGGAAGAAACACCCGATGTTACCGCGTTCACAATGCTTGATGAAATAGATATGTGTATCGACGCCATCAAGGAGTTCTCCGAAGAAAAAGATCTCAATATCACAAAGCTCGCAACGTCCGGATATTCGGCAGGCGGTCATATTTCAATGCTCTACAGTTATTCAAGGCCGCAGGATTCTTCTATTGAGCTCGCCTTCACCGCAAACAGAGTAGGCCCGTCCGATATGGGTAAAGATGTCTGGGGCAGCTACTCCCTTGCGGGTATGCTCGCAGGCGTCAGCATTACAAACGAGATGGTTGAGAGCGGCGAAGCAAAAAGAATAGCCGACTCCGTCTCTCCCGTCGCATTTGTTGATGAAAACACCATGCCTTCAATTTTCGCTTACGCAGGCAATGATCCTCTTGTTCAGAAAGGCAACCGTCTTTCAATGGAAAAAACGTTTAAAGACAACGGCACGCCTTATGAATACATTTTCTATCCGCTCTCGGGGCACGGTCTGCTTCTTGACCCCGTAAGCGAGGTTCAGTATTATCAGGCGCTCTATTCATATTGCAAAACTTATTTCGGTTATTGATTGCCACGGAAGGCAGTTGAATAAATAATAATTTGAGGAGGATTATCTATGAAAAAACTCAGAGCAATAATCGCCGTGGCGCTTGTTCTCTGCACCGTAGTCGTTCTTTTTGCAGGCTGCGGCAAAACCCTTAAAGGCACATACAAAGCAAATGACTCTCTCGGCGGAACCCTCACATTTGACAAGGATAACAAAGTTACCGGCGAACTTTTCGGTCTCACCATTGACGGCGAATACTCCATCGAAGGTGATGAGATTACTTTCAGCTATAAATCCGCTTTCGGCGTCGGAGCAACCGTTACAAAGTCATTTGAGAAAAGCGGTGGAACGCTTGTTATCGATGGCACGGAGTTTATAAAAGAAAAATAAAGTAATAAAGTCACAACGGCTTGCAGGTTTATTCCTGCAAGCCGTTGTCTGTTATATAAGCAAATCTCCGATTATTGCATTGGAAACAAGAAAACCTCTTGTCGTTAAAGAAACCGAGCCGTCATCAACAGTCATAAGACCGTTTCGTTCATATTTTTTTGCTTTTTCAAATATTTTTTCGGGAATGTGAAAACCGAATCTCTCAAAAACTCTGATGTCCTGCAAACCTTCCGTCAATCTCAGCGCAAGCATTGCGTATTCTTCAAAATCACCGCCGCTGCCGTCAGAAACAGGTTCGGGATTTTTCAGGTATTCGCTCAGATTTCTTTCGTAATAGTATCTTTTTCCGTCAACAAATGAATGAGCGGCGGGTCCTGCTCCGATGTATTCCTCGCAGTGCCAGTATTTCAGATTGTGTCTGCTCTCAAAGCCAGGAAAAGCAAAGTTTGAAATTTCATATTGCTTCATTCCGCCCCGCTCAATAAGCTCTGCGCATCTTAAATATAAATCCGCCGTCTCATCTTCATCCGGCAGGTCAAGCTTGTCTTTAACTTTGTCGAAATAAGTGCCTTCCTCAATTTTCAGAATATATGTGCTTATATGCTTCGCCCCGACCGAAAAACAGAAATCAACACTCCGCTTTAACGTCTCCTCACTCTGACCGGGTATTCCGAGCATAATGTCGAGCGAGATATTGTCAATTCCCGCCCTCTGAGCCCTTCTGACGGCGTTTTCAACATCATGCATATCTGCACGTCTGCCGAGCGCTTTTCTCTCGCTTTCGGCGGCTGACTGAAGCCCCATGGATATCCGGTTCACACCTGCAATAGCGGCTTTGTCAAAATCAAAACCGTTTTCACCGCAGTCAGACGGGTTGCACTCAACGGTTATTTCCGCATTGCTGTCGATGTTTGCAGATTCAATTATTTCCGATATGTTGTCCGCACCTATAACCGACGGTGTTCCGCCGCCGAAATACACCGTGTCAAAAAGCCTGCCTTTGTATCCGTCAAGCTGTTTGCACACGCATTTTGTGTATTCGTCAATAATACCGCCCGAAGGGATGACGGAGTAAAAATCACAGTATGGGCATTTGCCGCGGCAGAACGGAACGTGAATATATAATCCCAAGGGCATAATAACACCTCTGCTTAAAGAAAAGGCGGGAAAAAACTCCCGCCGTTAATCAGTTGTTGTCGTCAAGCTTGAGAACAGCCATGAACGCTTCCTGGGGCACCTCTACGCTGCCGAAGGAGCGCATTCTTTTTTTGCCCTCTTTCTGCTTTTCAAGCAGTTTTTTCTTACGGGTGATGTCGCCGCCGTAGCATTTTGCAAGCACGTCCTTGCGCATGGCTTTGATTGTTTCACGCGCAATAACCTTGCCGCCTATGGCTACCTGAACGGGAATCTCAAACATCTGCCTCGGTATATTATCCTTGAGCTTTTCGGCAATTTTACGCGCCTTGCCGTAGGCCATATCCGAGTGGATAATAAACGAAAGAGCGTCAATCACGTCGCCGTTTAACAGAACATCAAGCTTAACAAGGTTGGAGCGGCGGTAGTCGCAAATCTCGTAGTCAAACGATGCGTAACCTCTTGTTCTCGATTTAAGAGAATCAAAAAAGTCGTATATAATCTCATTGAGCGGCAGTTCGTAAAGAATATCAACCCTGTCCTTTGTGATGTAGTCCATTCCCTTGAATATACCGCGCCTCGTCTGGCAAAGGTCCATAATCGTTCCGACATACTCCGAAGGCGAGTAGATGTGAGCGTTTGTAAACGGCTCTTCGCAGTAGTCAATGTTCGCGGGGTTGGGGTAGTGCGTGGGGTTGTCAATTTCAATAACCGAGCCGTCGGTCATGTGTATCTTGTAAATAACGCTCGGGATGGTGGTCACAAGGTCGAGGTCATATTCACGCTCAAGTCTCTCCTGAATAATTTCCAGGTGAAGCAGTCCCAGAAAACCGCAGCGGAAGCCGAAACCTAGCACACCCGATGTCTCCGGCTCAAAGGAGAGAGCCGCATCATTAAGACGCAGTTTTTCAAGTGCGTCGCGCAGCGCCTCATAGTCGTTGCCGTCCGCAGGGTAAACACCGCAGAAAACCATCGGCAGAACGCTTCTGTAACCGGGCAGCGGCTCGGGGGCGGGGTTTGTCGCAAGCGTTACCGTGTCGCCCACATTTGCGTCGCGAACCGTTTTTATTGAGGCGGTAATGTAACCGACCTCGCCTGCGCACAGCTCGTCTGCGGGCTCCATTGACTGAGCACGCATATAGCCGACCTCAACAACCGTGAAGGTCGCGCCCGTCTGCATCATCTTCATCGTGTCGCCCGCCTTGATTTTACCGTCCATTATTCTGACATATACAATAACGCCCCTGTAGCTGTCATATACGGAGTCAAAAATCAGCGCGCGCAGAGGCAGAGAATCATCACCTGTCGGGGCGGGGATGTCCTCAACTATTCTTTCAAGCACCTGCTCAACATTAAGACCTGTTTTTGCGGAGATTTTGGGCGCAACGGAGCAGTCAAGCCCTATTACATCTTCAATCTCGGCGGCAACCTCGTCGGGCATTGCCGACGGCAGGTCGATTTTGTTTATAACCGGCACAATCTCAAGGTCGTGGTCAAGCGCAAGGTAGGTGTTTGCAAGCGTCTGCGCTTCAATACCCTGCGTTGCGTCAACAACAAGTATGGCTCCTTCGCAGGCGGCAAGCGAGCGCGAAACCTCGTAATTGAAGTCAACGTGACCGGGAGTGTCGATGAGGTTTAATTCATATACCTCACCGTCATTTGCCGTGTAGTCAAGCTTAACGGCGTGCGCCTTTATCGTGATTCCTCTTTCACGCTCAAGGTCCATATCGTCAAGAATCTGCTCCGTCATATCACGCAGCGCCACGGATTTTGTCAGCTCAAGCAGTCTGTCTGCAAGCGTCGATTTACCGTGGTCAATATGAGCGATTATTGAAAAATTTCTGATTTTATCTTTTGAAACAGCCAATTTATTTTTCCTTTCAGAAAACTGTTATGACATAGCGTCAAGGTCGCGCGGGGCAATGGTCTGACCTATCCACATCTCTTCCCATTTCCGCCCTGCAATGTATTCAATCCGCTTTTTCTCCTCGTCGGAGATGGTGCAGCTCCCTGTTTCGTGCTTCTCCGCTATAATTCGTTTTATCTCCTCGTGGTCGTGCTTTGTCATCTTGTATTTAAAAATTGAAATTACGCAGAACAAAGCGAGAATCGAAGGAATCACCGAATAATTCAGCCTCAGACCGAATGTCGTTATTTTCGCCTGCTCAAGCGGGTGTTTTATCTCGGGATTGTAGCCGAACCACTCAAGCGACTGCCCGACAACATAGCCCATAAAACTGCTTATTGTTTTGCTGAAGAACGTCCTGAAGGTTGAGATTACGCCCTCTCTTCGCCTGCCCGTAATAAGCTCGTCAACATCCGTTATGTCGGGCTGAATGTTTTCACCCACAAAGCCGGGCCCCGAGAATCCGAAATTGTAAAGGACGGATGAAACAATTATAACCGCATATTTGATTACCTTCGGTGTGCCGTAAGTCAGAAAACCGTTTATCGCAATGCCCACAACCATAAGCGGACCGAGCAGCTTGCCGCAGGCGGTTTTGCCTTTGTATCTCGTTATAAGATAGTTAAGCGGAGAACCGCTGAACTCAGCTATTCCCGAAATAATATTCATTGAAATAAAAATATTATATGTGTCAGTTACGCTTACCATAAAATACTGGTCCGCATAGCTGCAGAAATAGCGGCTCATCGAGTAGAAAAGCGCAATAATAAAATACTGTCTGAAAGCTCTGTTTGAAAAAACGGTTTTGTATTCGCTGACAAGAAATGAAAAATCGATTTTTTCATTGACCTGATCCTTTGAGGACGGCTCCTTCGTTTTGAGGAAGCAGAGAATCGGCGACCACGAGAACCATATCATCAGCACAAGCCCCACAAGGGCGTATTTGCCTTTGTCAAGCGGTGAAGGGGTGGGCAGAGCCGTCAGCGCCGTTTTGACGCTGAATCCGCTGAGAACAAGGGCAGTGAAAACGTATGATGAAACCTGCCCTACGGAATTAAATGCGTATTCAACAATTTTATACTGCGTTCTTTCAAAATAACCGGGCGCAACCGTGGGCAGCATGGCTGTGTGGGGGATGCTCATCATCGTCATAAACGTGCAATACATAAGCGATGCAAAAAGATACCACAGCCACGTGGCAGTCGGGTTCCCGTTGTCGGAGATTCCGAAAGAAGTCCATTTGAAAAGGTAAGCAAGCGCAAACGGAACAGCGCCTATAAGCAGATAAGGCCTGTGCCTGCCGAAACGGGATTTTGTTCTGTCTGTCAGCAGACCCATTACTGGGTCGCTTACGGCATCCCATAAGCCCGCAATAAGCGTAATAAGACCCGCTCTGCCCGTTTTCATACCCTCAACATAGGCAAGAAACTGCTGGTGGAACTGGTTGATCGGGTAGCCCGCTCCTCCGAGAGTGATGTTGGCGCAGTCATAAGCCAGCATGGGGCGCAGAACTTCACGGGTGTTGCCTTCAATGCCGAGAACGTCTTTGACTTTGTTTCCGACTTTTCCCATAGCCATCCCTCCATATAAATAACATTATAATAATAACAGATTATATATTTCAGGTCAAGAAATATCTGTGTGATTTGCCTGCCGTAAAGATAAAAACAAATTCACAAACTATTTACAAATTCTGCCCTCAAAACTATTGACAAACAGAAAAATCGGGAGTATAGTATGAATAAAGATTAGCACTCGACCTTTATGAGTGCTAACATTAGCACTCAGACAAAAACGAACGGAAGAAGGTGAACCCGTGGAGACTCTCAGCGAACGCAAAAAGTTAATACTGGCTGCCGTTGTCGAGCACTTTATCAGAACGGGCGAGCCTATCGGTTCAAAGGAGCTTATCGCAAACACCGGGCTCAATGTTTCGTCCGCAACTGTAAGAAATGAGATGAGCGACCTCTCTGCGCAGGGCTACCTCGACCAGCCGCATACATCGGCGGGCAGGGTTCCTTCCGACAAGGGCTACCGTTACTATATCGACAACCTTATGAAAAAGCGCGAGATTGACGACGCCAGCAGACGCATTATTGAAGCAGGCATCGCTTCTGCGGCAGGCGACCCCGAAATGCTCATCGAGCACGCAAGAAACATCCTCGCCGAGCTTACCCACTGCGCCTCTCTTTCAACAACTCCCGGCGGCGAGTGCACGGTAATAAGACGCATCGAGCTTGTTCCCGTCGGCACAAGAACGGCAATGATGGTTCTCCTTACATCCGACGGAATCCTCAAAAGCCGTCTCTGCCGTCTTGATTCTCCGCTTGACACAAAGCTTGTTGAATCATTTTACAATGTCACGGAGTCTGCCATAGTCGGCAGGCAGGCAAGCGAAATAAGCGTTGCCTCAATGCAGACTATCGCCGCTTCACTCGGCTCCGACCTTATGTCGATGTTCCCTATGCTCGCGGCAGTGTGCGAACTCGCACAGAGCACGGCGCAGACGCAGATAATGCTCGAAGGTCAGTCAAACCTTCTCTCGGGCGGCTACAGCGACAATGCGCTTGAACTTATAAACTTCCTCAACCGAGAAGAAGCACTCAACAGAATCATCAACAATTCCAAAAAGGATTTAACCGTATTTGTCGGCGATGAGAACATCTACCGCCAGCTCAGAAACTCAAGCGTAATTCTTTCAAAATACAGTGTGCGCGGCCAGGATGCCGGCTCAATCGGAATAATCGGTCCCACCCGTATGGATTACGAAACGATTATTCCCGACATAAGGTTCCTTACAAATCTTGTAGGCAAGCTTATCGAGCAGGCACTTGAGGAATAGAAAGGACAGGTTATGAAAGAAGAAAAGATAAACGAAGAAACAACCGAAACCGAAAAAGAAGCAATCAAAGAAGAGGCGGAAACAACCGCAAAGGCGGATGAAAAAAAGCCCGAAAAAAAGCAGAAATCAAAAAAAGATTCTCTGATTGAAAAAGCGGAGCAGCTTTCAAAGCAGATTGAAGAACAAAAGGATTTATACCTGAGACTCCGTGCGGAATATGACAACTTCCGCAAACGCTCGCAAAAAGAAAAAGAGGATGTCCACACAACGGCAAGAGCGGATGTAATCAAAAACCTTCTCCCCGTTCTCGACAATTTTGAAAGGGCGGCAGGCAATACGGACGCATCGTTTGAAGATTACCGCAAGGGCATGGAGATGATTTACACCCAGTTCCTTGACATTCTCGAAAAAACGGGAGTCGAATCCTTCGGCGAAGCCGGTGACAAATTCGACCCGAATATGCACAACGCCGTTATGCATATCGAAAGCGAAGACTTCGGCGAGAACGAAATCGCGCAGGTCTTCCAGAAGGGCTATAAAATAGGCAATACCGTAGTGAGATTTGCAACCGTCCAGGTCGCAAACTGACAGCGTAACAAATGTAAATAATTTCTTTAAACAGGAGGAATATATCATGTCAAAAATTATAGGTATCGATTTAGGAACAACAAACTCTTGTGTAGCAGTCATTGAAGGCGGCGATCCCGTAGTTATCGCAAACGCAGAAGGCACAAGAACAACTCCGTCTGTAGTTGCATTCGGCAAAACAGGCGAAAGAATGGTAGGTCAGGTCGCAAAGCGCCAGGCAATCACCAACCCCGACAGAACCGTCTCGTCAATCAAAAGGCAGATGGGCTCAGATTATAAAGTAACCATCGACGGCAAAAAATACACCCCGCAGGAAATCTCCGCGATGATTCTTCAGAAGCTCAAGACCGACGCAGAAGCATACATCGGCGAAAAGGTAACAGAGGCGGTCATCACCGTTCCCGCATACTTCACCGATTCACAGCGTCAGGCAACAAAGGATGCCGGCAAAATCGCAGGTCTTGAAGTCAAAAGAATAATCAACGAACCCACAGCCGCAGCCCTCGCATACGGTATTGACAAAGAGAACGACCAGAAAATAATGGTTTACGACCTCGGCGGCGGCACATTCGACGTTTCCATCATTGAGATGGGCGACGGCGTTCAGGAAGTTCTTGCAACAGCAGGCAACAACCGTCTCGGCGGCGATGACTTCGACCAGAGAATCATCGACTGGATGGCAGACTCCTTCAAGGCGGAGCAGGGCATTGACCTTCGCGGCGACAAGATGGCAATGCAGAGACTCAAGGAAGAAGCCGAAAAGGCAAAGATTGAGCTTTCAGGCGTAACTACCGCCAACATCAACCTTCCCTTCATCACTGCGGATGCCACAGGCCCCAAGCACCTTGAAATGACTCTTACAAGAGCAAAGTTCAACGAGCTCACAGCAGACCTTGTCGAAGCAACAATGGGTCCCGTCCGTCAGGCAATGTCAGACTCCGGTCTCAACGTTTCCGAAATCAACAAAGTCCTTATGGTCGGCGGTTCTTCAAGAATCCCCGCCGTTCAGGAAGCAGTCAAAAACTTCACCGGCAAAGAGCCCTTCAAGGGCATCAACCCCGATGAGTGCGTTGCAGTCGGCGCAGCCCTTCAGGGCGGCGTTCTCGGCGGCGATGTAACAGGCCTTCTCCTTCTCGACGTCACTCCTCTTTCACTCGGCATTGAAACAATGGGCGGCATCAATACAAAGATTATCGACCGTAACACAACAATCCCCGTAAAGAAGAGCCAGATTTTCTCAACCGCAGCAGACAATCAGCCCTCAGTTGAAGTTCACGTTCTTCAGGGCGAAAGAGAATTTGCGAAGGATAACAAAACTCTCGGCGTATTCCACCTTGACGGCATTCTCCCTGCACGCAGAGGCGTTCCGCAGATTGAAGTTACATTCGACATTGATGCAAACGGCATCGTTCACGTTTCGGCAAAAGACCTCGGCACCAACAAGGAGCAGTCAATCTCCATCACTGCGTCAAGCAATATGAGCAAAGAAGATATCGACAAAGCCGTTGCCGACGCAGAGCGTTTCGCACAGGAAGACAAAGCCCGCCGCGAAGAGGTTGACCTTCGCAATGAGGCAGACCAGATGGTTTATCAGTGCGAAAAACTGATGAGCGAAAACGGCGACAAGTTTGATGAAGCGGATAAATCATCCGTAAACGAAAAGGTTGAAGCCCTCAAAGAGGCACTCAAGGGCGAAGATACCAACCTCATCAAATCACGCAAAGATGAACTGACTCAGAAATTCTACGAGATTTCCGAGAAGCTTTACAAGCAGAACGCTCCTCAGGGCGACCCCGGCGCCGCCGGCTTTGACCCCAACGCCGCAGCTTACGGCTCAGGCAACGATCAGGGCTACACAGACGCTAGCTACACCGACGTTCCTCCCGAGGGCTGATAAATAACAGAACGCTGTAATATCAATGCTGACCGCTGCCGCAAGGCAACGGTCAGCAATATGCAATTCATACAGCAAAGGAGCCGCATATGGCAGAAAACAAAAGAGATTACTACGAGGTGCTCGGCGTATCCAAAGGCGCCTCGGATGATGAAATAAAAAAAGCATACAGGCAGACCGCAAAAAAATACCACCCCGACCTCAACCCCGGCAACAAAGAAGCCGAGGCAAAGTTCAAAGAGGCAAATGAGGCGTATGAAGTTCTGTCCGATAAAGAAAAACGTGCGCGCTATGACCAATACGGTCACGCGGGCGTAGATCCCAATTTCGGAGCAGGCGGTTTCGGCGGCGGAGCAGGGGGCTTTGATTTCGATTTAGGCGACCTGTTCGGCAGCTTCTTCGGCGGCGGTTTCGGCGGCGGAGCAAGGCAGGCAAACCCCAATGCGCCCAGACGCGGCGAAGATTTGCAGGCAAGAGTTACCGTTTCTTTTGAAGAGGCGGCAAAGGGCTGCCGCCGTGAGGTCGAAGTCCAGAAGATTGAAACCTGCCCCGAGTGCGGAGGTTCAGGCGCACAGAAAGGCACATCAACAAATACCTGCCCCGACTGCGGAGGCCGCGGTCAGGTCAACGTTACCCAGAGAACGCCTTTCGGTGTTATGTCCACATCCAAAACCTGCCCCAAATGCAACGGCAAGGGCAAGGTTATCGAACACCCCTGTCAGAAGTGCCGCGGAACAGGCAGAATCAGGCACACGGTCAAGGTCAGCGTAAATGTTCCCGCCGGCATTGACGACAGGCAGATGTTCTCAGTCCCCGGCGGCGGTAATTCCGGCATTAACGGAGGTCCCGCAGGCGACCTCAAGGTTGCCGTTTATGTCCGTCCGCATCCGTTCTTTGAGCGTGACGGCTACAATGTCTGGTATGACCTCAAAGTCAGCTTCACTCAGGCGGCTTTGGGCGATAAAATACAGATTCCCACCCTTGACGGCGACGTGAAGTTTGACCTTCCCGCAGGCACACAGCCCGGTGAAATATTTGTTATGAAAGGCAAGGGCATCCAGGCAGTCAACGGCAGAGGCAGAGGCGACCAGCTTGTGCGCGTCATTGTCAATATACCGAAATCACTCTCCGAGAACGAGAAGCAGCTTCTTATGCAGCTTGAAACATCGCTTAAAGTCAAAAGAGGCGCACCCGTCGGCTCAAATGACAAAAAGAGCAATATCCGTGACAAGTTCGAAAAACACAGAAAGTGATGAGTATGAAAAAGTATAAAACCGCTGTGTTTGACCTTGACGGAACACTGTTAAACACAATTGATGACCTGACTGACAGTGTCAATTATATGCTCCGCCTCAATTCGTTTCCCGAAAGAACAGTTGATGAAGTCCTGACATTTGTCGGCAACGGAATAGCAAAGCTCGTTGAACTCAGTCTTCCGCAAAAGTTCGGTGATGAGGAATTCGGCAAATACCTCTCGCAGTTCAGAGAGCACTATTCCCGCAATTCAAAAAACAAAACCCGCACCTATGAAGGCATAGATGAAATTCTCCCGTATTTAAAGGGCAGGGGCGTTAAAATTGCGGTTGTTTCAAACAAAGTCGATGACCAGACAAGACCTCTGTGCAAAGAGTATTTCGGCGAAAACGTCGATTTTTCGGTCGGTCAGAAGTCGGGCGTTGAAAAAAAGCCCGCTCCCGACGGAGTTCTTGACGCACTCGAAAATCTCGGCAGCAGTAAAGAAGAAGCCGTCTATATCGGCGATTCAGAGGTCGATTTTGCAACGGCTGAAAACTCCGGGCTTGATTTTATCGGCGTCTCCTGGGGCTACAGAGGCAGAAAATTCCTCGAAAACCTGGGCGCCGCCACAATAATCGACAGCCCCGAAGAATTAAAACAGTTCTTTATTTAACCTGTAATACAGAAAAGCCACGCTGAAAAGCGTGGCTTTTGTCATTCTTAATTAAACTAAATTAAAACGGAAAATTCTGAGAATATATCTGAAGAAATAACCGGTGTTTATAAACAATCTTCCGATGGATGAGAAAAAGTTAGCCGATGTGTTTGCAACCTGCGAAGCTGTTGTAACGGTGCCGTAGCCCGCTATTGAACCGTTGTTGTCATCAACATCATCATCGTTTGCAAATTTCTCAATTACCGGCGACGCTATGCCGAGAAGCATATATTCAACAGCGGTAACCGGTCCGAAAATCTTTGCCGCCAGCTGCGTGAATCCCGTGCTGATTCCGTCCGATGCGCCGACTTTTTTCATTATCGAATTAAGACCGCTTAACAGGACCTCGTCACTGACGGTTGAGAGTGTATTGCGTAAAATGTAGTTTACTATGTTGAGGAACAGCTTGACTTCCGTGCTGTCAAGCGGGAAGTCCTCGCAGCCCGCATAATGCCAGGCAACAAGCTCCGTTGCAAGATCCCAGCCGTTTTTATACTGGCTGTCCGGCAGGTTTATGTTGAACTTCTTTGCCTTTTCCTGAAGTCCGCCCTCACCGTAAAGCGGAAGGTCGAGCGTGTCATTGAGACTTCCGACCGCCGTGCTGACAAGCTTGTAGAACGGCTCGCCCTCGTCAATACCGATTTTCTCCATTGTAAGACCGAGCTTGAGACGGTATGTAACGCCCGCCTTAAGGAACTGCTTTGAGTATTCGTTAAGGCCGTCGTTCATCAGCGCAATCTGCTCCCCGGTGTAACCTTCCGTTACTGCAGTCAGAGCGTCGGTGTCGATTTTCTCAATTGTTTTCAGCTCGTATTTAATCTCTTTTTCCGAGAAGCGGAAAACCCTGAAAGCAAGCGGGAACATTGAAAGCGAGGTTGTGCTGAAGTCGGTTATTGTATTGCCCAGAGCGCTGGTAAATGATGTTGCGTCGCTGCAGTGCTCGTGACCGGTGATTATAAATTTAATGCCCGCATCTGCAAAAATCTCCGCCGTAGTGTTATGGAAGCGGACAATAAAGTTGTGGCTGAGAAGCCGCTGAAGCGGCATGTGCTCAAGAACATTGTGGTGCATCATAAGAAGGGGGTATCTTCCCTCATCATAAGCTTTCTTTGCACATTTCTTTACCCAGTTTACTTTTTCAAGCGTCATACCGTCTTCGGTCGATTTTGTCTCGCTGCACGAGTCAAGCGCTATAAGGCGGTATTTTTCACCGAGATCCGCTGTGTATGAGCAGGTGCCCTTGAGAGTGTCAATCGCCTCTTCATAACCGAAGTTGTGATATATCTCCATAAAATCGTCAAAGCTTGTGTCACCCTTGTTGAGAGAGGCGTCGTGGTTGCCGTTTATAACGTAAACCTGCTTGCCGGTCTCCTGCTCGAATTTTTCAAGCTTTGCCGCGACATCCTCGTGCTGCTTGCGGTTGATTTTGCCGTCATCGGCAAGGTCGCCTGCAAGAAGAACGCTCTCTATGTCGTCATTTTCGGCGCACTGTCTTAAAAACTCATCAATTATAAATCCGCTTTCATTTTCCATCGCGGCGCGTCTGTTTGCATACCAGAATATGGGGTCGTCAAGCAGCTCGGGATTTGTTTCGGTAAGCTCTTCTTCCGGCTCGTTGTAGTGAAGGTCGGAGCCGGCGGCAAAACAGAGCTGTTCGGAGGTGTCGGCCTGCATGCCCGAAACGGCAGTAGCGGTGATAAGACCGAGTGACAGAATAATGCTTATGACTCTTTCTATCATTTTTCATCCTCCTTTACCATAGTTTCAAAACAGAGCCATCCTCCGCTTTCGTGGCGGTCAACAACCGTCAGTCCGCAGCGCTCAAACGCCGCAAGAACCTCATCCTCGCGCGGCAGAATAATTCCCGAAGTGATAAACACCGCGCCCGTGTTCATAAAACTCTTCACATCGTCGCAAAGTTTAATGACTATATCCGCGACTATATTTGCAAGAACAATGTCGAACTTTCCGCTGATTTTGTCTGTCAGATTGCCCTGAACATATTCAACCTGCGGTGAAGCAAATCCGTTGCCATCTGCGTTCTCCGTCGCCGTTTTGACCGCAAGAGCGTCAATATCAACGCCCCTTGCGCTTTTACAGCCGAGCAGCAGGGCGGCTATTGAGAGAATACCGCTGCCGCAGCCGACGTCGAGAACGGTTTTGCCGTCTCCCGCATATTTTTCAAGCGTCTCAAGGCAGAGCCGCGTGGTGTCGTGCGTGCCCGAACCGAATGCAAGCCCCGGCTCAAGGTTGAGAACTGCTCTTCCCTGTGCGTCAAATTCATCTTCCCATACCGGGCGGATAAGTAATTTTTCTCCGACAGGCATCGGTTTGAAATATTTTTTCCAGTTGTTCTCCCACTCGGAGTTTCTGCAAAGCTTTTCATCGATGCTGAAATCAATGTTCTCCGCAGTGTATCTCTCTTCAAGAAAAGCAACCGCTTCCGCAGGATTCTCTTCGGGTGAAATGTATATGTGAACAACCGCCTTGCTTCTGTCTTTTGCAAGCAATTCCTCATCAATCAGGTCAATATGAGCAATCTCAAGCGCCTCCTGTTCAAGGTCGCTGTAATCCTCAACGTAGATTCCGTAGGGCACCGCCATGTTGGCAATGTCTCCCGCGCGTTCCACATCGGCACAAGGGACTGTTATTTTTATTTCCGTCCAGTCGCTCATATCATTTCTCCTGAAAAATTATTCGTCAAGATTTGCCTTGTATTCTCCGTTTTTGCCGTGATTATAGAGCTTGCGTTCGTCAAGAGACCACTGACGTCCGGTAAACTCGCCGACATTTTTCTGTGATATTTCGTGGCACATTGTGTAGATTCTCGCATCGAGCAGGTCAAGCTCAGAGAGAATCTCCGCCTCAATAAACATCGGGAACTGCGCCGCACCGAACTGCGGAACACCGTGGTGTGAAATCAGCATGTGCTCAACAAGCGTCAGCGTCTCTTCGCTTATTCCGAGCCTGCTGCCGATTCTGTCAATCTCAATGGCACCCATTACAAGATGCCCCACAAGATTTCCCCTGACGGTGTAGTCGGCTGCAATGCCTATATCCGATGAATTGATTTCGTCGATTTTTGCAATATCGTGCAAAATGATTCCGCTGTAAAGCAAATCCTTGCAAACAAAGGGATAAACCGAACACACGCCCTGAGCAAGTCTCAGTATCGAAAGTGTGTGAAGCAGAAGCCCGCTCCTGACGGAATGGTGAAGCTTCAACGCCGCCGGCCAGTAGAGAAGCTTTTCTCTCTTCTCGTCAATAACGGCGCCGACAAGCTTTTTAAGTTCCTCGTCCTCAAAGCGTGAAACAATGTTTTCTATGTAGCGGAGCATAACCTCGCCACTTAAATCTGCGCTCTCGATGTAGTCCTCTATTTTAACGTTGTCGCCGTCAATAACGTGTCTTATGCGTTCAATTTTAAACTGCTCAACGCCTCTGTAAACCGTAACGGTGCCGCGGACCTTGACAAAATCGTTCTGCCCGTATTTTACGTGCAGATCTTTTACATCCCAGAGCTTTGCGTTCATTTCGCCGCTCTTGTCGCCTATTGTCATATCAAGGTAGGAAGAACCGCTTGAAGCAGTTTTCTTTTCAATGGATTTTATAATGCAAAAACCTTCAACTGAACCGTTCTGGCCGCACGAAGTGAAGTTCATAGAATTCTCCTTATAAAATAATTCATTCTATTATAGCATTATATAAATTAAAGTCAATTAATTAATTACAAATTATTACAAATATTAAGAACTTTTTAACAACTCATAAAATACCCGGATTTCTTCTTCTGAAATATGTTTATTTTGCCGTTACGCAATTTTGTAAAAAAGCATATTGACAAATAAAAATGATGGTTTATAATAAAGAAAAACACTCAGGGCGGGGTGAAATTCCCCACCGGCGGTATAGTCCGCGAGCCGCACAGGCGGCTGATACGGTGAGATTCCGTAACCGACGGTAAAGTCCGGATGAAAGAGTTTTGTTTTTGCATTAACGCCCCGATTGTATTTTTACAGTCGGGGCTTATTTTTTTTGGGAGGTGTTCTTATGACAAAAACACAAAAAGGAATTTATAAAGTTACTCTCACGGCTATGCTCTCCGCAGTTGCGTTTGCGCTTATGTTTGTCGAGTTTTCAATTCCGGTTATTCCCGCTTTCATCAAGTTTGATATTTCCGATCTGCCCGCGCTTTTCGGCGCCTTCGCTTTCGGTCCTCTCTACGGGGTAATAATCGAACTCATAAAAAATATTCTTCATATCCTGATAAAAGGCACCTCAAGCGCGTTTGTCGGCGAGCTGAGCAACTTCCTTCTCGGCGCATCTCTCTGCCTTGTCGCAGGCCTGATTTACAAGAGCGGCAAAAGCAAAAAATCCGCCGTTCTCGCCTGCTTTATCGGCGCTCTCATTATGGGTCTTCTCAGTCTGCCCATAAACTACTTCGCCGTTTACCCCGCCTATGTAAAATTCTTCGGCCTTCCGCTTGAGGCAATTATCAAAATGTATTGCGACATCCTTCCGAAGATTTCTTCTGTTCCCACCTCAAATTCACTGTTTAACTGCCTTCTCGTCTTCAATGTGCCGTTCACCTTCTTCAAAGGGATTGTCGATGCCGTAATCTGCATAATCGTCTATAAACCGCTTTCAAGATTCATAAAAGGCAGAATGTAATTGCAAATAAAAGATTAAACTCCCTGTTCGCATTGAACGGGGAGTTTTCATTTTGTCTTGTTTAAAACGGAATTGTCATTTCATATCCGTCAATGTTTTTGCCCTTTGAAAAATTACGGAAGGTTATTTCAAACTTTCCTTCATACACTTCAAGCAGCATTCCGATTCCGTGCGAGCCGTGTTCTTCGTCGGCGTCGTAATTGCCGTCATTTCCCGCTGACGGCAGGTTGATGTAGGTTACATTTCCTTCGGAATGTGTCGTGCCGTCCGAAATGCCGAAATGCGAGTGCCCGCAGACATATAAAACCGTCGTTGAGCACTCTCTGAGAGCACTTTGCAGCTTGTCGTTGTTGGTCGTAAGGTTAAATCCGAAATATGACTGCCTGCCCGTTGTGGCGTAAATCAGGTTGTGATTGATTACTACTGCGGGCTTGCCTTTTGCCGCACACTCTCCGAGCTGCTCTTTGAGCCAGTCAATCTGTGCGTCTGAAATAACCTGAAGCGTGTCCTTTGCATTATTCTCTGAGCCGAGAATAATAAACCTGACCTCCGGGTAATCGGCAGAGTAATAGACCCTGTCAATGCTTTTTCCGCAATAGTAGTTGTAGCTGTTTATTGCCCTTTTTGAAAGTGTCTTATATTGTTTTTCATCATCGGTGTTGCCGAAATCGTGGTTGCCGAACGCAACAAGAACATCACTCTTTTTGCAGTAGCGGTTTATAAAACCGTAAAAATCAAACCACTCTATGCTCTGCCCGTTCATGGTGTTGTCGCCCGCAAAAGCAATTACATCCGGCGAATTTCCGCCCGAGTAAACGCCCTCAAGCGTATATCCGTTTTTGAGAAAACGCGCATTGCTGTTTGACTCAACGTGCATATCCGAGAGAATAACGGCACTGAGCTTTAAGTTTTCCGGGTCTTTATAACTGTAAGGCGTAACAAACGCCTCTGTATAAAACAGCAGAAAAGAGATTAAAACAGAAATTATTTTTACCATATTTTACCTTTTTCAGCGGTTGCTGATGTTCTCTTTAATAATATAGACAGGTCTGTTTTTGCCCTGCATATATGTCTTTGCCAGGTATTCGCCGAGAATACCCATGCAGGCAAGAATTGTGCCGCCCACAAAGAATACAGCGCCCGGAGTAACGCTTCTGTCCGTTGCCAGAGCGATAATAAACAGAGGCAGCGAAAAAACGATAAAAAGAATTCCAAGCCAGAGCGGAATCCTCAGAGGTCTTATCGTAAACGCTTCAATGCCGTCAAGAGCGTATTTAAACAGCTTTGCAAAGGACCACTTCGATTCGCCGCTTGCTCTCTCGCTGACGGTGTAGGGGATGTATTCGGTGTTATATCCCACCCAGGAGAATAATCCCTTTGAAAAACGGAAATACTCCTTCATACCTGTAATCGAGTCAACCATCGGTCTGCGGAAGGTGCGGAAATCGCTGGCTCCGCTGACAAACTCTGTGTCTGTAATCAGGTTTACGATTTTATAAAAACCTTCTTTGAAAAACGACATCTTTTTGTCTTCGCTTCGCTCATCCTGATAAGCCGCAACGCAGTCGATATCCGGGTTGACGTCAAGCTTTTCAATCATATCAAGAACAACAGACGGGTGCTGCTGAAGGTCTGCGTCAATAATTGTCACATACTCGCCGCCGGCGTTTTCAAGCCCCGCGAGCATAGCCGCTTCTTTGCCGAAATTCCTCGAAAAGGAGATTATTTTAATCGCAATCGGTCCTGTTACAAGTTTTTTGAGAACCTGTAAAGTTCCGTCTGTGCTGCCGTCGTTTACAAACACAATTTCATAGTCAAAATCGTGCCCGTTGAAGGTGTCGGCAACCGCCTTGTAAAACGGAGCAATGTTTCCCTCTTCGTTAAAGCAGGGAACAACAAGTGAAAGCTTCATAAATTCACCTCTCAGATGTTTGCTTCTTTTTTCAGAATGTCAACCATATCGGTTTTTTCCCAGGTCACGCCGAGATCGGTTCTGCCCATGTGTCCGAGAGCCGCAACCTTCCTGTAGCCGGGCTTGCGAAGGTCGAGTTTTTCAATAATCGAAGCGGGGCGAAGGTCAAATACCTTTTTGATTATGGCGGCAATTTCCGTGTCGGGGATTCTGCCTGTTCCGAAGGTTTCCGCAAATACCGAAACGGGCTCTTCAACGCCTATTGCGTAGGCAACCTGAACCTCGCATCTGTCCGCAATACCTGCGGCAACAATATTTTTGGCAACATATCTTGCGGCATAAGCAGCGCTTCTGTCAACCTTTGTGGGGTCTTTTCCGCTGAACGCGCCGCCGCCGTGGCGTGAGTATCCGCCGTAGGTGTCAACAATGATTTTTCTGCCCGTAAGTCCGCTGTCTCCGTTGGGACCGCCCGTTACAAATCTGCCCGTGGGGTTAATGTGAAAGATTGTTCTGTCATCAAGAAGGGCGGCGGGGACAGTGGTTTTGATGACCTTTTCGATAATATCTTTTCTTATCTGTTCAAGTTCAACGTCTGCGCTGTGCTGTGAAGAAATAACAACAGTGTCAACACGGACGGGCTTGTTGTTTTCATCGTATTCAACTGTTACCTGGCTCTTTCCGTCAGGGCGCAGATAGGGGAGTGTTCCGTTGTTGCGGACTTCAGTGAGCTTTGCACAGAGCTTGTGAGCGAGCGAAACAGGCAGAGGCATAAGCTCGGGAGTTTCGTTGCAAGCGTAACCGAACATCATACCCTGGTCGCCGGCTCCCAGTCTGTCAACACCCATGGCTATATCGCCCGACTGCTTGTCAAGAGCCGTCAGTATTGCGCAGGTGTTGCCGTCAAAGCCCTTGTCGGAGCTGTCATAACCTATGTCGCATATAACCTTGCGTGCAATGGCAGGTATGTCAACGTTTGCCTTGGTTGAAATTTCACCCATAATGAGCACCATACCGGTTGTGCAGCAGGTTTCGCATGCAACTCTGCCCATCGGATCCTGTTCAAGAATTGCATCGAGCACCGCATCGGAAATCTGGTCGCAGATTTTATCGGGATGACCGCAGGTCACTGATTCGGATGTAAAGAAATGATTTGCCATTTAAAGCACCTCCATTAAAAAAATAACCCGTGTCAAGGCGCGCTTAACACGGGAATAATTACCTTATCTCTCGGTTAAACCGCAGGATTTAGCACCTTGGAAAAAACCAGGTTGCCGGGCGTCACAGGGCCTGTCCCTCAGCCACTCTTAATAAGGATGTATTTAATTTTCAACATATTGTAGCGTAATAAAACAAAAATGTCAATAGCAGGCATCAAAATACCCGGACCGCAATTCTCATTCTGCCCTTTTTTGTCGTCAGAATCTGACGGCAGAATATAAATCTTCCTTTTCCCCGAACGGAAACAAGGTCGTTTTCATTGAGCGTCTGCGATGCGCTTAGGCAGTTTGCGCTGTTGATAAAAACAAGCTTTTGCTCAAAAAGCTTCTGACTCTCGTTCCTCGAAAGCTTATAAACTGCGGCAATAACGGCATCGCACCTGACGCTTGATGTCACAAACTCGCTTTCGTCGGGCAGCTTTACACTGTCAACAGGCGGAGCGTCAACAACAGCGCAGCGCACGCTTGTGTGTCTGACAGACGTGCAGTTTTCAACAATATAAGGCGCTATGGTTTCAAGACAGAAAAGGTAGCCCGTGTTCTCAAAAACAATAATGTCGCCCAGAGTCTCCCTTTTTATTCCGAGCGCCATAAGCGAGCCGAGAAAATCCCTGTGCGTGAGATTGTCGGCAAATTTCTGCTGCAGGGGCTCAATTTTAACACAGCACACGGGAGGGGTGTCGGAGTAACCGCAGATGCTTTCACTGCCGAAACAGGCAACTCTGCGCTCCGCATTGTCATATCCGCCGTAAAGCGAATACCCGTTTTTCGCAACGGTTTTTACAAGAACATCCTGCTGTGCGAGCGTCAGAAAATCCGAGTAGGCATAACAGCCGTTATTGTATGACCTGTTGTAAAGCTCTTCCAATCTTTTCTTTAACTGTAATTCTTCGTCCATTATTTCTTATTAATTTCCGTTTTTGTAAAAACGCCTTTATGCGCAGTGTAGCACTCTTTTCCGAGGCGGAAAATGTGAATGTCGTTTTCGGGGTCGTCCGAGATAACTCTCCTGAAAGCAGCATCCGGCATCTCTTCTTTTATTCTGCGCACCTTTTCCTGCCTTATGCAGTTTTTACCGATTATAACACCGTCTCTGATATCAGCCCTCGTGGCAATTACCTTTTCAACGCCGAATTTTTCGCACAGCGGTTTTACGAGATATTCGGGTGAGGCGGAACAGACAAGAGTCGGAAACCCGCGCTTTTCCTTTTCAAAAACAGGATAGATTCTGCCTATATTCTTTTCCCAGAATTTTTCAACCAGCTTTTTGCCGTCGGTGAATCTGAGAAACACAAAGCACTTGCCCTTAAACTTGTCTCCCGCACCCAGCGCATACAGGGTTATGCAGGCAATCTGATACGGAATCAGAAACCACAAAAGCGGGTGGGTAAGCATTGAGTAAAACAGAAAAACCGTCTCAGAATCATAAGGGTAAACCGTCTTGTCAAAATCGTATATGTCGTATTCCATCAGATAACAATCCTTGATTTGTCGCCGTTCAGACGCACCTTCGTCTTCTTGCCGGCGCACACAACCTCAAATTCACCCTTGCCTTCAAGCTCGCATTTTGTCAGCTTTCCGTTTTTCCATTCAATGTCAACAATAACATTTCCCTTTGCGAGCAGACCCTTGATGCTTCCGTTCTTCCACGCAGAGGGCAGGGCGGGCAGAAGAATTATCCTGCCGTCTCCCGACTGCATCAGCATTTCCGCAACGCCGCTTACAAAACCGAAGTTGCCGTCAATCTGGAAAGGCGGATGAGCGTCAAAAAGATTCTCGTATGTTCCGCCGCCGTTTGTGTAATTGAATCCCACGCTTTTAACGGGGCGCAGCTGCATGTTGATAAGCTTTAACGCATGGTCGCCGTCACGCAACCTTGCCCAGAAGTTTATCTTCCAGCCGAGCGACCAGCCAGTGCCGTTGTCGCCTCTGAGTGCAAGAGTTTTTTTGCACGCTTCAGCAAGCTCCGGTGTGTCCTCAACAGTTATAAGATTTGCGGGGTGCAGAGCGTAGAGGTGCGAAACGTGGCGGTGGTGCGGCTCGCTCTCCGGTCTTTCTGCATCCCACTCGAGCAGCTGACCTTTTCTGCCGACACCAAACGGCAGCATATTGCCGAGCGCGTCCGAAAGCGATGCGGCAAATTTTTTGTCGGTTCCAAGCACCTCGCTCGCTTTAATACAGGAGATAAACAGGTCCTTGATTATTGACATCAGCATAGTTGAGGTTTTGCCTATGGCGGCATCCTTGCCCTCATAGACAAAGCTGTTTTCGGGCGATGTTCCCGCAGGGTAAATCAGCTTGCCCTCGCCGTTGTCGCAAAGCTGTGAAAGATAGAATTCAGCCGCTTTTTTCATAAGCGGATAAGCCGTGTTTTTCAGGAATTTTTTATCCCCGGTGTATTCATACTGCTCAAACAGATGTCTGCACAGCCAGCCCGATGAGCCGGGCCAGAAGCTCCACGTCGAGCAGCCGGGCACCGGCGTTGCCAATCTCCATATATCAACATTGTGGTGGCTTACAAAGCCGGGTGCGTGATACCAGTCCTTTGCCACCTTCGCTCCCCTTACCGAAAGGTCTTCAATAAATCCCGAAAGCGGCTCGTTGACCTCGGGCATACGGCACATAAGCACCGGCCAGTAGTTCATTTCCGTGTTGATATTCACCGTGTAATTGGAGTGCCACGGGGGCGTTAATCTGTCGTTCCAGATTCCCTGAAGCGTTGAAGTCTGAGTGCCGGGGCGTGATGATGAAAATGAGAGATAGCGCCCGTAGTTGAACATAAGCGTTATAAGTGACAAATCACTTTTGTCCGACTTGTATTTTTTAAGGCGGACATCGGTAGGCAGCGCCGAGTTGCCGCCCTCGCCGAGGTTGAGGTCAACTCTTTTGTAGAGTTCACTGTAATCTTTTTCGTGATTCTCTTTTACAGAGGCGTAGTCTCCGACACCGTCAAGAATATCCCTGCACGGCTGCTTGTATGGCTTGCCGTCCGTAAACGGAGATTTGTCAAATCCGTTAAAGCTTGTCACACAGGCAAAAAAGATTGTCGCGGTGCTCGCGTCGGTAACCTTTATGCTGTTTTTCAGGCAGATTACACTGCCGTCGCTCTCCGCCCTGACTCCCGCACGGAAAAGAATACCGCGTCTTTCGGGTTCGTCATAATAGCACTGGCGGTCCGATTCGTCGTCAACATTGTTTTCCGACGGGCATTCGCCGTCGAGCCAGAGCATATCGTCCTGCGTAAATGAAGCTGATTTAAGCTTTGATTTAAGTTTGATTTTAAAGTTGAGAACCGGTTTTGAAGCGGTGATTTTTACTGCAATAACCTTGTCGGGGTATGAGGCGATGTATTCTCTTTTAAACCCGACCTTGCCCAGCTTGTATGAAACACCCGCAACTCCGCTTTCAAGGTCGAGAAATCTCGTGTAGTCGCTGAGCTTGCCGTTGTTGACAAATTCAAGCTCCATATCGCCCAGCGGAACATACGCCTGGCTCCACGTGCCGTGAAACCTTGTTTCGCATATTTCCTGCGCCTCGAGAAATCTCCCTTCAGAAGCAAGCTTTCTTGCCTCAACAAGCGCCTCATAGGTGCCTTTGACATCAGCCGTGTCTTTCGGATAACCTGTCCATAATTCGTCGTGATTGAGAGCAATAACCTCTTTGTCAACTCCGCCGTAAATCATGGCGCCCAGGGTGCCGTTGCCTGTCGGCAGGCACTGTGTCCACGCCTGCGCCTCTTTTTTATACCATATATAACTGCCGGTGTTCATAGTATCTCTCCCCGATAAATAATATTATGATTATAATATACCACAAACAATATTCCGTTTCAATAAAAAAACAGACGGAGAAACAAATCCGTTCTCCGTCTGAGGTTTTAATAATTGTAGCCGAGTTCAACGGCGTTGATGTTTACGCCGAGAAGCTCCTGATGCTTTGCGGAAACAACCTTCGCCATCGCCTTGTCAATGTTATCGTGGGGAATTTCATCACAGTGCTTGATGATGTTGCCCATAATAATCATATTAGCGAGCGTGCGTATTCCGTTGTCCGACGCCATCTTTGTAGCGGGAATGTAGAATACTTCAACATCGTCTCTCTGAACCTTGCGCTCGATAAGCGTGCTGTCAACATAAATCTGACCGCCGGGCACAACCTCGTTTTCGAATTTGTCAAGCGAGGGGAGGTTCATCGCAACAAGAATGTCGGGGTTTGTAATGATGGGGGAACCTATCTGAGTGTCGCTGATTATAACACTGCAGTTGCAGGTGCCGCCTCTCATTTCGGGGCCGTAGGAGGGGAGCCAGCTTACTTCTTTGCCTTCAATAAGTCCCTTGTAGGCAAGGAATTTTCCGCTGAAAAGAATGCCCTGACCGCCGAAACCTGCGAGAAGAATTGATTTTGTCATATTATTTGCCCTCCTCGCTGTATCTGTCCTTGAAAACGCCGAGCGGATAATAAGGAATCATATTTTCCTCAAGCCATTTGAGCGCCTTGTCAGGTGTGAGACCCCAGTTAGTGGGGCAGGTGGAAAGAACTTCAATAAGTGAAAAGCCCTTGCCTTCAACCTGGTTTTTAAAAGCGTGAAGAATGGCTCTCTTTGCGTTCTTGACATTTTTGACGTTGTTTACGGCTACTCTTTCAAGGTATGATGCGCCGTCAACATTTGAAAGCAGCTCGCAAACCTTTATGGGGTAACCTACCGTTGCAACATCTCTGCCGTAGGGCGATGTCTGGGTTATCTGACCGGGCAGAGAGGTCGGAGCCATCTGACCGCCGGTCATACCGTAAATGGCATTGTTGATGAAAATAACGGTGATGTTTTCGTTTCTTGCCGCGGCGTGAACGGTTTCACATGTGCCGATTGAAGCAAGGTCGCCGTCGCCCTGATAGGTGAATACGATGTTGTCGGGGTCGCTTCTCTTAACGCCCGTTGCAACTGCGGGAGCTCTGCCGTGAGCCGCTTCTATCATATCGCAGTTGAAATAGTCATAAGCCATAACGGAGCAGCCGACGGGGGCAATGCCTATTGTTCTGCCCTCAATGCCGAGCTCGTCAATCGCTTCCGCTACAAGACGGTGAACAATACCGTGCGTGCAGCCGGGGCAGTAATGGAACGGAGCGTCCGTGAGAGCGTGAGGTTTGTCAAATACAACAGCCATTATTTGTCACCTCCGATTTTATCTGCTTCAACTATGGAATCATAAACGTTCTTTACGGTGGGAATCATACCGCCTACTCTGTTGCAGAGCATAACGGGCTTTGCGCAGCGTGTTGCAAGCTCAATGTCTTCAATCATCTGACCCATTGAAAGCTCAACCGAAATAAACGCCTTCACCTTGCCCGCCGCCTCTTTGAGAGCGGCCTTCGGGAACGGCCAGAGGGTGATGGGTCTTATCATACCCGCCTTGATTCCCGCCTTGCGCGCCTCATCAATGGCGTTGTGCGAAACTCTTGCACCGATACCGAAAGCTACAACGCAAACGTCCGCATCTTCCATGCGGTAGGTGTCATAGAGCGCTTCGGTCTCTTCAATCTTTTTATATCTCTCATAACGCTTGAAGTTCTCAACCTCAAGCTGTTCGGGCTTTAAGAAAAGTGAGTTTACAATGTTGTGAGGTCTTTCCATCTTTGTTCCCGTTGTTGCCCAGGGCTTCTCATACTGAGTGATTTCACCCTGCTCAAGCAAAACGGGCTCCATTGTCTGACCCATCGTGCCGTCTGCGAGAATCATTGATGTCATTCTGTATTTGTCGGCAAGGTCAAAGCCCTTGAACGTGAGATTTACCATTTCCTGAACATTGCTCGGGGCAAGAACTATCATATGGAAGTCGCCGTGACCTGCGCCTCTTGTGGCGTGAAAATAATCCGACTGCGAGGGCTGAATGCCGCCGAGACCGGGACCGCCGCGCTGAACGTTGACAACAAGAGCGGGAAGGTCGCAGCCTGCCAGGTATGAAAGACCTTCGCTTTTGAGCGAGATTCCGGGGCTTGAGCTCGAGGTCATAACCCTCTTGCCCGTTGATGCAACGCCGAGAACCATGTTGATTGCCGCTATTTCACTTTCCGCCTGAAGAAATGTGCCGCCGATTTTGGGCATCTTCTTTGACATGTAAGCAGCAACCTCGGTCTGAGGCGTAATGGGGTAGCCGAAGTAATGACGGCAGCCTGCCATTATGGCGGCTTCCGCAAGAGCTTCGTTGCCCTTCATTAATACTTTTTCTGCCATTTCATTTTCCTCCGTTATTTCTCAACTTTGATTACGCAGTCGGGGCACATCGTTGCGCAGAACGCACAGCCGATGCAGCTTTCCTGGTCCGTAATGCCTGCGGGGTGGTAACCCTTGGCATTGATAACATCGTTGAGAATGGCTACTATATGCTTCGGGCATGCGTCAACACAAAGTCCGCAGCCCTTGCAGGTGTCGATTTTAAATGTAACTTTTGCCATTATCTGTCCTCCTGTAATTTCCACGACTGCATTACATACAGAGTTATGGGAAATAGGTTTTTGATTTTACCGCTCAGTTCCGGAGCAATACGGTTGTCAGCGCATGTCATTTTAACCGGCAAACCCGATTTCGCGGAGATTTCATCCGCATATTCAAGAGATGAAAGAACATTTTCCGCTGTTGTTTCATCGCCGAGATTCGAATTGTTGACTATCGCCGTGAATTTCATATTGCACGCGGCTTCAATTTCATCCAATATTTCAAGAGTGCTTTTGCAGTCCCTTGTGAGAGGTCTGAATTTGTTTACAACAAACAGCATCTCATAGTCGTTTTCGCGAAGTATTGACGGTGCGTATCTGCCAAGAGCCAGAGCCCCTCTGTCATCCCCGCCCACGTCAATAACGGCGTGAAGTCCGGGGTTGTCAAGTATTGCGTAAGTCTCTGCCGGCAGGGCGGGGAGGTCAACGTTGGAACTTGCATATTCCGAAGATATAAGCCTGATTCCGTGTTTATCCAGCGCCTTTTCGCCGTCTTTTGTGCGAAAATACGGGTTTACAATGTCAAGGTCCGCTATGCACACATTGTCATAACTGTTTTTCAGCTGCATCGCATAATTGATTGCAATGTTTGTCTTGCCGCTGCCGTAATGACCGGAAAAGAGAGTTACTCTTTTGGGGGTATGATTCAGCATACCTTGTGAATCCAGCCGTATTTATCCTCGAGCTTGCCCCACTGGATGCCGGTGAGCTCGTCATAGAGCATCTGGGTCACTTCGCCGATCTTGCCGTTGCTGATTTCGAATTCGTCTTCCTTGTAGCTGAGCCAGCCGATCGGTGAGACAACGGCTGCTGTGCCGGTACCCCATGCCTCTTCAAGAGTGCCCTGTCTTGCGGCGTCCTCAAGCTCGTCGATGGAGAGCAGACGCTCTGAAACGGTGTAGCCCTTGTCCCTGAGAAGCTCACAGCAGGATTTCCTGGTGATGCCGGGAAGGACGGAGCCGGTCAGTTTCGGGGTAACGATTTCGTCGCCGATCTTGAACATAACGTTCATTGAGCCGACCTCTTCGATATACTTTCTCTCAACGCCGTCAAGCCAGAGAACCTGGGTGAAGCCCTTCTCCTCTGCCTTCTGACCTGC
>JAEEYU010000063.1 GCA_016288315.1 Clostridiaceae bacterium | reverse complement strand
TCGCCGACTATGCAGAGATAATCGCCGCTGTTCACTTCAAAATTCAGGTTTTCGATTATTGCCCTGCCCTCATAGCCGAGAGACAGGTTTTTGCATTTGATGAGTGCCATTTTGCGCCTCCGCAGATAAATAATCAGTTGAGAACTGTTTTGAGATTTTCGAGGTTTTCCGTCATTATCGAGATGTAGTCCGCTCCGTTTTCAACATCCGCCGAGGTGACGGACTGCATTGAGTTGAGTGTTACCGTTCCTGTTGCGTCAAGACCAGCGGTTTTTATGACTGTTTCTGCAATCTTGCCGTTACCGCCCTCAAGCACAACAACGTTTTTGGGCGCGAGCTCCTTTAATTTGCCCGCGAGGAAGGTGATTGTTTCAAAGCTTGCCTCGCTCTCTGCGGAGCAGCCGGCAAAGGCGGCGTAATAATCCAGGCCGTAGTCGTCAACGAGGTAGCGGAAGGGGAAGCGGTCGCAGACAACAAGGGTGCGGAGCTTTGCGGAGTCAACAGCCGCTTTGTATTGAGCGTCAAGGGAGTTGAGCTTTTCAATGTATCCCGCCGCGTTTGAGGAGTAAACATCTTTGTTTGCGGGGTCTTTTTCGCCGAGCCTCGCGGCAATATAATCGCAGATGAAGGCGGCGTTTTTAAGCGAGAGCCAGACGTGCTCGTCGTTTTCGGGGCCTTTTTCCTCTTCGCCCTCTTCGGCGTGCTCCTCTTCTGCCTGCATACCCTCTTTGACCTCCTCCTCTTTGACTCTGTCGCCGAGAACTTCGAGGAGGTTTATGACAGTCATATCTTTGTTGACCGCCTGCGCAAGGGCATCGTCAACCCAGCCGTCCGACTCGCCGCCGACACAGATAAAGACGTCGCAACCGGAGATTTTAACCATATCGTCTGCCGAGGGCTGATAGCTGTGAAGGTCAACTCCGCTGTCGAGCAGAAGAGTAAGCTCTGTGCCGTCGAGACGGTCGCCGAGAATGTTCCTGACCCAGTCATATTCGGGGAATACGGTTGCAACTATTCTGAGTTTTGCTTCGCTTTCTTCGGGTGTGCCCGCTCCGCAGGAAGCGAAAAGGGCGCATATAATAATTAAGGATAATATAATTGAGATTGTTTTTTTCATAGTTTAACTCCAAATAAGAATAATAATTTTAAAAAAGGGCGCAAAAAAACAAGGGCAGAAAAGTCCGCTTTTAAAGCAGACGTTGACCCTTGTTTTGTTGTTTATTCAATTTGAGAGTTTTACCCTGAGAATAACGGGAGTTGCCCCGACGCGCAGACGGCGGCAAAAACTCACCGCTCCCGCCGTGCCGGAGGCAAATATGACAGCGAGCGCAAGGGCGGGCGCACAGGAGAGCGCACCGCGCAGGAAGTTTGCGCAGGCATTGACAACAAGGCAGATTTCGCAGTCGGCGCCCGAACAGTCATGGTCCGCTTCGCCGACTATTACAAGGCAGGATGAAACGACGGCAAATGCAAGCACAACCGCAAGCAGTATTGCGGCAACACGAGTTCTTTTTGCCATAGTTCTTCCTCCCTTCGGTTTTGTATGTCAGAATCTGAAATCTCTGCTGTTGGAATTTTTGATGTCTTCAATATGCTGTGCGGTGATTTCACGCACCTTGTCTTTGGGGATTCGCTTTAACTCCTCTTCGATGAGCTTAAAGCCCGCCTCCTTCGTTCCGGGAGAGGCGTAGTCAACAAGATACTCGGTGAGAGTCATAAGGGCGTTGGGGTGGCAGCAGTTTAAAATCTGCCCGTTTTTGCACAGTGACATAAACCTGTCGCCCGTTCTGCCCTCGCGGTAGCAGGCGGTGCAGAAGGAAGGCACCTGCCCGTTGTCGATGAGCCAGTGGATGACCTCGTCGAGCGAGCGCTGGTCGCTGACGTCGAACTGCTCGGTGTCGTGCGGTCTCTCTTCGGGGGAGTAGCCCGCATAGCCGCCGACGGATGTGCGCGAGCCGCCGCTTACCTGCGAGACGCCGACTTTGAGCATCTTGGCGCGGACCTGCTCGTTCTCGCGGGTGGAAACTATCATGCCCGTGTAGGGAACGGCTATTCTTATACAGGCGGCGATTTTTGTGAACATCTCATCCGAAATGGAGTTGTCGAACTCGTCGGGGTCGATGTCATCCGCGGGCTTGACCCTCGGCACGCTGATTGTGTGGGGACCTACGCCGTGAACTGCCTCAAGGTGCTCTGCGTGCATTATGAGCCCTGCGAACTCGTATTTATAGCTTTCAAGCCCGAACAGCACGCCGAGACCGACATCGTCAATGCCGCCCTCCATGGCTCTGTCCATAGCTTCGGTGTGGTAGGCGTAGTTGTGTTTGGGGCCTGTCGGGTGCAGGTATTCGTAGCTCTCTTTGTTGTAGGTTTCCTGGAACAGGATATAGGTGCCGATGCCCGCCTCTTTTAACTTGCGGTAGTTTTCAACCGTGGTGGCGGCGATGTTGACATTGACCCTGCGGATGTCTCCGTTTTTGTGGTGAACGGAGTAGATGGTGTTTATGCACTCGAGGATGTATTCAATGGGGTTGTTGACCGGGTCCTCGCCCGCTTCGATTGCCAGGCGCTTGTGACCCAGATCCTGAAGGGCGATAACCTCCTCGCGGACCTCCTCCTGAGTGAGCTTTTTGCGCGGGATGTGCTTGTTCTTTAAATGGTAGGGGCAGTAGAGGCAGCCGTTGACGCAGTAGTTTGAGAGGTAGAGCGGGGCGAACAGCACAATTCTGTTGCCGTAGAACGCCAGCTTTATCTCCTCGGCGACCTCATACATTTTTTTGACCTTTTCGGGAATTTCGCAGGCGAGAAGCACGCTTGCCTCCCTGTGCGTAAGACCCTTGCAGGTGCAGCCGTTGCCGTCGGGGTTCCTGACGGGGCGCGCCTTTTCGAGGATTGCGTCGATTAATTCAACATTGTTTTTGTTCTGCTCGGCGTATTCGAGCGTTGCGCGGATTTCTTCATCGCTGATGAATTCCTCCGCTTTGAGTGATGCGGGATTGTAGTTTGCCATAATTTTTCCTTTCTTCGGGGTCAGAAGTTCTTACCCGTCAGTAATATATTTGTGATTATTTGTTTGAGTAAACGGTTTTGACGCTTATGCCGTCGATTTTGCCTATCTTGCCCGAGAGGGCGGAGATGGTGTCCTGCGGGGCGTCAAGGGCTATGCTGATTATGTTTATATCTTTGGTCTTGTAGGGTATTCCCATTCTGCCGATGATGAACTCGCCGTATTCGTGAAGAAGGGCGTTGAGCGCTTCGACGGAATCGGAATTTTCAACTATGACTGCCATAATGGCTACTCTGTTTTCCATTTTTTCCTCCTTGAAGTTGCCGTGCGGTTTAAGCCGGCAGTAATCAGTTGTTATCCTCTTCGGGGAAGAACGCTTTGTGAACGACTGCCACCGCCTGGTCTGCGTCGGCTGCGTCGATGAGAACGGAGATTTTGATTTCGCTCGTTGAAATCATCTGGATGTTGATGTCTGCCGAGTAGAGCGCCTCAAACATTGTGGAGGCGGTGCCGGGGTGAGTCTCCATGCCTGCGCCGACAACGCTTACCTTTGCAACGTTTGTGTCGCACTTCATTTCAAAATCGGCGAGGGCGTCGATGCCCTTGATTGCCTCAATGGCGGCGGGACCGTTCGACTTGCTTACGGTGAAGGCGATATCCTTTGTGCCGTCTCTGCCGACGGACTGAAGGATGATGTCAACGTTTATGTTCTGCGCGGCAAGCTTGCCGAAAACTTTATAAGCGATGCCGGGGATATCGGGAACGCCGAGAATCGAGATTCTTGCAACGTCTGTGTCTTTTGTTACGCCTCTTATGAGCATTTTTTCCATTTTGGTAACCTCCTTAACCAATGTGCCGGGTTTATTTGTGTAGCTTGAGAGAACCTCGAGCTGAACATTGTATTTTTTAGCCATTTCAACCGAGCGGTTGTTGAGAACCTGCGCGCCGAGCGTAGCGAGCTCGAGCATTTCGTCGTAGGTGATTTCCTTTAACTTCTTTGCGTTGGGAATTTTTCTCGGGTCGGCGGTGTAAACGCCCTCAACGTCGGTGAAAATCTGGCAGCGGTCTGCGTGCATTGCCGCCGCTATGGCAACGGCGCTGGTGTCGGAGCCGCCCCTGCCGAGTGTTGTTATGTCATCATATTTGCAGATGCCCTGGAAGCCCGCGACTATGACGATGTTTTTGTTTTCAAGCTCAACCCTGATTCTTTCGGTGCGCAACTTTTTGATTCTTGCGCTGCCGTAAACGGAGCTTGTGTTGAAGCCCGCCTGCCAGCCGAGGAGCGAACGCGCGGGGCAGCCGAGCTTTTCGCACGCCATGGCGAGAAGGGCTATTGAAATCTGCTCGCCCGCGCTCATAAGCATATCCATTTCTCTCTTGGATGCCTTGTCGTTAATCTCTTTTGCCTTGGCGATGAGGTCGTCTGTTGTGTCGCCCTGCGCGGAGACTACAACAACCACCTGGTTGCCCGCCTTGTAGGTGTCGGTGACTATGCGTGCTACGTTCATCACGCGCTCGGCGTCCTTGACCGAGCTGCCGCCGAATTTCTGAACTATAAGTGCCATTTATATTTCCTCCGATTAATAGTCTGTTATGCGGATTACGCTCTCAACCTGCGCGCCCGTGAGCGTGCCGAGCTTTTCGCGGAGCTCTCTCTCGGTTGCAACGGGAGTTGTGAAAGCCGCCTCGTTTTCGGGAGCGTTCTCTCTGTGAAGAACCCTGATGCTGCCGAACGCCGCCTTCGCCTGTTCGAGAACCGCCTGTTTATTCTCCGATGTGAAGCGGACGTAAAGCGCCGTTTCGATGTCGAGGTAGCTCGAAACATAGCCCTCTTCGCCTTCGCCCCAGCCGAAATCCTTGCGCTCCTTCATGTGCTGGGCGCAGTCGATTATGTCGGCTACAACGGCGCTCGCCGTCGGGAGCTTGCCCGCTCCTCTGCCGTAGAACACAACGTCGCCTATGGCGTCGCCGCGCACGAGAATTGCGTTGAAAACATCGTCAACGCCCGCAAGCTGGCTGCCGTATTCAACAAAGGCGGGGCTGACTATTGCGGTGATTTTGCCGCCGTCGAGTTTTTTGGAGCGTGCTATGAGTTTTATGACTCCGCCCCAGGAGGCGGCGTAATCAACATCGGCAAGGGTGATTTCGGTAATGCCCTCGGTCTGAATGTCGGCGGGGTAAACGTGTTTGCCGAAGCAGAGAGCCGCGAGTATTGCGATTTTGCGGCAGGCGTCGTGACCCTGAATATCCGCGGAGGGGTCTCTCTCGGCGTAGCCGTTTTTCTGGGCCAGACGCAGGGCGTCCTCAAAAGTCATGCCCTGCTTTATCATCATTGTAAGAATAAAGTTTGTAGTGCCGTTTAAAATGCCGGCTATTTCGTCAATGTCGTTTGCGGCAAGGCACTGCGTGATGGGGCGGATAATCGGTATTCCGCCGCCGACGCTTGCTTCAAACAGGAAGTTTGCGTTGTGCTCCTTAGCCGCTTTAAGCAGCTCGCAGCCCTTTTCGGCGACGAGCTCCTTGTTTGACGTAACAACGCTTTTGCCTGCGTTGAGGCATTCGAGCACAAACTCGTATGCGGGGTGAAGACCGCCCATTGTTTCAACAACAATCTTCACGCTGTCGTCCGAAATGATTTTTTCAAAATCGGCAACAACAAGCCCCTCGTTTTTGTCGCCGGGGAAGGTGCGCCTGTCAAGAATATATTTAAGCCGCATGTCATCCTGCTGACTCTTTTTGACTATCTGGTCGTGGTTTTTTTCAAGCAGTTCGGCTACGCCCGAGCCGACTACGCCGTAACCCATAACAGCAATATTCATTTACAAATTCTCCTTTTGCCATTCATAGATAGTTTATATTAACATAATACTGTAAAAAAATCAAAACTTTTTTATTCTTTTTTTTTATTTCTGCGCTATTTCGTTGATTTTATATAACCGATGGTGTAAAATATATCGCGTATTATTTTATTATGACACAAAGGAGGGCTGCGCTTTATGAACGCACAGACCGAACAGCGCAAATCAACGCTTATCAACATCGCCTATTTTGTGGTGATTATAGCGGCGTTCTTTCTGTTTATGAAATATGCCTTCTGGCTGTTTTCACCCTTCATTTTTGCCTTTGCGGTAGCGGTTGTTCTGCAAAAGCCCGTGGCGGCGATTTCAAAAAAAATACGGCTTAAAAAGGGAATAGTCTCCGCCGTAATCCTCATTTTGTTCCTCGTTATTGTGCTGGGCGCGGTAGGGCTTATCGGCTACAGCATCTACAGCGAAATAATTGATTTCAAAAACTTTATTGCGGCAAAGCTCGCCGACCTGCCCGCCTTCCTCGAGAGCCTGCAGGGCGTGGTGAACCGCGTGGTTTCAATCATCCCCGGGCGCACGGGTGAGACGGCAACGCAGGCGGTTGAGGCGGCGTTTGCAAAGATGATTGCCTACGCCGAGAGCGGCGAGGAAATAACCGGGATAATGAGTCTTATGGGCTTTTCGCTCTCCGACATCACCTCAAAATTCAACATCAAGGGCATTGCAAACCCCGTAATTTCAACGGCAATGTCGGTGCCCTCGAAGCTTATTGCGGTGCTGATTTTCTTCATAGCGAGCTTCTTCCTGACCCTCGGCTATGACGGACTTGCCGACACGGCAAAAAAGGCGCTCAAAAAATCGACGGCGGACAAAATCTCCACAGTCAAGCGCATAACCCTTCACTCACTCGGTCAGATGGCAAAATCCTACATCATAATAATCGGCATAACCTTCTGCGAAATATCGCTGGGTCTGGGGTTTCTCAAGCTCATCGGCGCCTATACGGGCAGCCACGTTTTCACAATAGCGATTTTCACCGCGGTTGTCGATGTTCTGCCCGTTCTCGGCACGGGCGCGGTAATGATTCCCTGGGCGCTCTACTGCCTGCTTATCTCGCACCAGTTCGGCATGGCGCTCGGTCTTATTGTAATGTATGCCCTCATCACTGTTTTAAGGCAGATTATTGAGCCCAAGCTTGTCGGCGCAAACCTCGGAATACCGCCCATCCTCACCCTTATGGGTATGTATATCGGTCTCCAGACAATAGGCGTTATCGGAATGTTCGTGCTGCCGATTACGATTGTTGTTCTCGTTAAACTCAACGAAGACGGCGTCATCCACCTCTGGGGCGAAAAGAAAAAGCTTGCAACGCAGGAGAGCCTGCCCCCCGACCAGGAAATCTTCAAGCCCGTTGTTCAGCGCCTGCAGATTGCATTGAAGCACCTCAACGAAACATCGCAGAACGCCGAAAACGCCGTTTCCGGCGACGGCTCCGGCGGAGAAGAGAAGAAATGATTTATGGATAACACCGTTAAAGAATCCGCCGTAAAATCCGCGGACGAAAAAAAGCTTGAACTTTACGGCGAACAGAAAAGAACGCTCCTGCTCTTTCTCGAAAAAGGGGCAATCACAAAGGAGCAGTTTGAAAAATCCTTCGGCGATTTAAAGGCAAAAATGGGAATCGCCGAAGACTGAACGGTTTATGTTGAATATATATAATTGAAAAAGCCGAAATTTCACAAATAAATCAATTGATTTAACTAAAACATTATGTTATAATAACTTGAAATTTTGCGTTTTTGAAAAAACGCTGCCGCGCAAAATTCGTTGAAGGCGGCATAACTAAGGAGGAAAATCATTTGAAAGCCTACAGTGCAAAAGACATCAGAAACGTTGCAATAGCAGGTCACGGCGGCAGAGGCAAAACAACCCTCGCGGAAGCTATGCTCTACCTCGCAAAGGCAACCGAAAGACTCGGCAAGGTAGCCGACGGCAACACGGTTCTCGACTATGACGCGGAGGAGAAAAACCGCAAGTGCTCAATCGCCTCGGCAGTTGCTCCGCTTGAGTGGAAAAACACAAAAATCAACGTCATCGACGCTCCCGGCCTTTTTGACTTTGAAGGCGGCGTAAGCGAAGCAATCCGCGCGGCGGAGAGCGTTCTCGTTGTTCTCGCAGCCGGCTCGGGCTTTGACGTAGGCGCCGAGAAGGCATGCAAGGCGGCCGACAAGAGAGGCATTGCAAAGATGTTCGCAGTTACCCGCTGCGATGCCGAAAACACCGATTTCTTCAAGACCTTTGAAGCAATCAAGGCGGAGTATGAAACCCAGGCCTGCCCCGTGGTTGTTCCCGTAATGGAAGGCGGCGCGGTTTCGGCTTATGTTGATTTCGCAACAGGCAAGGCGTTCAAATACGCAGGCGGCAAGGCAACGGAAGTTCCCGTTCCCGACAACGCCCAGGTTGAAGAAATGAAGGCAATGTTCACAGAGGCAGTCGCTTCCGCAGACGAAGAGCTTATGGAGAAGTTCTTTATGGAAGAGCCCCTCACCCCCGATGAGATTGCAAAAGGTCTCAAGGCAGGTATTGCAAGCGGCGACATCTACCCCGTATTTGCATGCGCAGGTCTTATCACCGACGCTGTTGACCTCATCCTCGACGGCATCGTTTCATACGCTCCCGACGCGGCAACGGCTGCAGGCGAAGGCGACATCAAGTGCGACGAGAACGGTCCTCTTGCGGCAATCTGCTTCAAGACAGTTGCCGACCCGTTCGTAGGCAAAATGAGCTTTTTCAAGGTTGTTTCGGGCAAAATCACACCCGCAACTCCCGCATATAACGCCCGCACGGGCGAAACCCAGAAGATGGGCAAAATCGTCACCGTCAAAGGCGGCAAGACCGAAGATGCAGCGGCAATTCCCGCAGGCGACATCGGCGTTGTAACAAAGCTTGACGGCTTCAGAACAAACGACACACTTTGCGACGAAAAGAACGTTGTTGAGCTCGCTCCCGTTGACTTCCCCGCTCCCTGCCTGAGAAAATGCGTCAAGGCGCACAAGAAAGGCGAAGAAGACAAGGTAGCATCCGGTCTTACCCGTCTTTCTGAAGAAGACGCAACAATCAAGTTCTACACCGACGCGGAAACAAAAGAGCAGATTCTCGAAGGTCTCGGCGAGCAGCACATTCTCACCGTTGTTACCAAGCTCAAAAACAAATTCGGCGTTGAGGTTGACCTCTTTGACCCGCGCGTAGCATACAGAGAGACAATCCGCAAGACCGTTGAAAAACAGGGTCGCCACAAGAAACAGACCGGCGGTCACGGTCAGTTCGGCGATGTTTGGATCCGTTTCGAGCCCTATGACGGCGAAGAAGATTTCGTATTCACCTCCGACGAGGTTGTCGGCGGCGCAGTTCCCAAGAACTACTTCCCCGCAGTTGAAAAGGGTCTTCGCGAGAGCATCGCAAAGGGTCTTATCGCAGGTTACCCGATGGTCGGCATCAAAGCCGCTCTCTACTTCGGTTCATACCACCCCGTTGACTCCTCGGAAATGGCGTTCAAAACCGCCGCTCAGCTCGCTTTCAAGGCAGCTATCCCCGAGGCGCAGCCCACAATTCTCGAACCCATCGGCACCCTTAAAGCATATATGCCCGCCGACAACTTCGGCGATGTAATGAGCGACGTCACAAAGCGCCGCGGCAGAGTTCTCGGCATGGGCGCGGCAGACGAGCCCAAGATGCAGGAGCTTGTAGCCGAAGTTCCCATGGCTGAAATGAGCGACTTCTCAACGGTTCTCCGTCAGATTACCGCCGGCAGAGGCCACTACTCACTCGAGTTCACCCGCTACGAAGACGCCCCCGCAAACGTAGCGCAGAAGGTTATCGAAGACGCCAAGAAAGCCGCCGAAGAAGAAGACTGATAACCCCGAATAAAACAGATAAACCCCTAACAAATGCAGATACCCCCGGGTCGTAACGACCCGGGGGTTATTGTTTTCGGATTAACTTTTATAACACCGCTTTTTCACAGTGTCACGGTCCAGCCGCCGGTGAAGCTGCCGCGGCGGAAGTAGGTTGCGGTTTTTGCGCTCATATCAAAAACGGCGGTCCATTCCGTGTTGTAATCCGCCACATTTTTCTGCGCTGCCGCCGCCATAACGTCGCGCAGCTCAGCCGGGCTCATTTCGGGGTCTTTCTCATATTGCGCCATAATATTCTCATAGCGTGTCACCGATTTTTTCGAGCCGACTCCGTATTTTGACCCGGGCGTTACATAAAAATTTGTCAGCGCGGGCGTTTCGGTGACGAACATTTTGTTGCCGATATACTCCACTGCAACGCTGTAGCCGCTTGAATCCGCAATGGCATAGTGCACAACATAGCCGAAGGAGGCGTGCAGGTCGTAGGAGCGCAGGAGCTCAACCGCCTGCTTTGCGCTTGAGGCGCGGTCGAGGATGAGGCGGATTGCCGTCGAAGTCGTGAGATCGGGTCTGCCGGTGTTCTGGTTAATTGAGGCGCCGTCGTCATAGACCATATTGACAGAGACGCAAACGCCTTTCTCGTTCATTCCGTCGAGCGGAGTGTAGAGAGCGCAGAAGCGCAGAACATCATCGGAGAGCTCAAGCTCCGTGCTGCCCGTTACAAAATCCGTGTTGACGGTGGATACCGATTTGTAGCCCTTTGACGGCCGGCAGACAAGAATCATACCGTTGCAGCGGTGCCAGTCGAAGTTGCGCCCGAAAAGATATCCGCCGTTCCTGTTTTTTACGCAAAGCGTGGAGCAGCCGCCTCTTATTCCTTTAAATAAAAGACCCGCTTTGCCGCCGAGCACCTGACGGATAAGAAAATTTGTAAGGTCGTCATCACCTGACGCTCCGCCGCCCGCAAGAAAATCGCTCAAACCGTCATCGCCTGTGAATTTTGCAATTCTGAAGCCGCCCGCAAGCGTGCGGATGCTTTCTGTTGCCGTGATTTTTGCGGCGTTCATCGGGGATGCCGCCTTTTCGGTTGTTGTTTCGGTCACTGTTGTCTGCGTTGTTGTGGCCGTTGTGGTAACGGTTGTAGTTGCCGCCGTTGTTGAGGGCGCCGCAGTCGTCGTTTGTGTTCCGGTATTATCCGAACAGCCGGCAAAAACGAGCATAAGCCCCGAAAGCAGGAGGGCGGTTATCCTCTTTTTCATAACATCACCCCCGTCAAGGATTTCAATTTAAAAATCAAAGTATTTTTCTCTGTGCTTCTGCACTCTGCCGCCAATAAGGCGGAGCACCTTAAGCGCTTCCTTTTTCTCGCCGGGTGTGCCCGTTGCATACTGCTTCATCAACCTGCCCTCTTCCCTGCAGACCTCGTCGTGAAGCGGGAAGTAGTATTTAAGCAGGAATGTTGCGTATTTGGAGAGGCGGAAGTCGCCCACAAGGCGGAAATTCTCATCAATCGTGTCGATTGCGACGGAGTATTTTGCCTTGATTGAGTCAATCAGAGCCCTGCGCTCGTTTTCGGGTGAGAAGACGAGCGTCGAGCAGATAAAGGCGTTTCTGTTGTGCGGGTTGGAGGAGTGGCTGTCGGTGCTGCCGACTACGGGATAATCCAGCCCGTTTGCCCTGTCGTCATAATATTTGAGAGTCTGAAAGCCGTTCTGCTCATAGTAATTCTCGCCGCCGAGCACCTCGAAGGCGTCAAACCAGCCCTTCTCCGTCACATAGCGCCAGAAAACCTCGGGCACGTGGTAAACGTCGCTTATCCAGGTCGGGTGCGGGAAGATTCCGAGACCGTTCGCCTTGCGTATTTCATCATATATCCATTTGAAAACGGCAACGGGAACGGGGTCAAGACCATCGGGCAGGTCGCCGAGACCGTCGGCGAGCGCCTGCATCTTGTTTTCCCACTCCGCAAGCGGCATATAGTCGGGGCATTCGCCGTTAAGCGAGCGGTATTTTTTATCTGTGCCCTTCTCCTCAACGGCGGGTCCGTCGGTCAGTGCGTTTATTGAATATTCGCCGCCGAAGTTGACGGTGTGAAAATCGCTTTCGGCTCCGTGAACGGGGGGCATGTGAACCTCCTCGCCCGGAATAATCGCAAGCCCGCAGGGAACATCCTTATAAAAATCAATCGCCTCAAGCGAGGGGTAGTAGCGGTTATGGTCGGAGACAACCATAAAATCGAGCCCGTGCTTCCTGTAATTCGCACACACAACAGCGGGGCACTGGCTGCCGTCGGAACGTATGGTGTGCATGTGAAGGTCGCCGCGCAGGGGGTATCTGCCTGCGAGGTCACCGTCAACGCAATAGACGGGGAACTGAATAATTCTTCTGCCCTCGTCATTGAGAAAACGCAGAAAATACATCTGCTCCTTCGTGAAGGTGTGCTCAATGACAAAGCCGCCGTCATCGTTGCATACGGCGCAGAGCTCTTTGAAGTCGCCCGATGCGGGGTAGTCGTAGGGCTTGCCGCCCTCAAGGGCGCACACAAGCAGCTTGTAGGTTTTGCCCGGCTCAAAAATGGGGCGCGCGCCGAGCGGACGGATGTTTATTTTTGCGGGCTTGTTTACGACAAGCACTTTCGGAAAAACATCGTAGTTAAGCAAATTCTCATCGACCTGAAAACCGTTGAAAGGCATAATATTTCCTCCCTGAAAATATGATTTTTTACAAATGATTCCGATGACGGATTGTGCTTTTTCCGGCACCGTTCGGGTTGATACAATTATATATTCTTATTTTACCGCCGTCAATAAACAACTTACGCCCGCTCCGTATTTTTTGAGGGATGTTTCGCAGGGGTTCTCAGACAACCCCTGTTCTCCCGTTGCCTTATCCGGTGCATGAGATTCTTCGCCTTCGGCTCAGAATGACAGATGTATTCGGCAAAACTGCAGAAAAAGGCGGGCGGATAATACCCGCACGGATGATTGTCATCCTGAGCGCTGCGAAGGATCTCACGGCAAGGCAAAAAAATGTGAAAAATGGTTAGCAACGGCTAACTGTTTTTGTGTAAACTGCCGATTTTTGATTTGCCGGCGGTTTTTTTGTTGACTTGACGCAAACGGTGTTGTATAATTCACAACAGTTAGCAACGGCTAACTAAATTTTCCGAAAAGAGGTAAATGTTTTGGGCTTTGATACTTTGATGGAAGCTTTCGGCTACCTTTCGGGCATTATCGCTCTTGCGGCGGGCAACGTTCAGCTTTTTGTTGACTCGTGGACCTGGATTTCAGACGTTCTCGGCTGGACTTCGGAGAATCTCGGCGGCGTCATAGAACTTGTTTCCGGCCTTCTCGGAGCGTAAGAATCATTAAATGTCCTCCCCTGTGAAATGCAAAAAACCTGCCTGCGGGCAGGTTTTTTGTTGTTTATAATTGTTCTGATTGAACTTAAAAATACCGTAATCAGCGGTAAAGCAGGTTATACATTTTGTCGGGAACGTTGGTGATTATGCAGTCGGCGCCGATGTCGCTCAGGCGCTTTATCTCCTTCGGGTCGTCTATAGTCCAATACTGAACGGCTATGCCGTGCTTGTGGCAGTAGCGCACAAAACGCTCCGTGCCGGGGCGCAGAACCTTGAACTGGTTTGCGGGAATCTGCACCGCTTTGAAGCCGAGCTCCTCCTTTTGCAGGTTGAAATTGAAGGCGTAGCAGAAATAGAAGAGCAGACCTTCAAAAACACCGATGGAGCGCTGCGCCGACGGATATTTTTCGGTGAGATATTTTGTGATATCGTTGTTGAAGGTGGCAATAATCACCCTGTCGGCAATACCCTTGCGGTTGATGAGGGCAATCAGCTCGTCCGCCGCCTTCCTGCCCGTTTCGCCTTTGTCTTTGATATCTATGCTGTAAAGATACTCGCCGTGCGCCTCTATTTTGTCAATGATTTCTTCAAGCAGGGGAACGCGCAGACCGTCGGGAATGTCGGCGCCGCGCAGGCCCCTGAACGGCATTTCGCCTTTGTCGTTTACAAAGCTTTCGCCGGGGTTGAGCCCGCGGATTTCATCATAGGTGAGGTCGGCGGGGGTGATTCCCGTTCTGCCGAATTTTTCGGCGGCGTCGGTGGTGCGGTCGAGCGTGCCGTCGTGCAGAATAATGAGCTTGCCGTCTTTGGTGCGGTGCAGGTCGAATTCAAGCTCCTGCACGTCAAACTCGGTGGTGTTAAGGCAGATGTCAAAGGCGAGAGGCGTGTTTTCGGGGGCAATGCCCGCGCCTGCCCTGTGAGCGCCTATCTGCGCCCTGCCGTTTGCAAAAATCGCGCCTTCGTTTTTATATTTGCCGCGCAGATTTTTTGGGATGAAGAGCCCCGCGATAATCGGCCAGACTACAAAAACGGCTATGCAGAGAAGCACAAAAACAAGCAGGGTAATGAGGATGACCGAAAGAGTATGCATATTTACTCCCCTTTTCAAAGATTTTACGGAATTATTTTATAAAAAAACCGCAAAAAAATCAAGAAAAGTGCGAAAAAAGAGGATTTTTGCAAAAAAATGGGGCTGTCTGTCCGAACAATGGGACAGCACGGGGCGTAGAATAAGGGTGAAAGATAAAACAGCCCATACCACTCTCTTTCATATATATTTGCAGGGTGCGGGAGGAACGGTCTTACCTTTCTTTCGCCGTTTCTCCCGAAGCATCCGCAAGAAGTCAAAGCATTTTCAGACCTCCTTTTTTTATACCGCCGGGGCGCCCGTCTGCGCTCCGGCGGAGTTTTTATTTGTGAGGGTTTCCGCATCTGCCGCTTGTCAACCTGATCGCAGCGTTGGATCTCACGGACGACAGCAAGAGATTCTTCACCTGCGGTCCGGAATGGCAGGTGTTCCCGGATAAACTGCAATAAAAAACAGCCCGAAAGGCGGGCGGATGTTGACAAAACAGAGCAGATAATAAATAATATAATTACTGAATCTTCGAATATAATGTAAAAAAATAATTCTGGTGTATCGGAGCCGGGACACAGCGGGCGCTTTTTTGCAATCTGCGCCTTTTGCGGGCGGCTGAAGTTACGGACGGAGAGTGATTCGATGAGCAGGATAATAAGCTTTTTTCTTGTGCTCGTTTCGGTTCTGGGCGGGGCGTTCGATTTTTATGCGCCCGGTGAGAGCGCGCCGTTCACGGCGCAGTATGAAACGGGGGAGAGAGATATGGAAAAATACCGCGGAGTTTACTCCTGCGCAGGCGACTGCGGCGGGGTGCCGACACTTTTTGTCAACGGCGAGCCTTTCCCCGCTGCCGCCTATATGACCTACCTTGAAGAATACAACAATTATTCTCAGTTCGCGCAGGCAGGCTACCGCCTTTTTTCGGTGCCCGTTCTGTTTGCGGGCAGATGGATAAGCGCCACAGAGCTTTTCAAGCCGTTTCACGGCGGAATATTCGACACAAAGGGCGAGCCCGATTTTTCAACCCTTGACGCTTCAGTCGGAAGAATCCTCGACGCCTGCCCCGACGCCTACATTTTCCCGCGCGTGAATATGTCAATGCCGCAGTGGTGGATTGAAGAAAACCCCAACTGCACCGATTCCTCGGGCGTGCGCGAGCTGCTTTTTTCGGCGGAATACCGCGAGACCGCCGCCGGTATGCTCGCTCAGGTTATCCGCCATATAAATGAGAGCGGTTACGCCTCACACATTGTGGGCTATCAGCTTGCGGGCGGCAACACGGAGGAGTGGTTCCACTTTGATTTAAACGGCGGAGCGTGCAAAAACGCCGAAAAGCCGTTCAGGGAATATCTGCAGAAATATTACCCCGGCTGTGAATACAAGGGGCTGCCCGACCTCTCCGCGCTCAAGGGCAAAGGTCCTTACCACAAAGATGAAAACCTTGCTCGTTACCTTGAGTTTGCCAACCGCGCCGTTGCCGACGATATCTGTTATTTTGCCTCCGTTGCAAAAAAAGAGACGGGGCGCAACGTGGTTGTGGGCACCTTCTACGGCTATACGCTCGAGGTTACATCCCCTCTTTACGGCACGCACGCCCTCTCAGCCGTTCTCGGGAGTGAGAACATCGATTTTATCTGCTCGCCCAATTCATATATTGACACAAGGCACCCCGACAGGGACTGGACCGAGATGTATCCCGCGGATTCCGTGCGCCTGCACGGCAAAATCTGCCTGCAGGAGTGCGACATCCGAACGCACCTGACAAAGCTCCTCTCCGTCGGCGCTCCCGAATACGACAGGGAGGCAAATATGACTGCCCCCGTCTGGCACCCGCTCGAAAACGCCGCACTTGCAGATGCGGCAATAAAAAAATCCTTCGGCCGCCAGCTCGTCAGGGGCAACGGCTTCTGGTGGTTTGACATGTGGGGCGGCTGGTTTGACGACCCCGCAATTCTCGCTGATATGAAGCAGATGCGTGAAATATACGCCCGCTCGCTTAAAAACAGCAACAGAAAAAGCGTTGCCGAGGTTGCCGTTTTTGCCGACGCCGACGCTTACAGATATATGACGGAATGCGGTCTGCGCAACACCGCCTTTGACAGGCGCAGGGAGCTCGGGAATATGGGCGCGCCCTACGATTATTTTGACGTTGCCGATTTTGAGGCGGTTTACAATAACTACAAGGCGGTAATTTTTGTTTCATGCGTCAGAACGCCGAATATGAAAAAAGCCCTTGAGCTTTGCAAAAAAGACGGGGTTGAATATATTTCCGTATCGAAGTTAAAGCCGGAGTTTTCGGCAAAGGAATACCGCGCATTCTGCGAGGCAAACGGAGTTCACATCTATAACAGAACAGACGATATTGTTTATATCAATGAGAATTACGCCGTAATACACGCAAACAGCGGCGGCGAAAAGAAGATATATCTTGACGGCGGCTGCGCCTATGCGGAGCTTTTCTGCGAAAACGGCCTGCGCGGCGAAGGGACGGTTATAAGCGTTGCAATGCAGGCGGGCGAAACAAAGCTGTTTGAAATAACACACAGGGGGTAAGTATGACCGAAACGAAGATTTACGTGGGTCTCAACGACTCCGAGACCATGCAGCAGGTTCACGAAACCGACAAATACGTCAAAATATTAAAGGGTGTGTGCCGCAGCTACGGCGTGGCGTTCTCGTTCTCCGTCGCCCAGGGCGGATACATCCACGAGGACGGCACCTACACGCAGGAGAATTCGCTGATTCTGTCGCTCGTCGGCACCGAAAGGGCTGTTGTTGACGCAATAGCCGGCGACCTTTGCGCATTTTTCAACCAGGAATCGGTTATGGTGACGGAGACAGAGGTCAACAGGTATTTTGTCAGTGAGAAGATTTAAGGCACACGGAGTAAAAGCAGCTTATGAGAGAGCATCAGCTTGAAAATATAACTGTTGAGCAGATAATAAACGCACGGTTTTGCGTTGACGGGCGCAGCCCCGTCATAAAACCTTTCGGCGGAGCGCTTGCGGCGGCGGACCCTTCGCTTCTGACTCCCGACCTCACCCCCGACGGAAGGTGGCGCCTTTTCTGCCACACCCAGCTCGGCGTTTATATGCTTGCCTCCGACGACGGAGTGAATTTTGAAAAGCCCGTCAAGGTCGCATCACGGGCAATGCGCCCCGACATAAACCTCGTTGACGGCAGGTATTATCTCTTCTATGAGCGCACACGCCCGCTCCCTGCAAACGCGCTCACCCTTGTCAATCTGGCAAAATGGCGCTCGGAAATCGCCGTCAGAACAAGCACCGACCTCAAAAACTGGTCAGAGAGCAGAACGGTGATTTCATTTTCGCAGAGTATTGAAAAAAACGGGCGCGGCGTTTCAATCTCAAACCCGTTTCTGTTTCGCGAAAACGGAAAAAACCGCCTCTATTACTCCTGCGGGCTGACCTTTATCAAAGACTGCGGCTTCTGCGAGCCGACCTATATAACCTACGCCGAGAGCGATTATCCCGATTCGGGATATGTCAAGGCGGAAAAACCCGTTCTCTCGCCCGACAGGGGCAGCGAATATTTCAACCTCTGCAGCGGCTGTCTCAAGGTTTACCGCCTGAGCGACGGTTACATCGGCATTCAGAACGGAATCTATGAAAAAGACGGGCACAGCCATTCGGCGATTCTTCTGCTGACATCGGATGACGCAAAGAGCTTCCGTTTTGAAAAGGTTCTGCTCGAGCCGGGCGGAGCGCAGTGGATGAATCAGTATGTTTACGCAAGCCACCTCGTCCGGTGCGGCGGCAGCCTGCGGCTTTATTTCAATGCGCGGAATGTTGCAGATATGCTCAGAGGGCGCGAGTGCATCGGCTTTGCCGAAGCGGCGCTTTAAGAAAGGATTATTATGAAAGAAACAATGAAAATGCCCCTGTGGGGACCGTATTCCAAAAAATATTTCGGTTTGTCGCAAATCATCCCCGCTTTAAAGGCGGAGGGCGGCCGCTTCGATTTCACCGTTCACCCGACGCTGTGGAATTCCTCCGTTCCCGTGCCAAACGTCACGGTGCCGAGCGCCTACCACCTGTGGGAGTGCAGCCCCGATTACACATACTACGCTTACAGATACGAGCTTATGTGGAAAGACAGGGTCTATGCCGACGTTTCTTTTTCAAAGATTGACGAAAACGCCTTTCTCGCAAGGTGCGAAATCGTCAACAATACGGAGCTTTCGCAAAACTGCATTGTCAATTATTATGCGTCACTTGAGCTTCCGTTTTATGACAGAGCGGAGCCCGTTGTTCCCGTAAAGTGCGTTATTAAAAACGCAAACGATTATGAGGAATACTCCTACGCCGTGCCCCGCCCCTGGGACGGCGAAAACCCCGACGGTATGTTCAAGGGGATGTTCCGCGACAGCGAGTTTTATCTCGGCTGCGGTCTGGGCGACAGATGCGACCATGCTCACGTGCATTTTCTCGGTTTAAAACCCTTCGGCTGCGAAAAGGGCGACAGGGTTTCGTTCGCTCTCACGGCGCAGGGCTTTGAAAACCCCGTGCTTGCTCTGAGATACCGCACGGTAACGGACGGCAACGGCGTTTTTGACCTGAACGGCGAAAAAATCACGCTCCCGCACAGCGACGAACTCACCTTTGCCTACCTGCCTTTTAAAGAAAATCCCGTTTTTGAAAGCGAAGGCGGAGCGGGCGTTGAATTCGATTTTCTCGCAGTTGCCGAGAGCGGAGAAAAAATCTCCGTGCGCACCGTAAAATACAATTACACACCCGAAATAAAGAGCGAAGAAAACGGCAGAGGGCTGAGCGTCGGGCTGGATTACGGCTATGAAAACTGCCGTTACACTGTTCTCACGCACAGCAAAAACACAAGGTTGAGAACGCTTGACAGCGGCTGCCTTGAGGACGCCCTCATCAACCGCCTTTCAAACGGCGACCCGACCTACGACTGCCTGCGCGAGACGTTTTCACGCTCGTTCAGAATGAAAAAGAGCGACGAGGGCTTTTTTGTAAACCCGCTCATAAAAGCAATCTTCATTGAGCCAGGTGAGAGCCATATTGAATACGCCGTTGTTGCAAACGGAGATTTCGCACCGCTCCGCGATGAGGAATACGAGAGCATTTACAACAGAGCAAAGCAATCGGCGCAGAGGGTTAAATTCAACTCCGACGGCGAAAAATACGCTTTAAGCATAAATATTATGAAATCCACCCTGCTGACAAACGCGGTTTATCCCGTTTACCGCAGGGGCGAAAACGTTGTTCACCACACGCCGGGCAAGCGCTGGGATTCCTTCTACACGTGGGACAGCGGCTTTATCGGTCTCGGTCTGCTGGAATTTTCGCCGGAGCTCTGCCGCTACGCGCTCGACACCTACCTGTGCGACGAAGACAATAAAGATTTTACATTTCTGCTTCACGGCTCGCTTGTTCCGACACAGTTTGCGGAATATTACGAGCTTCTCAACCGCACCGTGAACAAGCACGACCTTGACTCTCTCTACCCGAAAATGAAAAGATATTACGAGTTCCTGCGCGGCAGGCGTGCGGGCTCGACCTTTGCAAAATTCGGCAACGGTCTGCTCACCGCCTACGACTACTGGTATTCCTGCTCCGGCATGGATGACTACCCCGCGCAGGTGGAAATGATAAACAGAAAGGCGGAGGGTTATTCCTGCCCCTGCCTTACAACCTCGCAGGTCATAAGGGCGGGCAAAATAATGAGGGCGGCAGCCATTTACCTCGGCAAAAACGAGGATGTTCCCGTCTATGACCGGGACATCGAACAGAGCGAAAACGCGCTCAACACCCTTGCGTGGGATGAGGAGAGCGGCTACTACGGCTACACCGTTTATGACAAGGGCGGCAAGCCGTCCCTTATGACAACAAAAGACGGCGAAAACTTCAACAAGGGCTTTGACGGCCTCTATCCCCTCGTTGCGGGGGCCGCTCCCGCCGACAGGGCGAAAAAGCTTCTGGCGCACCTTAAAAACCCGAAGGAGATATGGAGCGAAGCGGGTCTGAGCGCAGTTGACATGACCGCCTCATACTACTTCGACGACGGCTACTGGAACGGCAACGTCTGGATGAGCCACCAGTGGTTTTTCTGGAAGACAATGCTCGACCTGGGCGACGGCGCCTTTGCGTTTGAAATCGCCGGCAGAGCGCTCGGAATCTGGAAAAACGAGGTCGATTTTTCATACTTCACCTACGAGTGCTTCGGAATAAAAACAAAGAGGGGCGGCTGGTTCCACAACTTCGGCGGTCTCTCCGCTCCCGTATGCATCTGGGCGGACGCCTACTACAAAGCGGGCACGGTCACAACGGGCTTTGACGTGTGGACCGATTACCGCAATGTTGACGAAAATTCGGCGGAGATTAAATTCAGATACTACGGCAAAAACGAAAAATACACGCTGATAATCACTCTTCGCGAGTGCGAAAACCCCGTTGTTACTCTCGACGGGAAACCCGTAGAATTTATAAAACGCACGGCGGGCGCTCTCGAAATCACACTCGACGGCAGCATCAGAGAGGGAATTTTAAAAGCAGAGGCAAGGTAAGATATGACCGACGACGAAAAAAGCAAAAAGGCGGCTGCCCTTGCCGCCGAAATAATGCGCCTGGCGCAGAACACGATACTGCTGAACCTGCGATTTATGGATTCGGCCGTTATGCGCCTCGCCTTCACGCCGTCCGATACAACATACAGGGTTGACGGGGCAAAGCTCTTTTACGGCGAAGAGTTCACGCTCAGAAGATATTTAGCCCATAAAAATCAGGTGCCGCGCGATGTTCTGCATATGATTATGCACTGCGTGTTCCGCCACGCCTTTGCGGGCGATGTTGACCCGGTGCTGTGGGACCTTGCCTGCGACATCTGCGCCGAGCACACAATAACTTCTCTCGGTCTCGACTGCTTTGAGACGGAGTATTCCGCCGCACAGAGGGACGCCCTTCGCAACCTTGAAAACGGAGCGGGCTCTTTTACGGCGGAAAAGCTTTACCGTTATTTCAGAGAGAAAAAGCCGACACTTGAAGAGGTGTCAAGGCTTCACTCGCTTTTTGCCGTTGACGACCACCGCCTCTGGTATAACGGAGGCACCCCTCCCGATGAGGATGAAAACAAAAAAGGCGAAAAGCAGGACGGCGGCGGGGATGATGAAAATCAGCCGTCGGGCGGGGGCGAAGGCGGCGGAGCGGACAGCTCCGACAGCGGAGACGGTGACGGCGAAAACGCAGGCGGCTCAAATGAAGAGACTGCGCAGGCAAATGCAAAAAAAGGCGCTCTCGAAAAGGAGTGGGAGGAGATTTCCCGCTCAATACAGATGGATATGGAGACCTTTTCAAAGGAGAAGGGCGAGACAGCGGGCGAAATGGCCCTGCAGTTAAAAGAGGTCAACCGCGACCGATACGATTATGCCGCCTTCCTCAAAAAATTCGCCGTGCCGGGCGAAGCGATGAAGATAAACGACGACGAGTTCGACTATATTTTTTACACCTACGGGCTCGGTCTTTTCGGCAATATGCCGCTCATTGAGCCGCTCGAATACAAGGAGGACTGCCGCGTGCGCGAGTTTGTCATAGCCGTTGACACCTCCGGCTCGACAAGTAGCGGTCTTGTCAGAAAATTCCTGCAGAAAACCTACTCGATACTCAAAAGCACAGAGAGCTTTTTCAATGAGATAAACCTGCATATCATTCAGTGCGACTCCGCCGTTCAGGAGCACGTGCGGATAAAAAATCAGAGCGAGTTTGACGCTTATATTAGCAATTTCACCGCAAAAGGGCTCGGAGGCACCGACTTCCGCCCCGTTTTCAGAGAGGTTGACCGCCTTATTGCGGAAAAGGAGTTCACCCGCCTCGGAGGGCTCATCTATTTTACCGACGGCTACGGAACCTTCCCCGAACGAAAGCCGCCATACAAAACGGCATTTGTTTTTGTCGGCAATCCGCTCACCGTCCCGCCCGTTCCGCCCTGGGCAATCAGGGCGGTGCTGGAGGAGCAGGACTGACCCGCACAAAACGGCTTTTTATAATACACAAACGAGGTTGAAATATGTTTGCAAGAATAATCACGTCGCTGACGCTTATTTTCACTTTGCTGTTTCAGAATGCGGGCGTTCTGCCCGCGAAGCATGCGGATGACATAATCTTAAGGGCGGTGCTTGTGTCGGATATTCACGCCGACGCCGACCCCACGCGCGACAGAACAAACCTTATGCGCGAGGTTTTTGCCGCCGCAGGCAGAACACAGAATGACGCAGACGCAATAGTCATGAGCGGCGACCTCACCAATTCGGGCGACCTGCGCGAATACATCAACCTCTATAACTGCCTGAATCTATACTGCCGGATCCGCGGGCGCGTGCCCGAAATGGGGAATCACGACAGCTGGCATCACAGCGACAGCCCCGATTATGAAACGGCGCGGAGATATTTTCTGCAGTTCTGCGCATTAAACGGAATAAAGACGGAGAAGGTCTATTACACAAAGCAGATATGCGGCATTCCGTTCATCGTGCTCGGCACGGAGGACTGCGACTTCGGCGAGCCATATCACTCGGAGGAGCAGATGAATTGGCTTGAAAAGGAGCTCAACACCGCAGTCAAAGGCAAAACCCCGGTTTTTGTTATCTGCCACAAGCCGATTGAAGATATGGGCTCCGCCGCCGCGCGTATGGAGAGAATTTTGAAAGAAGCGGGCGAAAACGCCGCCGCTCCGGTAATATATGTCAGCGGGCATCAGCACGACATCGGCGAAAACACGTTTTCTCAGCCCGGCGATATGCTCGTTTATCTCAATCTGCCGTCGGTGCTCTATACGGATGACGGCGGGCTCGGCTTTGTTGCCGAGGTGCGCGAAAACGAACTGACGCTAACGGGCGTGAACTTCCTGACGGATGAAACGCTTGACGGGTATTGCTATAAGTTCAGTTATTAACACCTCTGTCGGGACGACCTTCGGTTAAACAAAACTTTTTCCGCAGGAAGAACTTAAACTGTATAGCACTTTTTTAAACACAAGAAGGAAACAATCTTCAATTTACATAAAAACCAGCCCGCGGCATGAAAAGAGGGAAACGGTGAATAAGACCATCGGCTTTATAATCAAAAACGGTGTTCTGACCGAATATGTCGGGCGCAAAACGGATGTTGTTGTGCCGGATGAGGTAACCGTCATAGGCGAAAAGGCGTTCTTTATGCAGAACGTCCGCAGCATCGTTCTGCCCGAGGGCGTAACAGCCGTTATGAACTCGGCTTTCTCGTTCTGCCGTGAGCTGGTGAGCGTCGAACTGCCGTCAACCCTTGTTGAAATCGGAGCGGATGCGTTTATGAACTGCGCGGCTCTCAGTGATATCACCCTGCCCGAAAACCTTGTTTCAATAGGCAGTCAGGCGTTTAACTTCTGCCGCTCGCTCAAAAGCGTTACAATCCCCGCAGGGGTCAGAACAATCGGCAAATCGGCGTTCTGCCACTGCGATTCTTTAAGAAAACTCGAGTTTTGCGGCGCTCCCAAAAGCACGGGGATGTCGGCGTTCGCACTGTGCGAAAACCTGTGGGATTTCACGTTCCGGGGCGGTTTTTCGGCTCTTCTGGATTTAAAAAACTGCTTTGACATCACAAATATCTGCGTTGCGAGAATCTGCGGACGGCTCAATGCCCCCGCCGACCTTGTGAAAACGGCGGAGGATTATATTGAGGCAAACAGGGATAAATGCTGCCTTGCAGCCGAGAAGGCGGTTTTTGCCTGCGGAGACGTTGATGCGCTTAAAAATCTGCTCGCCTTTACGGGCAGACCCTCGCCCTCGCTTGCCGATGAATACATCGGGCGCGCTTGCGACTGTGCGCAGATGACGGCTTTTCTGCTCGAATACAAAAACTCGGCGTATTCCCCCGACGAGCTTGAGGCGGCGGAAAACGAGAGGTTTGAGAAGGAACTCGGTCTGCGCGAGTTCTCCGAAACAGAGTGGCGCAGGGTGTTTGAATTTACGGTTCATGGCGGAGCGGTCACGGTGACGAATTATCTCGGCACCTCGCCCTCGGTCGAGATTCCCGCTTATATAGGTGAACTGCCAGTTACAAAAATCGGCAGGCAGGCGTTTTTCGGCAGAGCCGACATCGAGAGCGTTATTCTGCCCGACACGGTAACGTTTATCGGCGCGGGAGCGTTCGAGCGGTGCAGGAACCTCAGAACGCTTGTGGTTTCGGCAAATCTCAGATATGTCGAAAAGCACGCCTTCGGCTACCTGTGCGAAATAGGCAGGGTTTATTTCAACGGCAGCGCCGACGACTGGGCGGGCATACGCTTTGAAAGAAAAGACTCCAATCCCGTGGCGGACGAGTTCTATATCGGCGGCACCCGCGTTACCGGAATCTCGGTCAATACGGATGTCAGGGCGTTCACCTTCAGCCCTTGCAGACACCTGCACGCCGTTGAGCTCGGCGAGAACGTCGGGTGCGTTGAAGACGGCGCCTTTTCGGATTGTTTTCACATCGAGCGCTTCACGGTCAGGAGCGCAAAATGGTTTGAAAACAGCGCGGATATTGCAAAAAAGTTTTATATTTTCGCCCTCGTTCGCGCATATAAGGCAGGTAACGCAGACATCTGCCTCGAAATGTGTATGGTTTTGGATGATTTTATCAAAACCGAAAAATTATGATTGTATAAATGTCTGAAAAAAGTTATAATTAAAGATAATCCTGCGGAATATTCCGCCGCAGAGAGTTTTCAGAAAGGCAAGGGCAACCGCCTTTCGAGGGTAAACAACCGAAAAGCAGGCAATTAAAATTCAAATAATAATTCATTCCGCGGATTGAATTCCACAAAAACCGCCCGCGGTGTGAAAAGGGGGAGAAAGATGAACAGACCGGAATTTTTCGTAACGGAAGACGATGTGCTCACCGATTACAGAGGCGACGAGGAGCAGATAGTTATTCCCGACGGCATCACGGGCATTGACGACGGCGCTTTTTACAAGTGCGGCACAATCACCGAGGTTATTGTTCCCGACGGAGTCATCCAGATAGGCAACTCGGCGTTCAGCATGTGCGCAAAGCTTGAAAAGGTCTGCCTGCCCGACAGCGTAACCATTATTGAGAGCAGTGCTTTTTATGACTGCGAAAGCTTAAAAAGCATAAGAATCCCCGCAGGCGTCAATATGATTGAGTGGCGCGTTTTCAGCAAATGCGTAAACCTCGAGAGCATTGACGTTGATGAGAACAACGAGGAGTATTGCAGCGTTGACGGCGTAATGTTCACCAAAAACAAGGCGATGCTGCGCTACTACCCCGCAGGCAAAAAGGATGAGGAGTTCACCGTGCCGGCTGAGACAATCAACATCAGCATATTTGCGTTCAGCAACTGCACGAACCTCAAAAAAATCTTCATCCCCAAAACGGTCGAAATAATCGACCCGGGCGCATTTGACGAGGGCAGCGAGATAGTTCTCTGCGTCAAAAAGGGCTCCGCCGCCTGGAAATACGCGCTCGAATACAACCTGAAGTTTGAACTGGCCTGAGGAACGGTATGAACATCAAACAGGCAAAACAGCAGATAAGAAACGCCGCTCAATCCTATTTCACAACGGATGAAAACGGCGCCTTTCTTATACCCGTCGAGAGGCAGAGGCCCGTGTTTATGATAGGTCCTCCCGGCATAGGCAAAACCGCTGTTATGGAGCAGATAGCAAGCGAGCTCGGCGTGGGGCTTGTGTCATATTCAATGACCCATCACACACGTCAGAGCGCTCTCGGTCTGCCCTTTATTGTCAAAAAGACTTACGGCGGCAGGGAATACAGCGTGTCGGAATACACAATGAGCGAGATTATCGCTTCTGTCTGGGAGCGCATTGAAAACGACGGCGTTGAAAAGGGCATTCTTTTTCTCGATGAGATAAACTGCGTCTCCGAAACGCTTGCCCCGTCAATGCTCCAGTTTCTGCAATACAAAACCTTCGGCACTCACAGGGTGCCCGACGGCTGGATAGTTGTAACCGCAGGCAATCCGCCCGAATACAACAACTCCGTGCGCGAGTTTGACGTTGTGACGTGGGACAGGTTAAAAAGAATTGACGTTGAGCCCGATTTTGAGGTGTGGAAGGAATATGCTCTCGAAAAGGGTGTGCACCCCGCCGTTGTTACCTACCTCGACATAAAAAAGGACGACTTTTACTGTGTTGAATCGACTGTGTCGGGCAAGCAGTTTGTAACGGCGAGGGGCTGGGTTGACCTGAGCGATATGATAAAGCTCTATGAGAAAAAGGGCTTCACCGTTGACCGCGAGCTTATCGGGCAGTATCTGCAAAACCCGAAAATCGCAAGGGACTTTGCGACATATTACGATCTGTTTGTAAAATACAAGTCCGATTATCAGGTGGATAAAATCTTAAACGGCACGGCGGATTATGAAATCGCCGACCGCGCAAAATCCGCCGCGTTTGACGAGCGGCTCTCACTGCTCGGTCTTGTGTTTGACGCAATCTGCGCCGAGGTGCGCAAGGTCTCCGCCTGCGAAAACTCGCTGACGGCGCTTATGAACAACGTCAAAGCGCTTCGTGTGTCACCCGCTTTTATGACGGCTCCCGCCGCGGCGCTCCGCGCAAGGGCATCGGCGCTCTTTGACGAGTGCGAACGGGCAAAACGCTCGGGCGCAATGAGCGCAGAGAGTATAAAAAGTCAGACGGATGCGGCAAAGGCGCTTGAAAAGATGGCATCCGCCGCAGAAAAAGAAAACGCGACGGATTCCGCCGCCGCTTTTGCGCTGATAAAAAGAGAATTTGACTCATTAACATCGGGGCTCAAAGCACTTGCCGCCGAAACAAAAGGCAAAATGGACTGCGCCCTGCTCTTCTGCGAAAAGGCGTTCGGAGCGGAGCGCGAAACCGCCCTGCTCGTAACTGAAATGACGGCGCAGAAAGCGGTCGCGAAGTTTATCGGCCGCTACGGCTGCGAGCAGTATTTCAGGTTTAACCGCGATCTGCTGATAACCGAGCGGCATAACGAAATAACCCGTGAAATCCTCGACCTAAACCTCGACTGAAACGGTTGCGACAAAAATCCGTTTGCGTTTAATAAACTGTTAATATAAATAAATTATTTATAAAGATACCAGCAGCCGCCTTTGGGCAGTCACTCATAAACCGGTATTGGTTTTCAACATCAAACTAAAAGCCGCATAACATCGTCAGATTTGCTTACCATACATTAAGTATGCTCTCACAAATCTTCCTTGTTCTGCGGCTCTTTTTTTGCGTGAAAACTGCTTCGCACCTCAAAGAGATGAAATTTGTGCATATT
>JAEEYU010000062.1 GCA_016288315.1 Clostridiaceae bacterium | reverse complement strand
TCGACGAAACCGGCTCAATCGGCAAACGCTACCGCAGAGAGGATGAAATCGGCACGCCCCTTTGCATCACCTACGATTTCGACTCGCAGGAAGACGGCTGCGTGACCGTTCGCGACCGCGACACAATGGAACAGGTCCGCATTAAGATTGAAGACCTCGACGAATACATCGGCAGCAGAATAGTATTTTAAAACAGTGTTTAACTGAAAAGGGCGGCAAAACCGCCCTTTTTTGGCAACAACCCCGAAACTCTGTCGGGCACAAGCGAGACTGAGAGGGCATTTACCCTTATTGCAATCCCCCATGCACCCGGTAGGGGCGATTATCAATCGCCCGCCGCCTTAACCTCAATCTCACACATAATGTCAACCGCAGGCAACGCCGTCCGGCGTTCCGCATTGGCCTCCCCTTATAGGGGCGCGGGTGTCCGGCGGACACCTCTGCGAAGCAGAAGCGCCGACCGAGCCGGCAGGCGAGACGGTGGCTTGACCGCTTGCGGTCAAGACGGAAGGGTCAAAACCCGCACTTTCTCCGCCGCTACACCCTAACCCCTGATACCTAAACCCTGATCCGGAGGTATAAAAAATGTCCGCACCTCTTGCCGAAAGGCTCAGACCTCAAAAAATTGAAGATATCGTCGGGCAGAAGCACCTGCTCGGCGAGGGCAGACCGCTCGGCAACATCATAAAGTCGGGCGAGCTTCCCAATATGGTCTTTTACGGTCCCTCGGGCGTCGGCAAAACCACGCTCGCGGGCATAATCGCAAAGGCGACCGACCGCTGCCTTGTCAAGCTCAACGGCACAACGGCGGGCACCGCCGACATCAAGGAGGCAATCGCAAAGCTCGACACCTTCCTTGCGCCCAACGGCATTCTCCTCTACCTTGACGAGATTCAGTATTTCAACAAAAAGCAGCAGCAGACCCTGCTCGAATACATCGAAAACGGCGCAATCACCCTCATCGCCTCCACTACCGAAAACCCCTATTTCTATGTTTATAACGCGATTCTCTCGCGCTCAACCGTCTTTGAATTCAAGAGCGTCCCCGCCGAAGAAATTGAACGCGCCGTCACCCGCGCCTTCGCGTTTCTCGCCGATGAGAGAAAAGAGGAATACACGCTCGAAGACGGCGTTGTCGCTTACATTTCACGCTCCTGCGGCGGTGATGTCCGCAAGGCGATGAACGCCGTTGAACTCTGCTGCCTCGCCGCATCCGGCGGTAACGAAAAACAGATAACTCTCGACCTCGCCGCACAGCTGACGCAGAAGAGCGCCATGAAATACGACCGTGACGGCGACGAGCATTACGACATAGTCTCCGCCTACCAGAAATCAATGCGCGGCTCCGACCCCGACGCCGCTCTTCACTACCTCGCCCGCCTTCTCGAAGCGGGGGATCTTCCCTCCGCCTGCCGCCGCCTTATGGTGTGCGCCTGCGAGGATGTCGGGCTCGCATATCCGCAGATTATCCCCATAGTCAAGGCGGCAGTTGACATAGCGATGGCTGTCGGTCTGCCCGAGGCGAGAATCCCCCTCGCCGATGCCGTTATTCTCGTTTGCAACTCGCCCAAATCGAACTCGGGCGAGGCGGCAATAGACGCCGCAATGTCGGATGTGCAGAAGGGGCTGACCGGTCCCGTTCCGCGGCAGCTCCAGAACAAACACTACGACGGCGAAGACAACCCGAACAAAGGGCAGAATTACAAATACGCCCACTCCTTCCCCAACCACTGGGTAAAACAGCAGTATCTCCCCGACGCCATAAAGGACCGCACCTATTACGAATACGGCGACAATAAAAACGAACAGGCGGCAAAGGAATACTGGAGCAGAATAAAAAAATAATCCGTATCAAACCCCTCAATCCCCCGCCGAACAATCTCACCCCCCGAAAGGAAACCACCATGATAAAACACACAGTATGCTTCAAGCTCAAAGACAATTCCCCCGAAAACTGCGAAAAGGCAAAGCAGGTTCTGCTCTCAATGCAGGGCAACGTGCCTCAGCTGCGCTCCATTGAAGCCGGCGTGGATTTTCTTCACTCCGAACGCTCCTACGACGTGATTCTTCAGGTCGTCGTCGATGACGAGGCGGCTCTTGAAGCTTACCAGAAGGATCCCTATCACTGCTCCGTCGTAAAACCCCACATGCACGCCGTGCGCGAAACGAGCGTTGCGGTGGATTTTGTAATTGACGAATGAGCGCAAAAACAAACGCAAAAAAAGAGCAGGCGCCCTGCCCGTATGCAAAAAAATGCGGCGGCTGCCAGCTTATGAATATGACCTATCCCGAGCAGCTCTCGTGGAAAACAGCCCGCTGTATCAGATTACTCGGGCGTTTCTGCCGTGTGGAAGAAATAACCGGCATGCAGAATCCGGTTCACTACCGCAACAAGGTGCAGGCGGCTTTTCAGCTCACCCGCTCGGGCAAAATCGTTTCGGGCGTCTATCAGTCGGGCACGCATAACGTTGTCAACGTCAACTCCTGCCTGACCGAAGACAAAAAAGCGGATGAAATCACCGTTTATATCCGCTCGCTCCTGCCCCGCTTCAAAATTCTGCCTTATAACGAAGACAGCCGCGCGGGCTTCCTGCGCCACGTGCTTGTGCGCAGGGGCTTTTCAACGGGTGAGATTATGGTCGTTTTTGTCGGCGCAAACCCCCGTTTCCCGATGAAAAACCGCATAACCGACGCCCTCGTTGAAAAATTCCCCGAAATCACAACCGTCGTTTTCAATATAAATCCGCACAAAACGAGTATGGTGCTGGGCGAGCGCAGCGAGGTTCTTTACGGCAGGGGATATATCGAAGACACCCTCTGCGGCTGCACCTTCCGCATCTCCCCCTCGTCTTTTTATCAGATAAACCCCGTGCAGACGGAGATTCTTTATAACACAGCAATTTCTTTTGCTAATCTCGGCAAAGACAGCACGGTCATCGACGCCTACTGCGGCACCGGCACAATAGGCATAGCCGCCGCAAGGCACGCGGGCAGCGTCACGGGCGTTGAGCTCAACGGCGACGCCGTGAAGGATGCCGTGTTCAACGCAAAACGCAACAAAATTGAAAATATCGCCTTCGTCAAGGCGGATGCCGGCGAGTTTATGCTCGAGGCGGCGCGGCAGGGCGAAAAAGCGGACGTCGTCTTTATGGATCCGCCCAGAGCCGGCAGCGATAAAAAGTTCCTGTCCTCTCTCGTCACCCTCGCCCCGCAAACCGTTGTCTATATCTCCTGCAACCCCGAAACCCTCGCCCGCGACCTCGCCTTCCTCACAAAAAACGGCTATAAAGTCCGAAAAATCCAACCCGTCGATATGTTCCCCTTCACAAACCACATCGAGTGCGTGACATTGTTGACAAGGAAATAAACAAATCGGTATTTGTAGAAAAAGATAAGTATAATTAACGGAGAAGGCCATGACTGAAAAAGAATATCTTGAACAAATTGAAAAAGTAATAGAAAACGGAAGATATAGGAATAACTGGCAATCTTTATCGCATCATAAGACTCCCTCATGGTATTACCGGGATAAATTCGGTATCTTTATTCACTGGGGAATATATAGTGTGCCGGCTTACGGCAACGAGTGGTATGCCAGGGCAATGTATGATAAGAATTGCCGTGAATTTGAGCATCACATAAAAACATACGGGCCTCAGGATAAATTCGGCTACAAGGATTTTATTCCGATGTTCACAGCGGAAAAATATGATGCAGAAGAATGGGCTTCTCTTTTTAAGAAAGCGGGAGCAAGATTTGTTATGCCCGTTTGTGAGCATCACGACGGCTTTGCAATGTATGAAACGGAATTCAACAGATGGAATGCCAAGGCGATGGGTCCCTGCAGAGACATTGCGGGCGAGCTGAAAGCTGCCTGCGAAAAAGAGGGCCTTACCTTCTGCGCTTCAACGCACCGCGCCGAGCATTATTTCTTTATGAATATGGGCAGAACCTTTGACAGTGATGTAAATGATGATAATTACAGAGACTTTT
>JAEEYU010000061.1 GCA_016288315.1 Clostridiaceae bacterium | reverse complement strand
TTGTTCCGCTTAAAGCCGATTCTTCAATAACGAAAGCGCTCAAGGGTGTCCGCATCCACAGCGCAACCGTAGGTCTTTATAAAAACGATAAGTGCATCGGTTCATCCTGTGGGGAGATTTTATTCACCGACAGCGGTATTTCGGGCATAGCCGCAATGGAGGTTGCCGCCTGTTTTGAAAAGAACAGAGAAAAAGGCGTAGATATTTATGCGGTAATTGACCTTGCACCCGGTCTTGGCTGCGGTGAAATATGCAGTCTGATTGACGCAATCTGCAAAGAAAACAGGCGTGATTGTGACGCTCTTCTGACCGGGATTCTGCCGAAAGCGGCTGGTATATCCGTTTTAAAGGCAAGCGGTGTTTACGATGCCGGCAGAGAAATCAAGACGCTCGGCGAAAAAGAAATAAAGCTTATTGAAAACACAATTCACAATTTCAGAATAAAGGTTACGGGCACAAAGGGATTTGACTGCGCTCAGGTTACAAGCGGCGGAGTTAGCACAAAGGAAATAAACCCCGGCACAATGGAATCGCTCATTTGCAGAAACTTGTTTTTTGCGGGTGAGATAATTGACGTTGACGGGAACTGCGGAGGCTTTAACCTGCAGTGGGCGTGGTCATCCGGCCTTCTTGCAGGCGAACTCGGAGGAAAAGCAAATGCTGAAAATAAATGAAATCAAACTGCCTCTTGACAGTGACGAGAGTGAGCTGCTGACTCTCGCCGCCAAAGCTCTGCGCTGCCCGAAAAGAAAAATAACGGGGATTGAAATTGCGAAAAAGGCGGTTGATTCGCGGAAAAAGGACGACATTTATTTCGTTTACAATGTAAATGTTACCGTTGACGGCGACGAGGAATCACTGCTCAAAAACTGCCGTAATGCAAAGGTTGAAAAAGGAAAAGAAATCAGATATGAGCCCCCTGCCCTGCGGAGAACGAGCAAGCTGCGCCCTGTTATTGCGGGCTTCGGACCTGCCGGTTTTTTTGCCGCTCTTATTCTTGCGAGAGAAGGACTCAGACCCGTGGTTTTCGAGCGCGGGAACGATGTTGACACAAGGACGCAGGATGTCAGGACATTCTGGAGCACGAGGAAGCTCAACACCTCATCAAACGTGCAGTTCGGCGAAGGCGGCGCGGGAACATTCTCCGACGGTAAGCTGACTACGGGAATCAAAGACCCGCTTTGCAGGAAGGTTATTGACGAGCTTGTCGCACACGGCGCTCCCGAAGAGATAAAATATTCATCGCACCCGCACATAGGAACAGACCGTCTGGGCGGTGTTGTAAAGGCGTTCCGGGAGGAGATAATCTCGCTTGGCGGTGAGGTGCATTTCGGAGCGCAGATAACCGACATCATTGTTGCAAACGGTGTTGTTCAGGGTGTAACATACAAAGACAAAGACGGCAGTGTCTCCGATTTTGAGACGGACACCGTTATAATGAGCATAGGACACTCCGCAAGAGACACAATAGAGATGCTTTATAAAAAAGGAATAAAAATGATGCAAAAGCCGTTTTCAGTGGGTGTCAGAATCGAGCACCCGAGGGAGATGATTGACCGCGCTCAATACGGGAAATATGCGGGGCATCCCGCTCTCGGGGCGGCGAATTACAAGATGGCGTGCCATCCCGAACACGGCAGAGGCGCCTACACATTTTGTATGTGCCCGGGCGGAACGGTCGTGGCGGCTGCCTCGGAGGAAGACAGCGTTGTTGTAAACGGTATGAGCGAATATGCCCGGGACGATGAAAACTCAAACTCCGCCCTGCTTGTAGGAATTGAGCCCGAAAACTTCGGCAGCGAACATCCGCTTGCGGGAATTGAGCTGCAGAGAAAAATGGAGAAAACCGCATTTTTAAAAGGCGGAGGCGATTATTCCGCACCCTGCCAGACGGTGGGTGATTTTTTGAAAAACACACCTTCAAAAAAGCTCGGCAATGTCCGACCGACCTGCCCGACAGGGGTGACTCCCGGAGATATAAGAGAGATTCTGCCTTCAAAGGTGACCGACACGATGGCATCGGCGCTGCTTAAAATGGATAAGATGCTCAACGGCTTTGCCATGCCCGACGCTGTTCTGACCGCACCCGAAACGAGAAGTTCTTCGCCTGTCAGAATTCTCAGGGATGAGATATATCAGGCAAATATAAGGGGTATTTACCCCTGCGGAGAGGGCGCCGGCTATGCGGGCGGAATTGTTTCGGCGGCGGTTGACGGAATACGCTGCGCGCACGCCGTTATGCTTGATGAAAATGATGAGTGGTAATACAGGTGTCAGGTGTCAGATGTCAGACATCAGGCGTCAGGTGTTGGGTGTCAGGCATTAAAAACAAGAAAAATATTGAACGGCGGGGTTTTTCCCCGCCGTTTTTGCTGTTATTCAGTTTAAGGTTTGATTGTAACCTTGTTTGCACCGAAAAGCTTTCTGAAGAAGGCGACAATCAGATCGAAAAATCCTGTCTTTACTTTGATTTCGATTTTTGCGCTCAGTTCTTTACCGTTGCCGTCTTTCTGAGCTTTTCCGGAGGCATCGATAACTTTAACAGTGAGAGTCTTGTTCTGAGCCACAAGTTCGCCCATTTCATAAGTAACCGATGTGCTGTCGCCGATTGCCGCAGGCTTTGAGCCGCCGTCATAAATCGCAAGAACATAGCCACTCGGAATACCGCTTGCCTTAGCAACTACAGTTACTTTTGAGTTTTTGTAAACCTCATCGGACTTGACATTAAACCTGATTTTGCCGAACAGATAAGCTTTGTATTTCGCTTCGTCCGTAACCTTTTTGCAGGTGTCGCACATTCCGTCATTGTTTGTATCTTTATGATTTGATTTCGGAACGGTCACGGTCTGTCTTGAAAGTTCATTATTACAGATTGCGCAATAGACAACAAGGTCATAGCTTCCTGCTTTTTCGCAGGTGGCGGTAACCGGGTTTTCTTTAACTGCTTCGGCAGGCGTGTGCTGACCTGCAACTGTTATTTTATGCTCACGACTTATTTCCACGCCGCATTTTGTGCAATAGACAACCTCGTCATAGCTGCCTTCCGTTTCGCAGGAGGAGTTTGTTGCATTTTCAACAACGGGATTTCCCGGGGTATGTGCGGGAGGAGTGTAGTTGTCTTTATATGAATCATGGCATACAGAGCAGTAGTGCAGTGTATATCCCTGCGCGGTGCAGGTCGGCTTTGTTATATAATCCGTGTATCTGTGACCTGCAGCAGAGGTATAACTGTCGGTGTATGTGTCGCCGCAGGATGAGCAGGTGTGAGTTGTGTAACCGCCTTTTGTGCAGGTCGGATTGACAACGGTTGAGCTGTAGCTGTGCGGCAGCTTGTCAATTGTGCGGGTTTCAAACACAGTGCCGCATCTTGAGCATTTATATGATTCCACACCTTCGCGCGTGCAGGTTGCAGTTGTTGTGACAACCCACTTTTTGCTGTGACCGAGGGCGGAAATGTTCTGAATATCCTTATACTGAGTGGAGAACACGGTATTGTTGAAAGTTGCGGTGTATCTTGTTGTGCCGGGAGCCGTGCAGGTTGCGTTTGAATAAACTCTTGAAGTAACTGTCGCATTTTCGGTAACGGTATGATTGAAATCGTTATATACCGCCGTGCCGGTGCAGGATTTGCCGTCACTGCTCCAACTGTATGTGATGCTGTCGGGAGTTACACCGTTCATAGGGTCGGTGACGTTGAAATTTATGGTGCAGTGGTCGATAGCATAACCTTCATAGTCATTCCATGTTTCATAATAATAATTATAGTTTTGAGTGTAAAGTATCAGATCGTTTATTATTTCCCAATTTGCATAAAGTTCGTCGCCGTAATAACTGCTACTGTCGGGAATCTCAGGATATAAAGGATATGATGAGGTTACAATATTATTCCATTCAGTTTGAGTGCCTTCATAATCGAGCGTCATTCCACCATCGAATGGATTGCACGCCAAAAAAGTAACGCTTGTGGGAATATACACTCTTTTTAAACCCGTTTCACTGCTTTTGCTTCCACTAAATGCATAGTTAAAAACAGTATTGACAGAAGACGGAATCACAAAGCTCTGCCTTCCGCATCCTATCGGATATTGATATAAAACAGTTTTATTCTTGTTATATAAAACGCCATACTCGTCGCTTGAAAAATACTGGTTTTGCGAATCAACGACAATACTGTTTAATCTTAAAATATATTCCGGTTCGCCGTTGGGTAAAACATAATTACCAGATTCATCTATATTAACATACGATTCAGGATATCCTTCTTCATTAATACAATAATTTTTTAAAACTGTCAGGAATGCTATCTCTCCGATTTTTGAAACATTTTTTGAGATATAAAAGTTTTCAACACCTGAAAACTGAAATGCCCCACCTTTTATAGAAACAACCGTTTCGGGAAACGTTACGCTCTTCAAAAAAACACAGTTGTAAAACGAAAAGTATCCGATGCCTGTTATTGTATAATCACCCATTTTTTGAGGTATTTCAATTTGCTCGTCGCAGCCAACATAAGCAACTATTTCAGCCGTTTTTGTTTGTTCATCAACATCTATAATATAATCTCCAAAAACTTTCGTATTAAAACATGCATTTCCCGTTTGAAATGGTTCAGCATATAAATCAAGGAGTTCCTCCTCTCCACCGTAGCACGAAATCAAACGGTGATAATATGTTGCACCATTTAATACTACGCAAAAATGCTCACCCATTTTTTCGATAGTGCTTGGGAAATAAACCTTTGAAAGACAAATAATTGAATTGCCAAAAACAAAGTTGCCGATTCTCGTTATCCCTTCGGGAAAAATGATGCCCCCAACATACCAACATCTAAAAAAAGCAAAGTTGCCTACGCTTGTGCAACCAGGCTGAATATCAATTTTTCGAATCTGAGTCCTAAACATATCCCAAGGCGTAGGATTATTCATATAAATATAATTAAAACCATAGTTTTGGTATTCAACTGAACTAAAAAAATCAGAGTCTATTTCACTACCATAATCATACATATCCCCCGTGCCACTTATGGTGAGGGTGTATGTGTCAACATCAAAGTTCCAGTAAAGATTGTCGCCGCACTGTCCGCTTGTCGGTGCATCCTCGGCATAAGCTTCAACGCTTACCGCGTCAAACAACTTGGCAAAGCCGCCTCCGCCGACAGAAACAGTGCCGAGTGTCATAATGACACACAGCAGAACTGCCGATAATTTTTTAAATGTTCTCATATAAACCCTCCAAAAGAAAACATAAAACTACTGATTATAATTATAGCACAGTCAAAACGGCAATTCAATTAATAAAACACTTTTTATTTGAAGGTGCATCTCCAAGTAATTCTGAAGGACATAAACGGAACGCGGAATCGCGTTCCCTACCGTGCGGTTTTGAAAACAGGTGCAGGGAATGCCGTGCGGCATTAGTTGAAATTTCAGGGGTGATTTGCCCACAACCTGCCTATGCGGAATGCAGGTATGCATTTTTGACTGCGGCAAACCCTTCCGTCGCCTGCGGCGACACCTCCCCTGACAGGGGCGGCTATGTTACAGCGTATGCCGTCAACTCTGCCGGAAGCGCACCTGCCGTGAAAGATTATAACAAAATGAGAAAAAGCAGGCGGCTGCCTGCTTTTATGATTTCATATCGCGCATTAAATCCGCTATGGTTACCGATTCGAGATAATTCAGGATGAGTTTGTTGAGTTCGCTCCAGAGAGGGAGGGTTCTGCATTCGGCGTGCATTTTGCAGGGCTCCGCTCCGCATTCGAGGCAGGCAACGGGGGCTAAGTCGCCCTCTGTGAGGGAGAGAATCTCGGAGATTTTATATTCCTCCGGTCTGCGGGTAAGCTTGTATCCGCCGCCTTTGCCGTGAACGCCCTCAATCAGGTTTGCCTTGACGAGGGGAGGTAAAATTCTCTCGATATATTTAAGCGAGATGCACTGCCTTTCGGCTATTGTTTTCATCGCGATATATTTATCTGTTCCGTGTTCGGCAAGGTCAATCATTACGCGCAGGGCGTATTTGCCTCTTGTTGAAATCATCATAATAAAAACACCTGTCTTTTATTCTTCGTTGCGGATGCCTGTTAAATCTTTTACGACTTCGCCCGCAATAATCAGCCCTGCGGCAGAGGGCACAAAGGCGGTTGAGCCGGGTGTGTCGCGGCGGGTTTCGCCGCCGGTATTCTGCGCAGGTTCAAGCGGTTTCATCGCCTTTTCTTCAGAAAAGACAACCTTGAGGGAATCTATGCCGCGTTTGCGCATCTCCCTGCGCATAATTCTTGCCAGCGGACAGACGGAGGTTTCTGAAATATCGGCAACCTTCAGCTTAGTCGGGTCGAGCTTGTTGCCCGTGCCCATAGCGCTGATTACGGGGACGCCCGCTTTTTTTGCATTCTGAATTATAAGCAGTTTGCCCGTTACCGTGTCGATTGCATCAACGACATAATCGAAGAGCGTGAAGTCGATTTCATCTTGTGTATCCGGCAGATAGAAAAGTTTAAGGGCGTTTACTCTGCAGTCGGGGTTGATTGAAGAAACTCGCTGTTTTGCGACATCCGCCTTGCACATACCGACGGTATTCTCCGTTGCGAGAATCTGACGGTTTATGTTGGACTCGCTTATTAAATCGTGGTCGATTATGTCGAGCGCCCCGATGCCGCTGCGGGCAAGGGCTTCTATGACATAGCCGCCCACCCCGCCTGCGCCGAAAACGGCAACTCTTGACGAGGCGAGTTTTTTAATTGCCTGCTCTCCGAGGAGCATCTGAGTTCTTTCAAATTTGCTCATAACTGTTACGCTCTATTATTCCGCCGCCGAGCACAACATCGCCGTCATAGAGCACGGCGGACTGACCGGGGGTTATTGCGCGCTGCGGCTCGTCAAATTTTATTTTAACTCTCGAATTGTCAAGCACAGTGACGGTTGCGGGCTGTTCCTTCTGCCTGTAACGGATTTTTGCGTTGCAGCGGAATCCGCTCTTGGGAGCTTCGCCGCCTATCCAGTTGAAGCCGCCTGCAACCAGTTCATCTGAGAATAAATCTTCGTGTTCGCCGAGAACAACGGTGTTGTTTTCAGGATTGATTGACAGCACAAAAAGAGGATTCGGCGCGGAAATTCCGAGCCCTTTGCGCTGACCTATTGTGTAGTGAATTATGCCCTTGTGCTCGCCTAAAACGGTGCCGTCTTTTCTGACAAAATTGCCCTTCGGATAAACCTTGCCCGTGCGTTCTTCAATAACTCTTGCGTAGTCGCCGTCGGGGACAAAACAGATATCCTGACTGTCGGGCTTTGAGGCGTTTATAAAGCCGTTTTGGTCGGCAATCTCACGCGTCTGAACCTTTGTCAGCTCACCGAGCGGGAACATTGTGTGGGCGAGCTGCTCCTGATTGAAGGAATAGAGGACATAGCTCTGGTCTTTTGTTGAATCGAGCGCTTTTTTCAGGACGTATTTTTCGCCCTGCCTGCCGATTCTTGCGTAATGACCCGTGACTATATAATCACAGCCGAGAACCTTCGCACGTTCATAAAGCCCTTCAAATTTCATATATCGGTTGCAGTCGATACAGGGATTGGGAGTCATTGCGCATTCGTAGCATTTTATGAAATTGTCAATTACTTTTTTATCGAAATCGCCTGTGAAATTGAAGACATAATAAGGCATACCGAGGCGGAAGGCGACGCTTCTCGCATCCTCGACATCCTCAAGCGAACAGCAGGTTTTGCCCTGAGACACCTGCTCCTCCTTATTGTCAAAAAGCTTCATTGTGCAGCCGATGCAGTCGAAGCCCTGCGATTTCATAAGATAAGCGGCAACGGATGAATCCACCCCGCCGCTCATTGCAATCAATGCTTTCATCAATTATTCCTTTTAACGTTGCCGACAGAGCCGGAAATCTCATAGCCGGCTGATTCAATTCTTCTCTGCAGGCAGTCTTTGCACTGCGCGGACTCTTCACCCGTGCAGATTTTATTGTCATAAATTGCGTATTTGCCGCGGTATTCGACGGGCGACAGGTTTGGCATAACGACATTTGCCCCCGCTTTAAGACCGAGCTCCCTGCCCTGCGGATGAAGTGTGCCGAGGGCGGTTGTTGACGGTATGAGTGCATGCGGAAACATAAGGCGCATAACGGAAATCAGTCTTAATGTCAGCAGGACGCTGCCGTGCTCAAAGCTTTCAAACGGGGTGCCGGAGGCGGGAATGAAGGAACCTATGCCTATCATATCGGGCGAGAGCTCCTGCATAAAGCGCAGATCGCTTATGATATTCTGCGTTGTCTGATAAGGCGAGCCGACCATAAAGCCGGTGCCGACCTGATAGCCGATTTTTTTTAGAGTAAAAAGGCACTGCTTTCTGTTTGCGAGCGACATTTCTCCGGGATGAAGGCGTGAATAGTGGCTTTCATCCGCTGTTTCGTGGCGCAGGAGAAATCTGTTTGCTCCGCATTCAAAAAAGCGGCGGTAACTCTCTTCGCTTTTTTCGCCTATGGAGAGGGTTATTGCGCAATCGGAATAAAGAGAACGGATTGAAGAGATTATGTCGCACAGCAGGTCATCTGTGTAAAAGGGATCTTCACCGCCCTGCAAAACGAAGGTGCGGTATCCGAGAGCATAACCCTGAGCGCAGCAGTCAAGAATCTGCTCCTTTGTCAGGCGGTATCTTTCGGCTTTGTTGCTGCGGCGTATTCCGCAATAGAGGCAGTCGTTTTTGCAGTAATTAGTAAACTCGATGAGCCCTCTGAGATAAACATCTTTGCCGTAAACGCAACGCCTGACCTCATCCGCCGCTTTATAAAGCTCTTCATCAAAAAGGTCGGTTTCGAGCAGGTTTCTCAGCTCTTCATCGGGCAGGTCGCAGTTTGCCCTGAGCCGTTCAACAGGGCTCATTGGTCGCAGCAGTGTGCGCAGCTGTCGCAGTCCGGGAACAGGGATTTGTCATATTCTATTCCGTTTTTGTCATAGTAATCCTTGAGGGCTTTTTTGATTGCCTCCTCTGCAAGCACGGAGCAGTGAAGCTTGTGTGCGGGCAGACCGTCAAGCGCCTCGACAACAGCTTTGTTTGTAAGCTGAAGAACCTCGGAGACGGGCTTGCCTTTAATGAGCTCGGTAGCCATTGAGCTCGAGGCAATTGCGCTGCCGCAGCCGAAGGTTTCGAATTTTACATCGGTGACAACATCGTTGTCGATTTTGAGATAAATCTTCATAATATCGCCGCAGACGGGGTTGCCCACTTCGCCTACGCCGTCCGCATTTTCAATAACTCCGACATTGCGGGGATTGCGGAAATGATCCATAACTTTTTCGCTGTAAAGTGCCATTTTTATTCTCCTTTCACTTTGCAAAAACGTGAGGGCGTTTACCGTTGACAAGGTCGCGCCAGAAGGGCGACATATTTCTGAGATATGTTACGACATCGGTAACCGCTTCGATAATATAATCAATATCTTTTTCGGTAAATTCTTCATTTATGGTAAGTCTTAAAGAGCCGTGGGCGACCTCGTGGGGTCTGCCGATTGCAAGCAGAACATGGCTTGGGTCGAGCGAGCCGGACGTGCAGGCGGAGCCGGACGAAGCGCAGACGCCTTTGTCATCAAGAAGGAGAAGAAGGGACTCGCCTTCAATGCCCTCAAAGCAGAAGTTGACATTGCCGGGCAGACGCTGCTGAGCAGTGCCGTTGAGCTCGCCGTAAGGAATTTTACTGAGCCCTTCAATGAGTCTGTCGCGAAGGGGAACGGTTTTTGCGGCATTCTCATCAATATTTTTGCACGCTTCCTCAAGGGCGGCGGTCATACCCGCTATGCCGGCTATATTCTCGGTGCCTGCTCTTTTGCCTCTCTCCTGTGCGCCGCCGTTGATGACGGACGTGAGGACGATGCCTTTTTTTGCATAGAGAACGCCGACGCCTTTGGGACCGTGGAATTTGTGTGCGGAAATTGAGAGCATATCGATATTCTGCTCTTTGACATCGACTCTGACGTGACCGACTGCCTGGACGGCGTCTGTGTGGAAAAGAACCTTCTTTTCTCTGCAGACCTCGCCGATTTCTTTTATCGGCTCGATTGTGCCTATCTCATTGTTTGCGAACATAATTGTAACAAGGCAGGTGTCTTCTCTGATTGCCTCGCTGACTTGTTCGGGGGTGACAAGACCTGTTGAGTGAACGTCGAGAATGGTTATTTCAAAGCCCTCTTTTTCGAGCGCTTTTAAGGTATGAAGAACAGCGTGGTGCTCGAAGGCGGTTGAAATGATGTGCTTTTTGCCTTTTTTTGCCCCTGCCCTTGCGGCGGAAATAATCGCCTGATTGTCCGCTTCGCTGCCGCCTGACGTGAAGGTGATTTCACGGGGCTCGCAGTTGAGACAGGCGGCCACCCTTGCCCTGCAGCTTTCAAGCGCCTCTTTTGCCTCCTGACCGAAGGCGTAAAGACTTGAGGGATTGCCGTAGATATTGTCAAAATACGGAAGCATGGCGTTTATTGCCGTTTTGCTCATTTTTGTGGTTGATGCATTGTCTGCGTAAATCATAATAACTCCTTATATATAAAGTGAATTTAACCTTAATAAGACAAAATCACCACCGCAGATGCGGTGGTGATTTATTTACCTACCTTTGCGGTCGGTAATTAGTATATCACATAAAAAACTTTTGTCAATAGCAAAAACGCTTATATGAGGGTTTATTCTTTATCCTCAAACTTTGCAAGAACCTCTTTGACTACGGGAGCGTCTGTAGCAACGTGCGAGAAGAAGAACTTTTCTCTCTCCTCATTGTTGATGACGGTTACGGGCTTAATCTGGTTGAGAACAACGCCCTTGTCGGCGAGGTATTTGTTGTAATCGGTATAAGTCTTTTCTTTGAGGAAAAGAACCTCGGGTGTGCCGAGCATGCCCCAGCGACGGTATTTATACCATTTCTCGTTGATGTCATCCATTGCGCGGTCGAGAGCTTCGATGAGACCCTGACGGGTTTCTTCGTTTGTTTCGCCCTTGAGCTCTATGAGGAGAGTGTATCTCGGAGGCTTGGTTGTGAAATCGGGATAGAAGCTGAAGCCCTGGTATTCAACTCCGACTTCGCCGACTATGCGCTCAACGGCGGCATCGGTCATATCGGTTGTTGTTTTTTCGTTGGCAACATTCATTGAAAGGTTCTGTCTGTAGCAGAGCTCAATTCTCGGAGTGTTGTTATACATACCGGTGACTTTGATGACGTCTTCGATTCTGTATCTGTAAAGACCGGAGAAGTTGGTGACTATTATTTCATACATCTTGCCGACTTCAAGCTCGTTGAGAAGGAGAGGTCTGACGGTGTCATCCGCCTTTTCTTCATCCTCATCAATGGGAAGGAACTCGAAGAAAACGGTGTAGGGAATGGCAACATAGTCTTTTGCGTCAAGCTCCATGGGAGTTGCAAAATAACCTTCGGCTGCTGCGTAGCCCATGATGTGAATGCCGACATCGGGACCGATAACCTTGCGGAGTTTTTCAGCGTAAACCGCGAGGTTTGAGCTCATCATGCCGTATGCCCACTGGAGATTCGGCCAGATACGGGGAGCGATGGGCTCATCAAATCCCTTTTCAAACTCTTTGCGGAGTTCTGCCGCTCTTTCGGGGTTGGGCTTGAATTTCTTTTCATATTTTTTGCGGAAATAATCCGGACAGTCGATATTCGGGTTGATAATGCCCTTTTCGATATCGTCGCAGAGCATCTCCCAGTTCTCTTCAAGATAATCGAACATCTGGGTAAGAAGAGTGACAACGAGAGAGCCGAGATAGGTTACCTTCTTGTTTTCAAGGCAGAAACGCAGGTGAAGGTAGGATGTGTCGAATTTATCTTCAAGATTGGGGAAGAGAAGCGGAAGAGGAGAAGTGCAGAAGAAGGGAAGGATGGGCTTTAACGCGCGAAGAGGAATCTGCGCTGCGCCGTTGCTCATTTTGCCGTCGGGAGTTTTGTGACCAGAGAGGTTGAGAGCAAGGGGGCCGAGCTGATTCTTGAGGCGGACGCCCTTGTTTTTGAGGTGGTGGTAAGCGGTTGTTACCGAAACGGAGAAGCCGATGCACTGCATTTTCCAAAGGTCGTTAATGCTCTTGGGGAGCATCTTCGGCTTGCCTACCGAGCCGGATGAAGAGGCGTAGCGGACGTTTATGCCGTTGAACATAAGTCTTTTTTCGCCGTTGTTCATCATACGGTCAACATAGGGCTCGTAATCGGCGTATGTTGAAAGAGGAACTATGTCCTGATAATCCTTAATTGAATGAACGTCTTTTAAATTGAGTTTGCGGCCGAGCTCGCAGTTTTTGTTCCTTCTGACTATCTTTTTGAGGACGTTGTTCTGCGCTTTGAGGGGGTTCTTTGTGGTGTGGATAATCTGCTGACGTGAAACCTCACCGAGGAGAACGCCGAGATCTGAAAATGGCATAAAAACAGCACTCCTTTTCATAACAATATCTTTGATACTATAACAAAAAGGAGTGAATTTGTAAACATAAATTTCAAAAATTAATGTTATTTTAATATTTTCCTATCAAATCAGTCGGTAAATGTTTCGGGTATAATTCCTTCAAGGAAGTTTTTATCATTCTCATTGAGAATATAAACTGTATTATTGCGGATAATCACACCGGACTCTCTGTAATATGAATACACAACACTGCTGTTGTCTTTGGTGCTGACAATCTCAACGGTTATTTCTTTTTCTCCCTTATTTTCAAAGGGTTCACCGGTTCTGACGGCATTATTCAGGGCGTTTATGATATCCGTTGCCCTGAAGCCATCAAAAAACAGAATTTTTTTGCCGCAGGTGATTAAAACTGAAAAGCCGGGGTCTGAAGAACCTTTATTGACAGAATCAACATAGTTATATTCCGACTTTGCATCGGCAAAGCCGGCCTCTTCATCAACAACGGCGGCATTCTCGTAGGCGACCTCATCGGCTGCGGATTTTGCCCTGCCCGCCCTGAAAACGAAGCCGGGAAGTGAGATAAGAACGGCAATCACTATGCAGGCGGCAAAGGGAATAATCATTTTATAATAGTTCTTTTTCGGTTTTATATCGGCTTTTTCGGCAATGGCGTTCCTGAGCCGGCTGCCCGCCTTGAGGGAATCGACTTCTGCAATGTATTTTTCTTTGTTATTCATCGTCAAATCCCCCTATCTGTTCTTTCAGCATCTCCCTGCCCCGCCTGAGCCACGAGAGAACCGTATTCTGCTTTGAGCCGAGAATACCGGCAATCTCCGATGCGGAATAGCCCTCATAATAATGCAGATAAATTGCATTGCGGTAGTTTTCGGGCAGGGCTTTTACATAATCTATGACCTTTAAGTCTTCGCCTTCGGGCGCAGGAATATTGCCGTCGAGTTCCGTCTGCCGTTTTGATGAACGGTAAAGGGAATGACAGAGATTGACGGTAACGCGTATGAGCCACGCCTTAAGATGCTCCGGGCTTTTGAAGGTTCTTGTTTTTTCAAGCAGTTTTACAAAAACCTCCTGCGAGATGTCTTCGGCATCTGCAACCCCGGGTGTGTTGTGAACGGCAACGCGGTAAACCGTATCGGTATAGTTTTCAAAGGCGTAGTTGAAGGCATCTCTGCCCGACAGCTTTTCGCTCATTGAACTGACCTCCGGCTATAATAAGATACATATTTATAATATCACATTGCGCCGCCGTTCTCAACCGTCTGAAATTACTTTGTTTCGCTTTGTGTATTTGCCTGTTTTTCGGCTTTTTCGCGTTTTGCTTTTTTGCGTTTGACAATGTGTCTGACAACAACTGACGCTATAACGGCAATAACGGCGAAAATGAGGATGTAAGGCAGTGAGCTTAAGAACCAGACGGCAAAAGAGCGTGCGCCCTGCGAAATGTTATAAAGATTGTCTGACAGGCGGCTTCTGATTTCCTGACCGAAGGATTCTTTCTCCGCCGCGGAGGTTACTCTCTCAACCTCATCGATGCTCATTGTAACAGTTGAATAGGCAATCTGTTCGTCGTATGTTTTTAGCTTTGCCTTGTTGCTTTCAAGATCGGCGTTGACGGACGTCAATCTGTCCTGAATCGTGATAAGATCTTCAACCTTTTCGGCTTTTTCAAGAATTTTGAGAAGGGCGCTGTATTCCGCTTCAAGGGCTTTTATTCTGCTCTGAGTGCTGATATACTGCCCGGTTATTTCTTTGACGGATATCTGTTTTGAGGTAACCGTTGCAAGAGAGGAAACGCTGCCGAGGAAGCTGTCGAGTTTTTCAGCCGGAATGCGGATTTCCATCTGCTGATAACGGGAGCTTGAGTAGTTGTAGGTGTTGCCCGACTCGGAGGCAGACTGAATATAACCGCCCGCCTGAGCTATTGCTTTGTTGAGACCTGAAATAAATTCATCATACTTATCTGTTTCAACATCGAGGGAGGCGTCCCTGATAAGCTTGCGCGAGGAGGCATCTGCTATTGCGTTGTAATCGCTTTTTGTTTCTGACGGAACGTTTTTTTCATTGCTCTCTCCGGAATCATAGGCGGCCTCCTCATTTGAAAAGCCGTAACCTCCGCGTTCCGGAACATCCACATACGCCGCCTTGCCGTCTGACATATCATAAACGGCATTCTGCGCCATTGCTTCTTTTGTCATTCTTGCTCCGCAGGAACAAAGGGAAAATGCAACAATAAGAATTGCGAAAATAATACAGAACATTTTTTTTGTTTTCATTTTAAAGTCTCCTTTCAGACTGTTTTCATTAATAAAACGCACGGGGAAGGCGGATTATTGCAGAAATCTCAAAAAAATTTTTTGACTGCCCTGTTTTTTTATGTTATTGTTTATTCGGATTAAATGAAACCTATACCCGAAAAGAAGGTGTTTAAATGAAAATCGGCATAAGCTGGGACGCCTACGGTGACGGCGAGCTGAACATAAAAGAGCAGATATCATTTTTGAAAAAATACGGTTTTGAGGCAACATTTGCAATGTCCGATAACCCGAAGCTTGATGAAATCACACATGATGTGCGCAGTCAGGGCATTACGCCCGACACCTGCCACGCTCCGTTCAGAGGCATAAACCGCATCTGGTCAGATAATTCCGACGGCGACGATGCGCTCAGGATGCTCAAAGACAGTGTTGACGCTTGTGCGAGAAACAGTATTCCCGTTGATGTTGTGCATCTCTCATCAGGCGACAATGCGCCGAGAATCAGCGATGCGGGCTACAGACATTTTAAGGAGCTTGTTGATTACGCCGACAGCAAGGGCGTGCAGATAGCATTTGAAAACCAGCGCAAGCTCGCCAACATAGCGTTTGCAATGGAGGAGTTCCCGAGTGCGGGATTCTGCTGGGATGCAGGTCACGAGGCGTGCTTTGCTTACGGGCGCGAATATATGCCGCTTTTCGGTTCAAGACTTGCGGCACTGCATATTCACGACAATTTCGGCGTTCACAACGGTGACAGACATATGATTCCGTTCGATGCCGGTCTTGATTTTGACAAGATTTCTTCATTTATTGCCGACAGCGGATTTGAAGGCACCGTGATGCTTGAGCTTATGCGGCACACGAGCGGCGAGTATGAAGATTTTTCGCCCGATGAATACTACGAAAGAGCCGCCGGGGCGGCGAAAAGAATCCGCAATATGATTGAAGAAAAGAGAAAAAACAGATAGTTTATATAAAAAAGAATCAGCCCCTCACGGAGCTGATTCTTTCTATTTATTATGTTTTTATGACATATAGATATTCTGGTCTGCGAGGGGAACGGTGTAGCAGAAATCTTCGGGGTTGCCTTTATAATAGCAAGAATTGTTAGCTTCTGTGAATATAGTAAAACCAAGGTCAGGGTCCAATACCGTGCAGTTGTTTTCGCCGCTGGTTGCGTTGTAAAAGCATCCGGTTCCAGCGCCCTGAACAAGCGGAATCTGGTGAATCGCAAATGCAGGTTTTGTGTATTTAAGTTTAGCCATTTCAGATTCCCGCCTTTCCGAATAATTTCATAATGCTGTCGAACAAACCTTTTAAGAATCGGATTATCTTCTGGAAGAAGGTGAGGTTTTCTTCTTCGGGCTGTTCGTCGTTGTTTTCGTTTTCACCCGGCTTGTTGTTGTCGCCCTGATTGTCATTGTTTTCTTCGGGCTGTGTTGCAGGTGTTACGGGCTCTACGGTGAGAACGGGTGTTTCGCCGTTTGCGCTTGTGTAGCCGTAGGTCTCGGTGAGTATTACCGTGTATTTATACTC
>JAEEYU010000060.1 GCA_016288315.1 Clostridiaceae bacterium | reverse complement strand
TTGTTTCAAGAATCACCGTGTCGCACAGACTGACGGACTGCATAATCATAAACAGACTGTGGTATCCGTTTTCAAGTGTGCCGGTGATGTCGAGCGAAAGATTGATTTTCGCCGCCGCATCAACGGTAAGCTTCATAATATGTACCGGTAAACGCAGTAACTGCGTGTCCTTTCGGTGGATTATTCAATCGGGACGGGTGTCGCCATACGGCTTTTGAAAAGCGAAATACAACTGAAGCCCGCCTCTCTGGCGATTTTCATTCCTTCTTCAATTCCCGCGCCCAGGTCGTTGGCATAGTGAGCGTCAGAGCCCACAGTAACAAACTCGCCGCCGAGCTCCCTGAAACGCCTGACAATGTCAAGCTCGGGCATGGTCACGCCGTAGGGCTGACGGAGCCCGGATGTGTTTATTTCAAGCGCCTTGCCGTTTTCGGCAACGGTTCTGAGTATTGCATCGATTTTGTCGGAATATTTCTTTAAATCAACGTTCTTTTTCTGTTCGCCGATTATATACCGCAAAGGGTATGTCAGGTGTCCGAGCGTGTCAAAGCCGTTCCACTTCGCAAGCTCAAGCTCCTCGTCAAAATATTCGTCAAGCAGCTTTTCGTAGCAGGCGCCCTCGTTCTCATAGTCGAGGTCGCAAAAATCCTTCATACCGCGCAGGTTGTGAACGGAGCCGATTACAATGTCATAGTCTATTACGCTCAGCAGCTTTTCCGCCGTCTCCGGGTCATAGGCGGGCTGGCCGAGCTCAACGCCTATTCCGACAATCAGCTTGCCGCTGAATGCGGAGCGGGCGTTTGCTGCGTGGAAATATGAATCGCGGGCGGTAACGTCAAATCTGTCCTGCTTGTAGCGGTCTATTTCAATGTGGTCGGTGAATGCAAGCGCACGCAGACCGGCGCCTTCGGCGGACTCGCACAAAAACATTGCGGAGTGGTGCCCGTCAAATGAGCTGTCTGTGTGAACATGTAAATCAATGATGTTTTTAAAAGCCATACATCCACCGTCTTCCCGACTTTGTTTTGATTAATAATATAACAACAATACGGTTTTAACAAGAGTTTAATTGTTATATTTTTGTGAATTTTACGTCATGTTTGCAAAAACGTTTTCCGCCACATTTAAAACTTGATATATATATTATATTATGTTAAAATATTAAAATCACCGGTCATTCTCAAGGAGTGAAAAATATGAACAAAAAACTCGTCAACGCAAAAAAATATCCTCCCGCCTGCGCCTACTGCCTGCACGGCAGACTTTCGCCCGGCGGAATTTCGGTGCTCTGCGTGCGCAAGGGGGTAGTCAGCCCCGAAGGCAAATGCAGAAAATTTGTTTATGACCCGCTCAAACGCGAGCCGAAGGCCCCGCCCGCCGCGCCGGAAGCGGATGCAAAAGATTTTGAATTTTAACGGAGGGAAATATTATGGCACTTATTCCGATGATAGATTATGAAACGGCATCGCCCGAAACAAAACTGGCTCACGACGAGCATCTCAGAGTCGGCAAAATGACAAATATGAAGCGCACGCTTTTAAACAACGTTCCCGCCTTCAAAGCGCTTATGAGCTGGTATGACCTTCGCGCCGAGGCGTCAAAATTCTTAAGCGACCTCGACATAAATATTTTCTGCTACTCCATTTCAAATACAAACGAGTGCCTCATCTGCTCAATGTTCTTCACCAAAATTCTCGTTGATGCGGGTATAGATATGGAAACATTCGAGCTCGATGAAAAGCAGAAGCTCCTTCAGGAGTTCGGCAGCGCTTTGGTGCTTGACCCGAAGGGTAAAATAAATGAAGATATGATTGCCCGTATGCGCAGATTCTTTACGGATGAGCAGATAGTCCTGCTCGATGCCTTCGGCGCAATAATGATAGCTACAAACCTCATCAACTCATCGCTGAAGGTTGACCTTGACGGCTACCTCGCCGGCTATGTTTCAAGAAGATAAAACGAAAGGATAAAGACTATGGAAAAGGAACTGCGCTACTGGGAAAACCCGCTTATCATAAAGGAGAACAAAGAAGACGGGCACAATAATGCGAACGCCTACAATGACGTTAAATCCGCTCTTGAGGCGGGGGATGCGCCTTACCGCATAAGTCTCAACGGAATATGGAAGTTTTACTGGCAGCAGGATCTCACATATACATCAACCGAGTATTTCGACCCCGACTTCAACGACTCCGTCTGGGATGATATGCCCGTGCCCTCCGTCTGGCAGTTAAACGGCTACGGCAAGCCGATTTATCTCTGCTCCTTCTTCCCCAAAGGCATTTCCACAAATGAGAGGGAAATACCCAAAATAGATGAGAAAATAAACGAGCTCGGCGTTTACCGCCGCAGATTCACCGTCCCCGAAGAATGGGTGGGCAAAGAGATTTTTATCAATTTCGGAGCGGTCAAGGCGGGCTTCTTCCTCTACATAAACGGCCGCAAGGTCGGCTATTCCCAGGGCTCCATGACTCCTGCGGAATTTGACATCACCGATTATGTCGTTCCAGGCGAAAACCAGGTCACCGCCGAGGTTTACCGCTACACCGACGGCACATATCTTGAGGATCAGGATATGTGGTTTCTCTCCGGAATATACAGAGAAGTTTATATTTACGCCGAAGAAAAACTCTGTATTAGAGATTTCTTCGCCGACACGGGTCTTGACGGCGGATATGAAAACGGCACGCTCAACCTTGAAGTGACTCTTAAAAACTACGGCGCGGAACCCGTTGACTGCGAGGTCGAGGTTTCAACCGGCAGAGACGGCAAGCTCAGCAAAATCGCCTCGCTCAAAGCAACGGCGGCAAAGGGCTCAACCGTTCTCACAACGCAATATACAGAAGAAAACGCCCTGCAGTGGTCTGCGGAGATTCCCAACCTCTATGACCTTGTGCTCGTGCTTAAACAGGGCAAAAAGATTCTCTCCTGCAAGGCAGTAAAAATCGGCTACCGCAAGGTCGAAATCAAGGGCAACGTTCTTTACATAAACGGCAAACGCGTCATTATAAAAGGCGTCAACCGCCACGACTTCGACCCCGACAACGGCTGGGCCGTTCCCATTGAAAGATATTATCAGGATTTACACCTGATGAAGCGCGCCAACATCAACGCCATACGCACAAGCCATTATCCCAACCAGGAGATTCTTTACAAAATGTGCGACGAGCTCGGCTTCTATGTCATGGATGAAGCGGATGTTGAGAGCCACGGTGTCCGCCGCAAGAACTGCCCCGGTAACAACCCCGATTTCAAAGAGGCGGTTGAAGACAGGGCACAGAGGATGGTTCTGCGCGACCGCAGCCACGCCTGCGTCTGCTTCTGGTCACTCGGCAACGAGGCGGGCGACGGTGAAAACTTCCTGCACGAGAGAAAGGCGATTCTCGCCCTTGACAAGAGCAGACCGATTCACTACGAAGGCGATTTCGACTTCACAAAATCCGATTTCATCAGCCGTATGTATCCCGTCGAGGGCATAGTCGCAAAGCTCCGCGACCAGGAGGCGGTCAAAACCACTCCCTATGATAATGTCGCAAACGCCCTCGCCGCAGACAATAAACCCATCAAAGCGGATGAATACGCCGACAAGCCCGTAATTTACTGTGAATACGCCCACGCAATGGAGAACAGTCTGGGCAATTTCCAGGAATATATGGACGATTTTGAAAAATATGACCATATGTGCGGCGGCTTTATCTGGGATTACGTTGACCAGTCCATCCGCAAGGATGACGGAGTCACCGAAAAATGGCTTTACGGCGGCGACTTCCACGAGGGCAACACAAGCTACTACTTCTGCGCAAACGGAATCATCGGAGCGGACAGAGTCCCGCACCCGTCATACTATGAGGTCAAAAAGGTTTACGCCAATCTTGAGGCAAAGGATTCCGATGCCGTCAACGGCGAAATCATAATCAAAAACAAAAACCTCTTCCTGTCACTTGCAGAATACTGCAGGGTCACATGGGATGTCACCTGCTCGGGCAGCACGGTTATGAGCGGCGAAATAAAAGACCTTGATGTCGCTCCTCTGAGCGAAAAGACGGTTAAACTCGACGGCGATTTCGCAAACCTTCCCGTTGACGGCGAGCTTATTCTCAACGTTCATTTCATACAGACAAAAGATATGCCCTGGGCAGAGTCCGGCTATGAAATCACATTTACGCAGATTATGTTGCGTGAAAAGCCCTTTATGCCCGTAAACCCTGCCAAGGGCGATATGAAATACAAAAAGACCGGCTCAGAGGTTAAGATAGTCGGCGACAGCTTCAAGGCCAAAATTGTCAGGGGCGCCCTCGTTTCGCTCGAATATGACGGCGAAGAGGTCATCTCACCCGCTTCACCCGTCCGCCCCGACTTTTTCAGGGCGCTGACAGACAATGACATCGGCTACCTCAACTTTGTTCCTAAGCTTTCGGCAATTCACCCCCTCTACCAGTGGAAGCGCTCAACGGCACAGACCGCCGCAATCAACACCGCCGTTTATCACGACAACAGCGGCGTCAACGTAATCGTCTCCTGGTTCTCACCCTTCACAATGGGTGTTGCCACAAAATACACCTTCGCCCCCAACGGCGAGGTCACCGTATCTCACAGCGCCTGCGGTCTTGCCCTGCCTATGCTTAAAGTCGGTATGCGCTTCGGAATAGATGCGGCTTATGAGAACTGCGAATGGTATGGCAGAGGCCCGTGGGAGAACTACTGTGACCGCAAGACCGGTTCCGCAATCGCCATACACAAAATGAAGGTTGCCGACCTCGAGCACAGATATATGCGCCCGCAGGAGAACGGCCACCGCTGCGACGTCCGCTCGCTTAAATTCACAAATGATGAGGGCAGGGGAATCCTGATTGAAGCCCTCAGCGACGCCTTCGGCTTCAACGCCGGCTATTACACCCCCGAAGAGCTCGACAAGGCAAAGCACCTGTTTGAACTCGAAAAGGATGACTACATCACCGTCTGCCTTGATGCGGCACAGCGCGGTGTCGGCGGCGATATGCCCGGCTGCGCCTACCTTCATAAGCCATACAAGGTAAAATCCGGCAAGGTCTATTCCTTTGAATTCAGAATTTCAAGAATCTAATGGGCAAAACAAAAACAAATGTAATAAGACTGCTTGAGGCGGCAAAGGCGGATTTCGAGCTTCTTGAATATGATGTCGATGAAAGCGACCTGTCCGGCGACACAGCCGCGGCAAAGCTTGGCATTCCGCCCGAGCAGATGTTCAAAACCCTCGTCTTCCGCGGTGAGAAAAACGGTGTGGGGGTCTGCTGCATCCCCGTTCACGAGGAGCTCGATCTGAAAAAGGCGGCAAAGCATTTCGGCGAGAAAAAAATCGAGATGCTCCACGTCAGAGACCTTCTCCCGACTACCGGCTATATAAGAGGCGGCTGCTCGCCGATAGGTATGAAAAAGAAGTATCCTACAGCGATTGACGAAACGGCACTGCTCTTTGACAGAATCTATGTCAGCGCAGGCGCAAGGGGCGAAACCGTCGCCCTTTCCCCGCAGTTTCTCATCGATTTTGTCTACGCAGAAACTGCAGATTTGATAGTTGTATAATTTCACCAATTATTCAGATTGACATTTGTCTATTATGAATGTATAATACCATTTGTAAATTTTACTCAGGAGGTAAAAATATGCCACTCGTAACCACAAAGAAAATGTTTGAGAACGCTTACAACGGCGGCTATGCCGTAGGTGCTTTCAACGTAAACAACATGGAGATTATCCAGGGCATCGTTCAGGCGGCCGAAAAGCTTGAAGCTCCCCTTATCCTTCAGGTTTCCAAGGGCGCAAGAAATTACGCAAACCACACCTACCTTGTAAAACTCGTTGAAGCCGCTATCGAAACAAGCGGTCTTCCCATCGCCCTTCACCTTGACCACGGCGACAGTTTTGAACTTTGCAAAAGCTGCATTGACGGCGGTTTTACCTCTGTTATGATTGACGGCTCCAGCAAGCCCTATGAAGAAAATGTCGAACTCACAAGAAAAGTAGTTGAGTATGCTCACGCTCACGGCGTTGTTGTTGAGGGCGAGCTCGGCACTCTCGCAGGCGTTGAAGATGAAGTCTGCGTTTCAGCTGAGGATTCATCCTACACAAAACCCGAAGAGGTTGAAGATTTTGTCACACGCACGGGCGTTGACTCGCTTGCAATCGCAATCGGCACAAGCCACGGCGCCTACAAATTCAAGCCCGGTCAGGATCCCAAGCTCCGCCTTGACATCCTTGAAGAGGTTTCCAAGCGCCTTCCCGGTTTCCCGATAGTTCTTCACGGCTCCTCATCCGTTCCGCAGGAATTCGTTAAAATGATTAACGAGCACGGCGGCAAGATGGATGACGCCATCGGCATCCCCGAGAGCGAACTTCGCAAAGCGGCAGAAAAGGCAGTCTGCAAAATCAACATCGACTCCGACCTCCGTCTTGCAATGACGGCCGCTGTCAGAACTTATTTTGCAGAGAATCCCTCGCACTTTGACCCCAGACAGTATCTTGCTCCCGCACGCGTAGCCATCCAGGAGATGGTCGAGCACAAAATCAAAGACGTTCTCGGCTGCGACGGCAAGGCAAAGTTCGCTTATTGATTGACTCTCAATAATTAAAAAGATAAAACGCCGGTAATGAGTGAATTATCGGCGTTTTTCAATAAGGGTGATTCTTATGATGAATGTCAGAATTATCTGCCTCGGTAAGCTCAAAGAACAGTATCTGCGCGATATGAGCGCCGAATATGTAAAGCGCCTCGGCGCACTGTGCAAAATCAGCGTTGTCGAACTCACGCCGGAACGTCTGCCAGATGTTCCGTCAAAAAATGAGATAAAAGCAGCGCTCGAAAAAGAAGGCAGGCAGATTATTTCAAAAATCGAAAAGAACGAGAAGGTCGTCGCCATGTGCATTGAGGGCAAAATGCTCTCGTCCGATGCACTCAGCGAAAAGCTCGACTCCTTTGCAACAGGAGGCGCATCGGGCGTCTGCTTCGTCATCGGCTCGTCCTGCGGGCTTTCCGATGAAGTCAAGGGCAGGGCGGATTTCTGCCTCTCAATGAGCCCCATGACCTTTCCGCACCAGCTCGCAAGGGTTATGCTCCTCGAACAGATTTACCGCGCTTTTTCGATTTCCGCCGGCTCAAAATATCATAAATAACTTTTCAAATGTTAAAATCGTTCGGCATATTTACACCAAAACAACCTCTGAAAAGTCATTTTTTGCAACAGGTTTACAAACTTTTTGAAAAACACGGCTTTTGCAAAAAAATCTGTTGCAATAATAATATAAAATGTATAAAATATAAAAGGTTTAAAACAATAAACTTTATTGGAGGTATTCTCAATGTCAGTTAAAGTTGCTATCAATGGTTTCGGCAGAATCGGCCGTCTTGCATTCCGTCAGATGTTCGGCGCAGAGGGCTACGATGTTGTCGCTATCAACGACCTTACCAAACCCTCAATGCTTGCAAACCTTCTCAAGTATGACACAGCGCAGAAGGGCTACTGCGGCGTAATCGGCGAAAATCTTCACACCATCAGCTCCGACGACGAAGCAGGCACAATCACAGTTGACGGCAAAACTCTTAAAATCTATGCTATGGCTAACGCTGCAGAGCTCCCCTGGGGCGAACTCGGTGTTGACGTAGTTCTTGAGTGCACGGGCTTCTACTGCTCAAAAGACAAGAGCATGGCTCACATCAACGCAGGCGCAAAGAAAGTTGTTATCTCCGCTCCCGCAGGCAACGACCTCAAAACAATCGTTTACTCGGTCAACAACGACACTCTTACAGCAGACGATCAGATCATCTCCGCTGCATCCTGCACAACAAACTGCCTTGCTCCCATGGCAAAAGCTCTTAACGATTACGCTCCCATCCAGAGCGGTATCATGAGCACCATCCACGCCTACACAGGCGACCAGATGATTCTCGACGGTCCCCACAGAAAGGGCGACCTCCGCAGAGCACGCGCAGGCGCTGCAAACATTGTTCCCAACTCAACAGGCGCTGCAAAGGCAATCGGCCTTGTTATCCCCGAGCTCAACGGCAAACTCATCGGCTCCGCTCAGAGAGTTCCCGTTCCCACCGGCTCAACAACAATCCTTACCGCTGTTGTCAAGGGTGCAGATGTTACCAAAGAGGGCATCAACGCAGCTATGAAAGCAGCCGCTTCCGAATCCTTCGGCTACAATGAAGATCAGATAGTTTCATCCGACGTTATCGGTATGAGATACGGCTCACTCTTCGACGCTACACAGACTATGGTAAGCCCCATCGGCGACGACCTTTATCAGGTTCAGGTAGTTTCGTGGTATGACAACGAAAACAGCTACACCAGCCAGATGGTTCGCACAATCAAATACTTCGCAGAGCTCGGTTAATCTGAATCTGCAGCTTAAAATTGTTTAAAGCGGGGGCGGCAACAGCTGCTCCTGTTTTTTTATGTCTGCAAACGGCACCGCAAAAGCGTTTTAAAAGCAGTCCGTCAGCATAACAGATTGTCATTATTCCGTCTTCCGCTTTTACCGCAGAATATCCTTCAAAAACTCCTGCGTTCAGGCAGGCGGCACGCACGTAACACATCCTGCCTTTTTGGACCGTTCCCTGACCGGAACAAAAAACGCAAATTTCAATTTCCGCCTCTTTTTTCGGTGGAAAACTCCCGCTTTTTTCAAAAATCGGATAAAAAATTCAGAGCACTGGATTGTTCCGGTGCTTTTTTATGCCAAAAACACTAGGTTATCCACATAGTTATCCACCATTGGGGTTGATAAAACGGTGGAAAATCAACATTTTGTGGTTGCCTGAATCTGCACCACAAAAATGCCTCAAAAAACGCAATTTTTTTGAAAAATTTTTTCATAAAAGTATTGCATTATTCTGCATAATATATTACAATAGGTGCAAATAAGTGAAAAAAAGTGAGAAAAGGCGAATAATCGCGCTGAGTGGAGCCCGAAAGGAGGTGGGGATAGCAATATGTTAATCGATTTCATGGGCAAATTTCAGAATAACCTTGATCAGAAGAACAGACTTGCTGTTCCCGCCAAACTTCGCGGCAATCTGGGCTCGGAGTTCGTAGTCTGCAAGCCCCTCACCAAAGATATACACTGCCTCTACCTCTACAGTCTTGATGGCTGGCAGGCGCTCGTTGAAAAAATCAGCGAAAAGGCATCCGGCGAAACCCTTACAAAGCTTACCCGCAAACTCTTTATGAACGCCGACCGTGTCGAGAGCGACACACAGGGCAGGTTCACAATCCGCAGCGAGTTCTGCGAATACGCAAATCTCGAAAAAACCGTCAGCATCTTCGGCGCAGGCAAAAGAATAGAACTCTGGAACCCCGAAGCGTTTGCTGAGATTGAAGCCGAGATGGAAGACCTTGACGACCTCGGCGACTTCGACTTCTCCGAAATCGATTATTAATTGACCTATGGAGTTTTACCATATTCCCGTTCTGTTCAGGCAGACGGTTGACTCGCTCGCAATAAAGCCCGACGGAGTTTATGTTGACTGCACAGCCGGCGGGGGAGGTCACAGCGCGGAGATTTTATCCCGCCTTAACGAAAACGGCAGGTTAATCTGCATTGACCGCGACCCTCAGGCAATAGAAGTTCTCAACAGCCGTTTCGGCGGCGACAGCAGAGTCACGGTGGTTCACGATAATTTCTTTTTCATTGTCTCTATCCTTTCAAAACTCGGTGTCTGTTCAGCTGACGGGATCTTAGCCGATTTAGGTGTCAGCTCCCGGCAGCTTGACGATGCCGGCAGAGGGTTCTCCTTCCACAAGGACGCCCCTCTCGATATGAGGATGAGCATTGAAGGTTTAACGGCGGCAGATGCCGTAAATACATTACCCGCGAATGAGCTTCGCAGAATCATACAGACCTACGGCGAAGAAAAGTTCGCATCCTCAATCGCAAACGCAATTGTCCGCGAGAGAGAAAAGCAGCCGATTGAAACGACTCTACAGCTGGTCGACATCATCCGCTCGGCAATTCCCGCGGCGGTGTCAAGACAGACTCATCCCGCAAGGCGCACCTTCCAGGCGCTGCGGATATATGTCAACGGCGAGCTTGACGGGCTCGGCAAGGCGGTTGAAGATGCATTTTCGTGTCTGAACAAAGGCGGAAGGCTAAGCATAATAACCTTCCATTCACTTGAAGATAAAACAGTAAAACAGGTATTCGCTTCACTTACGCAGGGCTGCACCTGCCCGAAGGACTTTCCCGTTTGTGTGTGCGGTAAAAAGCCAAAGGCGAAAGTCTTTAAACCTGTTGTTCCCGAAAGAGAAGAATCAGAGAAAAATCCAAGAGCAAGAAGCGCCAAACTCAGAACGGCGCAGAAACTATGAGAAGAAGGGGTGTTAAATAATGGCGTCAAACAGCAGCTCGGCTTATGACCTCACATTATTAAACGCAATACCGCTGCCCGGACGCCGTGACGTTGAGCTGCCTGCGGCACCGTCAATCGTCAGACCCAAAGCACCCAAATCAAAGCAGCAGTTAAAACGCGAATCCTTCGCGTCGGCGGTCAACGCCGCAAAGGTCATTTCATTCGCACTTGTGCTCTTTATGCTCTTTGCCGGCATAATAGGTCTGCGCGTCAGGCTTTCGCTGGCACAGCACGACACGCAGAAGCTCAAAAACGAGCTCAACATTGTCCAGAGCGAAAACGTGCGTCTCAATATGCAGTTAAATTCAATGATTTCAGATGATATGGTTGAGGATTACGCAGAGAATGTTCTCGGCCTCAAAAAGATTGAGAAATATCAGATTCATTATTTTGAAAGCAACAGCACCGACTCGGCTGTCGTTTTCAACAATAAAGGATAATTACTTGGAATTACAGATTATAGCTGTCTGACTGCGGCAAATTTTACTTTGCGGCCCGGACGGCTGTTTTTTACTCAAAGGGTGAAAGGCTATGGCAAAAAGAACAACTTCACAAAGGTTACACGCAAGGGTAATGCTTGTCGCCGCCGCTATGGTTCTGGCGTTCTGCGTTGTTGCCGTGAACCTCGCCCGCATTATGCTCGTAAACGGCGAAGAATATAAAAACAAAGCCGAACAGAACCAGCTTCAGGACAAAGAACTCAAGCCCACCCGCGGAGTGATATACGACAAAAACGGCACGGTTTTAGCCCAGAGCGCCTCCGCATGGAAAATATATGTCAACGCATCTTCAATTCCCGACAACGAAAAGGTCAGGGATTTTATCGCCGATAAACTCTCATCCGTTCTCGAAGATGTCGATTACGAAACAGTCAGAGAAAAAACAGATGAGAGCAAATCCTCCTATGTAGTCATCAAAAACCGCGTTGAATATGATGAGAAAGAGGCGGTCGTCTCTGTTCTTGACGATAAGGTAACCTACACGGCGGTCAAAAAGGATGACGAGGGCAACACTGTTTCAACAAGCGACAAAACCTTCAAACTGCGCCTTGCCGTCGGCATCGACGACGACGTCATAAGATATTACCCCTACGGCTCGCTTGCTTCCTGTGTAATCGGTTTTACCGGCTCTGACGGAGAGGGCAAGGGCGGCATTGAGGCGTTTTATGATGATGTTCTCAAGGGCAAGCCCGGCAGACTTATTACCGCCAAAAACGGCAGAAGCGAAACCATGAGCAACGAGTATGAAACCGTTTACGCCGCCGAAAACGGCGCAGGCCTTGTGCTTACAATAGATACAACAATCCAGCGCTACCTTGAGGAAGCGCTTGAAGAGGTCTATGTAAGCTCGCAGGGTGCAGGCGCATACGGAATTGTCATGGATGTCAACACAGGCGCAATTCTCGGTATGGCAAACGTTCCTTCCTATGATCTCAACAACCCCTACGCCCTCACCGAAGACCAGAAAAAAGAGGTCGAACTGCTTGAGGATGAAAATGAGCAAAACGAAGCAAAGAGGGGCTTTTATTATAAAAACTGGCGTAACTTCCTTGTAAGCGACACCTACGAGCCCGGCTCCGTTTTCAAAATAGTCACAACATCGGCGGCTCTTGAATCGGGCACGCTCGATGAAAGCTACAGCTACAGCTGCTACGGCAGCATAGCCGTTGCAGATCAGGTAATCAAATGCCACAACCACAGCGGTCACGGCTACCAGCAGTTAAGAGAAGGTCTTATGAACTCCTGCAACCCGTTCTTTATCACCGTAGGTCAGCGCCTCGGGCAGGAGACTTTCTTCAAATATTTTGAGGCGTTCGGCTTTACCGAAAAAACAGGCATTGACCTGCCCGGCGAAGCAACACCCGTTGCAGGCAGCACATACCATCCCCTTGATGATATGAGCATTGTTGACCTTTCAAGCTCCGCCTTCGGTCAGTCCTTCCAGCTCTCCGCAATACAGATAACCACCGCAATTTCCGCAATAGCAAACGGCGGCTACCTCCTCACTCCCTATGTTGTCGAAAAAACCGTTGACTCAAACGGCAACGTTCTCACCGAAAAACAGCCCGTCATAAAAAGGCAGGTCATTTCAAAAGAGACCTCTCAGACGGTTACAAGCATGATGGAGGATGTCGTTACCAAAGGCACCGGCAAAAACGCCTATGTTGCCGGCTACCATCTTGCGGGCAAAACGGGCACGTCCGAAAAGCTAAGTCTCGGCAAAGGTCACTATGTTGCTTCCTTCGGCTGCTTCGCCCCCGCTTACGACCCGAAAATAGCGGTTCTCATAATCGTTGACGAGCCCGTCGGCTACATAAACGGCGGTCAGATATGCACACCCATAGCGGCAAAGGTTGTTGAGAATTCCCTTACATATATGAACGTCGAGCCCCAATACACTCCCGAAGAGCGTGCGGAACTCGACACCCCGATGCAGAATTACGCCGGCACGGATTTAAGGTCCGCCGTCGCAGACCTGGAAGAGTCCGGCTACACCGTCGAAACCGTCGGCAACGGCGACAGAGTCACCTCTCAGATGCCGCCCTACGGTGTAATTATCCCCAAAAACGGCTATGTGGTGCTTTACACCGAAACAGATGCCGAAAAGATTACAACCGAAGTGCCCGATTTTTCCGGCTATTCAGTATATGACGTGCAGGCGGTTGCAAGGAGCGTCGGCTTGAATGCCACCGTTTCCTACAACTCTTCAACAAATAAGAACGAGCTCGTTTCTTATTCACAGAGTATTGCGGCCGGCACGCAGGTCAGCAAGGGCACGGCGGTCAAGGTATATTTCAAAACAAACTCAGGCGTTGCGGATTTCGGTTAATCCGGGAGGTATTCATGAAACTTAAAACAATTCTCGAAGGGCTTGTGTGCAGCGGCTACACAAGCGATGAAGAAATAAATTTCATAACCGACGATTCAAGAAAGGTCAAACCCGGCTGTCTTTTTGTCTGCATCAAAGGCGCAAAGTTCGACGGTCACTCCGTTGCGCGCAAAGCCATTGAAGACGGCGCCGCAGCTGTCGTCGTGCAGAGAGATATGGGCATTGACAGGCAGATTGTTTTTGAAAACACAAGAAGTGCTTATTCCCTTCTCTGCTCCGCCTTTTTCGGCAACCCCGCCGAAAAACTTGATATGGTCGGCGTAACAGGCACAAACGGCAAAACAACAACCTGTTTTATTTTAAAAGAGATTTTCGACCTTGCAGGTCACAAAACAGGTCTGCTCGGCACTGTAAAAAATATGGTGTGTGACAAAGAATACCCCGCCGCACTGACAACCCCCGACCCTTACGAGCTGTTTTCACTGCTCGCCGAAATGGTCGAAGCGGGCTGCGAATACTGCTTTATGGAGGTGTCCTCCCAGGCGCTCGACCAGAGAAGGGTGGATGCAATTCACTTCAGAGCGGCAGTGTTTACCAATCTCACGCAGGATCACCTCGATTACCACGGCTCATTTGAAAATTACAAGGCGGCAAAAAAGTCCCTTTTCTCAAAAACGGATATTGCCATTGTCAACTATGACGATCCGGAGTGCGGCTATATTCTCGACGGTCTTGACTGCCGCAGAATCACGTATTCGGCTCTCAAGGATGAGTCAAGCTATTCCGCAAAAAATATCCGCCTTCGCAGCGACAGCGTCGAGTATGAGCTTGTCGGCGACGGCATCATCGGCAGAGTTCACTTCGGCGTTCCGGGCAGATTCTCCGTTTATAATTCAATGGCGGCTGCGGTTTGCGCAAAAGAGCTCGGCGTCGATTTCAGCGCAGTTCTTGACAACATAGCGCAGTGCAGGGGCGTCAAGGGCAGAATGGAGGTCGTGCCGACGGGCACCGACTACACCGTCATTATCGATTATGCCCACACTCCCGACGGGCTTAAAAACGTTCTTACATCCCTTCGCGAGACAGTTCAGGGCAGAATAATCTGCCTCTTCGGCTGTGGCGGAGACCGTGACAGAACAAAGCGCCCCATAATGGGTCAGATAGTCAGCGAATACGCCGACATTCCCGTAGTCACCTCCGATAACCCCAGAACAGAGAATCCCGACCTCATAATCGAGGATATTCTCGAGGGAATGGGCTCAGGCAGAAAATATGTTGAAGCAAACAGAAAAAAAGCCACAGCCCTTGCGCTTTCAAAGGCAAAGGCGGGCGATGTGGTCGTGCTCGCAGGCAAGGGGCACGAGGATTATCAGATTTTAGGCACCGAAAAAATCCACTACGATGAAAGAGAAGTAGTTCGCGAAATATTGAAAATATAATGTTTTCAATAACTAATAATATATAAAACAGGGTGTTGGTATGGAACAGATGACTGTCAAGGAGGCGGCCGTTGCAATCGGCTCGGCTCCGCAGATTGACGGAATAATTACAGAGGTTTGCACCGATACAAGAAAGATTTGTGCGGGCTGCCTTTTTATAGCAATAAAAGGTGAAAATTTTGACGGGCACGACTTTGCCGCAACCGCTCTTGAAAAGGGAGCGGTAGCCGTAGTTGTTGAAAAAAACTGCGGGCTGGGCAAACAGCAGTTAATCGTCAGAAGCACCCGTCAGGCGCTGCTTGACCTTGCGGGTTACTACAGAAGAAAATTTCATATCCCGGTAGTCGGCATAACCGGCAGCGTCGGCAAAACGACCACAAAGGATATGACTCATTTCGTTTTGTCAAGCAGGTTCAAAACTCTCAAAAACGAGGGCAACCTCAACAACGAAATAGGCGTGCCCCTCACGCTATTCAGACTTGACAGCAGCTACGAGGCGGCAGTAATCGAAATGGGTATGAGCAATTTCGGCGAAATTTCGCGCATTACAGCCGCGGTCAAGCCGTCAATAGCAATAATCACTAATATCGGCGTGTCGCATATTGAAAACCTCGGCTCGCGTGAGAATATTCTCAAAGCCAAGCTTGAAATAATTGAGAGTATGAAACCCAACGCCAATCTTATTCTCAACGGCGACGACGATTTGCTCAGCACCTATCAGGATCTTACCCATCCGCTTATCTATTTCGGCATTGACAGCCCCGTGTGCAACACAAAGGCGCTCGACATTGAACTCGGCAGCGATGAAACAAGCTTCACCGTTGAGTTTGCGGGCGGCACGCAGAGGGTTACGCTTCCTCTTTCGGGCAAGCACAGCATCTATGACGCTCTTGCGGCAATAAGCGCCGGCATAGTGCTCGGCATAGAGGCAACGGATGCGGCAAAGGCGTTGCTCGGTTACGTTCCCTCCGGTATGCGTCAGCGCATCGTTCGCAAAGGCGGCGTCACCGTTATTGAAGACTGCTACAACGCAAGCCCCGACTCTCAGCGTGCGGCGCTCGAGGTTCTCAGAGGTCTTGACGCAAAAAGAAGAATTGCGGTGCTCGGCGATATGAAGGAGCTCGGCTCAATGAGCGAGCAGGCGCACCGCGAGGTAGGCATAGCGGCATCAAACAGCGATGTCGATATTCTCGTGTGCTGCGGTCCCGAATCCGCATTCATAGCCGATGAAGGCGTAAAGGGCGGCATAAAAGAGGTTCTGCATTTTACCGATAAAGAACAGGTGACGCAGTTCCTCATAAAAAATGTCAAGGACGGCGACGCACTTCTTTTCAAGGCGAGCCGCGCTATGAAACTTGAAGATATAATACAATCGCTTTACGATTATCTTGAGAGGATGAGTTGAATTGAACACAGTATTGGCTGTAATAACCGCAACGCTCACGGGCGCAGTAATCACGGCTGTTCTCGGCTTTGCCGTAATTCCCTGGCTTCACAAGCTTAAATTCGGGCAGACTATCTTAACGGAAGACGGCCCGACCTGGCACAAGAAAAAGCAGGGCACACCCACAATGGGCGGCATTATGTTTATTGCCGGCACCGTGCTTGCCGTTGCAATAACCCTCGCCACCGATAAAATTCTCGGCGGCTCGATTATCGGCGCAGGCGGGCAGTTCAATACATCCGAACTCAAGGCAAAGTTTTGGGCAGGGCTTATTATGGCGCTGTCTTTCGGCTTTATCGGCTTTGTTGACGACTACATAAAGGTAGTCAAAAAACGCAATCTCGGTCTTACAATCAAGCAAAAAACCGCCGCGCAGATGCTTGTGTGCGTTGCATATCTTCTCAGTATCTGGCTGGGCAGAAGTCACGACACCGCAATGTTTATCCCCTTCGCAGGCAAAATCGACTTCGGCTTTTCGTGGTGGATAATCGGCATAATAATTATGTATGGAGCAATAAACGCCGTCAACTTTACCGACGGCATCGACGGTCTCTGCACGAGCGTAACGCTCACCTTCACAATAGCAATGGCTGCAATAGCCGCTCTTCGCGGACTGTTTGGCTTCACAATGCTTTCAGCGGCTCTGGGCGGCGCCTGCATCGGCTTCCTCGTCTGGAACCGTAACCCCGCCAAGGTCTTTATGGGTGACACCGGCTCGCTGTTTTTAGGCGGTATGGTAATCGCTCTCGCCTACGCAATCGACTGCCCCCTCATCCTCGTTCTCACAGGTCTTATCTATGTCATTGAGGGCGCATCGGATGTCATACAAATCGGCTACTTCAAAATCACTCACGGCAAACGTATTTTCAAAATGGCTCCCATTCACCACCACTTCGAGTTAAGCGGCTGGGGGGAGAAAAAGATTGTTGCCGTGTTCTCAATAATCAACGCAATCGGCGGAGCCCTTGCATTTATTCTTATGAAATTCGGCGGCTTCGCAGGTTAAAAATCAGACGGTCGGGAGGTGAACTTCGTTGACGGCAAAGCAATTCAGAGACGGATATTTCAGAATACTGCGCTGGAGAGGCAGCTTCAGAAACTACTTCGCCACAGGCGGTTTTGACGGAGTTTTCCTTGCTCTGCTGATGATAATTCTCATCTCCGGCCTTATTATGATGTTCTCCGCCAGCTATGTTTACTCCTGGTATGAAAGGGGAGACCCTTACTACCTTTTCAAAAAACAGCTCATTTACACAGCGGTCAGTCTTGTCGCAATGTTCATTATCTCGCACATTCGCTACGATGTCTTTGAAGACAGTGCGGTTCTTGCACTCATAGCGGCTGCCGTGTTGCTTGTAATTGTTTTGGCTCATCCCAAAGTCATCCCCGGCAAAGAGGAATTCCGCCGCTGGCTTGAGGTTCCCGTGTTCGGCACGTTTCAGCCGTCGGAATTTGCTAAAATAGCGATTATTATGTATTGCGCCTGGGCTATGGATAAACGGCGCAGAGAAGTTGAAACACGGCTCTGGGTAACAATTCCGCACCTGGCGGTAATAGCTGTTATCGCAGGTCTTGTTTATAAAGAGAACCATCTCTCAGGCACAATTCTAATTCTCGCCATCGGAATAATTATGGTCTTCCTCGGCGGGTCGAAAATGCAGATTTTCGCCATCGGCTTTGCGGGAATTGTAGTGTTGGGCATTTACGCCTTCGCCTCCGGCTATATTAAAGACTATATGGGCGAGCGCATCGAGGTCTGGCAGAAGCTTCTGCAAAATCAGGAGCTCACCGCCGCAGAAGCACAGGGCGAGGGTTGGCAGATTCTGCAGTCACTTTACGCCATCGGCTCGGGCGGTCTGCTCGGTATGGGCTTCGGCAATTCCAACCAGAAGCACCTCTACCTTCCCGAACCGCAGAACGACTTTATTTACGCAATAGTCTGTGAAGAACTCGGCTACATAAGAGCCATAATCATAATGCTGCTCTTCCTTCTCCTCGTTTTCAGAGGAATATACATAGCCCTCAGGTGCAAAAACCGCTTTGCCACCCTGCTTACTCTCGGAATAAGCTTCCAGATAGGACTTGAAGCCGGTCTCAATATGGCGGTTGTGACGGGCACCGTTCCCAACACGGGCATAAGTCTTCCTTTCTTCAGCTACGGCGGCAGCGCCATGCTTATGCTTCTTGCTGAGATGGGTATGATACTCTCCGTCTCAAGAACTGTAGAGAAAAAACCTGCAAAGGAGAAGTCGGCAAATGAGCAAGCTTGACGGTAAAAAAATACTTATCGCCGCAGGCGGAACAGGCGGTCACATCAACCCCGCTCTTGCCGTTGCGGGCTATATCCGCGACAACTGCGAGGGTGCACAGATTGTTTTCGTCGGCACAAAAAAGAAGATGGAAGCAACCCTTGTGCCTCAGGCGGGTTTTGAACTGCGCAATATTACAATCAGCGGTTTTCGCAGGAGCTTTACCCCTGCGGCAATAATTCACAATATCAGAACAGTTATTTATCTCCTGCGCTCAACAGGGCAGGCGAAAAAGATAATCAAAGATTTCAAACCCGACCTCGTTGTCGGCTTCGGCGGCTATGTCAGCGGCCCCGTTCTGCGTATGGCGGCAAAGCTCGGCGTGCCAACAGCCGTCCACGAGCAGAACGCTTTCCCCGGTGTTACAAACAAGGCGCTCGCCAAAGTAGTTGACCGTGTTATGCTCACAGCGGGCGATGCCGAAAAATATATGCAGCCGAAAAATCCTCCCGTTGTAACCGGACTTCCCATAAGGGGAGATTTACTTAAAGCAAACCGTGAGGAGAGCCGCAAGGCGCTCGGTCTGGATGAAAGACCGCTCGTGCTCTCAATGGGCGGCAGTCTCGGCGCAAGACCCGTGAACACCGCAGTTTACGGTATGATTAAAGAAAAATACAAGGCGGCAGACTGTTATTTTATGCACGCAACGGGCAAGGGCGGCACGGATTTTGCCGCACGCCTTGCAGCAGACGGCGTTGACCTTGAAAAGAATAAACACGTTACAATAACGGAATACATCGATATCCCCAAATGTCTTCCGGCGGCTGACCTCGTTATCTGCCGCGCGGGCGCCAGCAGTCTGAGCGAAATTCAGGCGCTCGGCAAGCCCTCGATTCTCATTCCCTCCCCATACGTTGCCGAAAATCACCAGTATCACAACGCAATGGCGCTTGTCAACAGGGGAGCGGCTGTAATAATCGAGGAGAAAAACCTCACCCCCGAACTGCTTACAAAAACGGTCAACGATTTTCTCTCGGACCGTGCAAAGCTTGAAGAAACAGGCAAAAACGCAAAGGCAATGGCAGTAACCGACGCTTCCGAGCGTATTTACTCCGTGCTTTGCGAAACGGTCAGATAATCAAATAACAAGGGAACTGCCAAAAAAAGATGCAATACGACGAATACAGCCGCCCCGAAAGCGAGGAGCGGCAGGCGCGAAAAAAAAGGAATAAGCGCAGGAAAAGAATCCGAAAGCTCATAGTTGCTGTCGGGTTTATCCTTGTTGTTGCTCTTTTTGCGGCTCCCATTGTTGTTTTCGGCGTTTTCAGGGTCAGAACAATACACCTGAGAGGGCATATGCCCTACACAAACGCAGAGCTCTACGATGCCTGCCCGATCAAAACCGGCGATAACCTGATTTTCGCCGATTACGAAAAAGCGGCAAAGGTTATGGAGTCAAAGCTCCCATACCTTACCGGGACTGTAATTACAAGGCAGTTTCCCGACACAATAACAATAACCGGCGAGACGGCGTCCGAAAAGGTTGCAATAGAGCTTTCATCAGAAAAAACCTACCTTCTGCTTGATGAAAATCTCAGAATTATGAAAACCTTCGGCTATATTCCCGAAACCGCCGTTGTTTTTAAAACCCCCGAACCGAAAAGCAGAGAGAAGGGCGAAATCCTTTCGTTTAACGCCGATAAAGATGAAAACGGTGTCGATAAAAACGAAAAACTGACGGATTATATGCTCGAAATAATCTCCGAGCTTGAGGATGAAAAGATATTCGGCAACATCGACAGTGTTGACCTGACCGACACCGATGATATCCGTATAGTCTATGACGGCAGAATAATGATGAAGCTCGGCAGCGCAACCGACCTCGCAAGCAAAATCGAGCTCGGTGCGCAGGTCATCGAGCAGGAGAATCAGATAAGCTCAATCGAAACAGGCACAATGGATCTGAGCATACCCAAAAAAGCTTATTTCGAGCCCGACTTCTTTGACGACGGCACGCAGCCCGAAAAAGAGGAGCCCGTAACGGACGAGAACGGAGAGGTTGTAACAGTCGAAGAAGAACAGCAGGATGAAAACGGCGAAGAAAGCACCGAAGAGGAGTCAACGGAGGAGAACAGCCGTTCATACTACAAAACCTATGTTGAAGATTCCGAATAGTTGAAAAACGCTTAAAACGGCTCAAAAACCGCAAAATATACGCCTTTTGCTTAAATAATTTACAATTTGTTCTTGTATTTTTAATTCGTATATGATAATATTATTCTGTTATATAATATAATAAAACGATTACAGCACAAAAATTATTATGGAGGTCATAGATTATGGCATTCGAAATCGACAACGACTTTGAAAGCACCGTCCAGATAAAAGTTATCGGTGTCGGCGGCGGCGGCGGAAACGCAGTCAACCGCATGATTGCCTCCGGTATTCTCGGCGCGGAGTTTATCGCCATCAATACCGACAAGCAGGTTCTTGTTCATTCACAGGCAACTCATAAAATTCAGATAGGTGAAAAATCCACTCACGGTATGGGTGCGGGCGGTAAGCCCGAGGTTGGCGCAAAGGCAGCGGATGAAAGCCGCGATGTCATTGCCGACGCACTCAAAGGCACCGACATGGTATTCATCACCGCAGGCATGGGCGGCGGAACAGGCACAGGCGCTGCTCCCATTATTGCCCAGATAGCAAAAGAAGAGGGCTGCCTCACCGTAGGCGTTGTTACCAAGCCCTTCAAATTTGAAGGTCCCAGAAGAGCAAAACTCGCTCAGGATGGCATCGACGCTCTCGCAGAGCACGTTGACAGTCTCATCGTTATCCCCAATGACAGACTCCATTCCCGCGATGAGAAGAAAAAGACCATCGCTGAAGCATTCGCAGAGGCAGATGAAGTTCTTCTCCAGGGTGTCAAGAGCATTTCGGAACTCATCAAGGTTCCCGGCTTCATCAACCTCGACTTCGCCGATGTTTCCAGTGTAATGAAAGACGCAGGCCTCGCTCACATGGGCGTCGGCAGAGCAAAGGGCAAAGACAAGGCAGAGGTTGCCGCACAGATGGCAGTTTCCAGCCCGCTGCTTGAAACAACCATCGACGGCGCTCGCGGCGTCATCATCAGCATCACAGCTTCCTCCAACGTTGACCTTGAAGAGGTTGAACTCGCAGCAGAGATTATCACAAAAGAAGCTCATCCCGATGCAAACATCACCTGGGGTATCGCATTTGATCCCGACCTTGATGACGAGATGATTATCACCGTTATCGCTACCGGTTTTGAAAAGGGCAACAGCACTCCCAATCCTTTTGAGAACTTCAAAGCTGAAGCTCCCGCACCGGTAGAGAAGGTCGCTTCAGAAGGCCCCGTTGCTCCCGCAGCACCTTCAACAGGCGCTTCAATTCCCAGCTTCGGCTCGGTAGCCATTCCTTCAATCAAAAATGAAGAAAAGGCAGCGCCCGCTCCTGAAGCAAAGCCCGCAGTTGAAGAAACACCCGCAGATGCCGCCCAGTTCTACACCATGCTTGACGACATCATCAAGGGCAAGAAATAAGAATAATAAAGTTTTTCACCGGCTCGCAGTTTTTTCTGTGAGCCGTTTTTTTGCCTCTTTTTACCGCCCGCCGTTTTTCCGTCTCCCTGTCATTCTGAGCAAAGCGAAGCATCTCACCTCACTCTTGTCATCCTGAGCCACAGGCGAAGGATCTCATTCCCTCTTTCGCCACTATCAAAAATCCTGCCGCGGAAAACCACACATAAATAAAAATAAAAATGAAGGCAAAAAAAACGCCCCGTTCCAAACTGAAACGGAGCGATAAACTTTATCAGAAAATATTACTGAACATTCTTCTTAAGCGTTTCAAACTCGTCAAGCAGCTCTGCGGGAATTGTCGAGCCGAAATCGGTGAACTTCTTGTAGAACTCTGCGATTCCTTCTGTTTCCTCTTTCCAGAGACCCTTGTCAACGCTGAGAATCTCTTTGAGCTGAGCGTCGCTTACTTCGTCCTCAATGCCTTCAAGGTTGATGTCTTCTGCCTTGGGAACATAGCCGATGGGTGTCTCAACAGCGTCAACCTTGCCTTCGCAGCGGTCAATAATCCAGTCAAGAACACGAAGGTTGTCTCCGAAGCCGGGCCACAGGAAGTTGCCGTCTTCATCCTTGCGGAACCAGTTGACGTTGAAAATCTTGGGCGCCTTGTCGGGGTCAAGGGTTTTGCCGATGTCAAGCCAGTGCTGCCAGTATTCAGCCATATCATAGCCGCAGAAGGGGAGCATTGCCATCGGGTCGCGGCGCACTACGCCTACCGCGCCTGCCGCAGCAGCCGTTGTTTCGGATGACATAATCGAGCCGACAAATACGCCGTGGTTCCAGTCTCTTGACTGGTAAACAAGTGGAGCGAGCTTCGCGCGTCTGCCGCCGAAGAGCATTGCGCTGATGGGAACGCCGTCGGGGTTCTCAAACTGGTCGCTTATGCAGGGGCAGTTCTTTGCGGGGGCTGTGAATCTGCTGTTCGGGTTTGCGCCGGGTTCTGTGGCTGTTCTGCCGTCCCAGGGGTTGCCCTTCCAGTCAATGGCGTTTGTGGGCGGGTTGTTGTCAAGCTTCTCCCACCATACTGTGTTGTTGTCAAGGTTGTGGCATACGTTTGTGAAGATTGTGCCCTTCTTTGTAGCCGCAAGAGCGTTGGGGTTGGATTTCTCGTTTGTGCCGGGGGCAACGCCGAAGAAACCGTTTTCGGGGTTGATGGCGTAGAGTCTGCCGTCGGGACCTTTGCGTATCCACGAAATATCGTCGCCTACAGTCCATACCTCGTAGCCGTTCTTCTTATATCCTTCGGGAGGAATAAGCATTGCAAGGTTTGTCTTGCCGCAGGCTGAGGGGAAAGCTGCGCAGATATATCTGATTTTGCCGTCGGGCTTCTTGAGACCGAGTATGAGCATGTGCTCTGCCTGCCAGCCTTCTTTCCAGCCCTGGTAGGAGGCGATACGGAGCGCAAAGCACTTTTTGCCGAGAAGAACGTTTCCGCCGTAGCCGGAGTTTACCGAAATAATGGTGTTGTCCTGCGGGAACTGGCAGATGTAGCGCTTCTCTTCGTCTATCTGGCACTTGCAGTGAAGGCCGCGGACCCAGTCGTCGCTGTCGCCGAGCGCCTTGAGAACGTCAAGACCCGTTCTTGTCATAATAGCCATGTTGAGAACAACGTAAATGGAGTCGGTAAGCTCAATGCCGATTTTGGAGAACTTTGAGCCGACGGGACCCATTGAATAGGGGATGACATACATTGTTCTGCCTTTGTAGCTGTCGCGTGCAATATCATAAAGCATTTTGTAAGCTTCATCGGGCTCCATCCAGTTGTTTGTGGGGCCTGCTTCCGCCTTTGTCTTTGTGCAGATAAATGTTCTTGCTTCAACACGGGCAACGTCGTTTACGGCAGTGCGGTGAAGGTAGCAGTCGGGCAGAAGCTCCTGGTTGAGCTTGATCATTTCTCCCGTGCTGCAGCCCTCGGCGCGGAGCGCTTCAATCTGCTCCTCGGAGCCGTCAATCCAGACAATGTTGTCGGGCTTTACAAGAGCGATTTTATCTTCAATCCAAGACAAAACGCTTTTGTTTGTTGTGTATTTTTCCATTGAAAATACTCCTTTCGTATAATCCGTTACAATCTAATATTATAGACAAAAATAAATATAATGTCAACAAATATATTGCATATATAATGTCACTTTCTCACTTCGTCAATCGGCATTGTTGCATAGGCGTTGAGCGAAAGTGAGGCAGTGTTGCCCGACAGATATTCGTAATATCCCTGAGCCCCCACCATGGCGCCGTTGTCTCCGCAGTATTTGAGCTCCGGCATATAGAGCTCCCAGCCGTGACTGCCGCACACTTCACCCATCTCCGAGCGAAGTCGGGTGTTTGCCGAGACACCGCCCGCAAGCACGATTTTATTGTATCCGAAATTGACCGCCGCCTTCTCCGTGTTTTCACAAAGGCAGCGCACAACTGCGCTTATGTAGGAAGCGCCGAAATCGGCAACGTCAATGCTCTCACCCTTCTGGGCACTGTTGTGTATGAGATTTACGGCAGATGTCTTTAACCCCGAAAAGCTGAAGTCATACTCGCTGCCGTCAACCTTCGGGTGCGGGAATTTATACCTGCCCGCATCGCCTTCAAGCGACACTCTGTCAAGGTTTACGCCTCCGGGGTAGTCAAGCCCCAGCGCCCTTGCCGCCTTGTCCATACACTCGCCTGCGGCGTCGTCGCACGTGGCGCCGATTATCGAAAAATCCGTGTAGCTCTTAACCTCGACTATGTGGCTGTGACCGCCCGACACAACAAGGCACAGAAACGGCGGCTCAAGCTTTCTGTGTGTGATGTAATTTGAAGCAATATGCGAGCGCAGATGGTGAACGGGAACAAGCGGTTTGCCCGTTGACATAGACAGCCCCTTGGCGTAATTAACGCCTACAAGCAGGGCACCTATGAGCCCCGGCGCATAAGTCACGGCTATTGCGTCTATTCCCTCAAATGTCGTGCCTGCGTCCGCAAGCGCCTTTTCAACCACCTTGCAGATTGCCTGAGTGTGCATGCGCGAGGCAATTTCAGGCACGACTCCGCCATATACAATATGCTCTTTTATCTGTGTCGCAACAACGTTTGACAGCACGTTTCTGCCGTCTTCCACAACGGCTGCCGCCGTCTCGTCGCAGGATGATTCAATTCCGAGAATTTTCATTTTTTCTCCTTAAAATATTTCGTTAATATCAGCGCATCCTCAACGGGGGAGGAGTAGAAATTCTTTCTCAGTCCCGCCTTTTCAAAGCCGAGAGATGAGTATAAACTAAGAGCCGCTTCGTTTGACGGGCGGACTTCGAGCGTGATGAATTCACGCCCTCTGCTCTTTGCCCCCTGCGCCGCCGCATTGATGAGAGCGCGTGCAATCCCTTTTCTGCGGAACGGCGGCAATACGGCGAGGTTCGCTGTTTCACAGCTTTCGAAATATTCATATATTCCGATATATCCGCACACTTCGCCGCCGCTCACGGCGCACAGAAAATGCGCATTCTCATTTGTCAGCTGAAGGGCGATATCCTCTTTTTTCCACGGGTTTTCAAAGCATTCCGTTTCAATTACGGCAACTTCGTCAATGTGGTTTTCGCCCATCGGCACAATTTCAAAATCCATATTCTCAACCCTTTGCGTCAAACCAGGTTTTGCCTCTGCCTACATCCGCCTCAAGCTTTACACGCATGCTGACGGCGTTCTCCATCTCCTCTTTTAGAATCTTTGCCGCCTCGTCCGCTTCATCAAGCGGCGCTTCAATAATAAGCTCGTCGTGCACCTGCATTATCAGCTTTGATTTAAGGCACTGCTTTTTCAGCTTTTCATAAACCCTGACCATTGCAATTTTGATTATATCCGCCGCCGTTCCCTGAATCGGCATGTTAAGTGCAACCCTTTCGCCGAAAGCCCTTAACATATGGTTCGACGACGACAGCTCGGGCAGATACCTGCGGCGCATAAACATTGTTTCAACGTAGCCGTCTTTTTTCGCCTTTTCAACAATGCCGTTCATATATCTCGCAACACCGCCGAAGTTTGAAAGGTAGCCCTTAATGTAGCTGTCCGCCTCCGCCCTTGTAACGCCTATATCTTTTGCAAGCGAAAATGCGCCTATGCCGTAAACAATACCGAAATTGACCGCCTTTGCCCTTGAACGCATAAGCGGAGTAACCATATCGACAGGCATGTTGAAAACCTGCGAGGCGGTAACTGTGTGAATATCCGTCCCGTCATTGAACGCCTTAATCATATTTTCGTCATTTGCCGTGTGCGCCAGCACTCGCAGTTCAATCTGGGAGTAGTCCGCATCAAGCAGAACACAGCCCTCTTTTGCCCTGAAAAATCTGCGCATCTCCTTGCCGAGCTCGGAGCGCACCGGAATATTCTGCAGGTTCGGCTCCGTCGATGAGATTCTGCCGGTTCTTGTTTCGGTCTGGTTTAAAGTCGAGTGAATCCTGCCGTCGGGGGCAATCGCCTTTATCAGCCCGTCGCAGTAGGTGGATTTCAGCTTTGTGTATGTGCGGTATTCGAGTATGTCCGCAACAACCGGGTAGTCTTCCGCCAGCCCTTCAAGCACGTCGGCGCTTGTGGAATAACCGCTCTTCGTCTTTTTCTTTGACGGTATTCCCATCTTTTCAAACAGCGCTTCTCCCAACTGCTTCGGGGAGTTTATGTTGAACTCGCACCCCGTCTGCTCATATATTGATCTGACAAGGTCCGCAATTCTTTCATCGAGCATCTGCCCGAATTCATAAATACCCTTGCGGTCAACCTCAAATCCCGTTATCTCCATGGAGGCAAGCACACGCGAGAGCGGCAGTTCAATCTCTTCAAGCAGCCGCCTCTGCGAGTTTTCGTCAACCTGCTTTTCAAGCACGCCGAAAAGCGTCGGCAGATAAGCCGCCGTTAGAACGGGAGCGTCAACATCCTCCCTCTTTTCAACACCCGCATACTCCTGAAGCAACCTTTCTGCAGTGTAGTTGCCCGATGACGGGTTCAGAAGGTAGGCGCTGAGCATCGCGTCGCCGCAGATGCCGTTTGTTTCATATCCGTTTTCAATCGCAAAGCGGTAAACCGATTTTGCGTTGTATGTGTATTTCTTAATGCTTTTGTCAAACAAAAAATCTTCGCAGAAGCCCGCATAAAGCAGGTTGAGCGGAGAGCAGGAGGCAACACCGTTCTCCGTTGAAAAATACAGCGTTTCACTTTCAAGAACGAAATATGCCTCTCCCTTTTTGCGCAGTGTGTTGAGAAAAAGCTCGGCATCGTCGATTTCAAACATTTCCGTTTTCGGAGCGTCCTGCGCCTTGACTGTGCTCTGCGCCCTCGGTGCCGCCGCGGGAAGGTTCAGCTTTTCAATCAGCTTGAACATCTCAAGGTCGGTCAGAAGGCGTGTCACCTCGTAGATGTCCGCAGGGGCGGGGATATATGAATTGTAATCGGTTTCAACCGGCGCATTGAGGCGTATTGTGCCGAGGTCTTTGCTTAAAAAAGCCATTTCTTTGTCTGCCGCCAGCTTTGCACGCACACTGTCTTTGATTTCAAGATTTTCAAGGTTTTCGTAAATATATTCAATGTTTCCGAACTTTTCAATCAGCTCGCCGGCGGTTTTCTGACCGATGCCCGCAACGCCGGGTATGCAGTCGGAGCTGTCACCCATAAGCGCCTTTATGTCAATAAGCCCCTTCGGCTCTGTCAGGTATTCCTCTTTTATTTTCGCAATATCATATTTAACTGTCTGCGCCCTTCCCATCTTTGTTGAGGCAAGCAGAACATTCACCCTTTCACCTACCAGCTGAAGAGAATCCCTGTCTCCCGTCGCAATGTAACAAAAACCGTCTTCGGGGCAGGCGGCGGAAAGCGTGCCGAGAATGTCATCCGCTTCCCAGCCGGGCAGCTCAACAATTTTATATCCCAGAGCCGTAAGAATCTCTTTGAGAACGGGCATCTGCTGGGCAAGCTCATCGGGCATACCCTTGCGGTTTGCCTTGTAGCCCGAATACATCTCGTGGCGGAAAGTCGGCGCTTTGACGTCAAAAGCGACCGCAACCGCATCGGGATTTGTCTCCTCTTTAAGCCGTAAAAGAATATTCAGAAAACCGTAAATCGCGTTCGTGAATCTGCCGTCCTTAGTGGTGAGCAGCTTTATTCCGTAAAACGCGCGGTTGAGTATGCTGTTGCCGTCGAGAACAAGAATTTTCAAATTCATCACCTCAAAAATTTATTATAACATATATCTTGCGTTTTTACACTATTTTTATTAAAAAGTTGTAATTATTGCGCCGTTGTGATAATATATCACACAGCAAACGGCGAAGGGAGTGAAAAGCCGTGAAAATCGGAAATGTGAATATAAACGGTTATGCGGCTCTCGCCCCTATGGCTGGAGTAGCCGATATGGCGTTCCGCGAGCTCTGTGTTGAATACGGAGCCGCTTATGTCGTCAGTGAAATGGTAAGCTCAAAAGGCGTCTCAATGCACGACCGTAAATCGGGCGCCCTTATGGTTCTCTCCGAAAAAGAAAGACCTGCCGCAATTCAGATTTTCGGCTCCGATCCCGCCACTATGGCAGAAGCGGCTGTAAAGGCACAAAGCTTTACTTGTGACGTTGTTGATATAAATATGGGTTGTCCCGCACCTAAAATTGTCAACAGCGGCAACGGTTCTGCGCTTATGAAGAACCCTGTGCTCGCTCAACAGATAACCGAGGAGTGTGTAAAGGCAATTACCTTGCCTGTTACGGTAAAAATCCGTTCGGGCTGGGACGGCGAAAGCATAAATGCGGTTGAAGTCGCAAAACGCTGCGAAGCGGCGGGCGCCTCGGCAATTACCGTTCACGGGCGCACAAGGGCGCAGATGTATGCCCCTCCCGTCAATATTGACATTATCAGGCAGGTCAAACAGAACGTTAAAATTCCCGTCATCGGCAACGGCGATGTTGACAGCGCCCTGAGTGCAAAGGCGATGTTTGAAAAAACCGGCTGCGACCTCGTTATGGTCGGCAGGGGAGCGCTCGGCAGACCGTGGGTCTTCGCTCAGATAAACGAATATTTCAGATCGGGCGACATCCTGCCCGAACCTCCTCTCGAAGAGAGAATGAGGGTTATGCTTCTGCATATCTCACGCCTGTGCGAATACAAGGGTGAATATATCGGTATGCGCGAGGCGAGAAAGCACGCCGCCTGGTATATCCGCGACATAAGGGGAGCGGCCGCGTTCCGCAACGAAATCGGCAAACTTGAAAGTATGGAGCAGGTCCGTGAGCTCGCCCGCAAGGTCATAAACAGCAACCCCGGCATATAATTCAACAACGGCTTTAACCGGCGGAGAAATCCGCCGATTTTTCTTTTTGGTGTTTTTTACTATTGACTCAAATTAAAAAATAATATATAATTACAAGCCATTATCAAATATATTAAATTGTTAATGTTATTTTGAAAGGAATATATATGGACAACGAAAAGCATTTTTCATCTTTACTGCCGATGGTGGCGCTGCGGGGGCTTGTAGTGTTCCCGGGTATGTTCATCCATTTTGACGTCGGCAGGCAGAAATCAATAGCGGCAGTCACAAAGGCAATGGGCAGCGCCTCACGTGAGGTCTTCCTCGTCGCCCAGAAAGATATAAAGGTTGAAGAACCCGTCAAAAAAGATCTTTACACAGTCGGCGTAATCGCCACCGTCTCGCAGATTCTCAAAATCTCAGGCAGAGAAAACGGTCCCGTGCGCGTGGCTGTCGAAGGTCTGCGCCGCGCTCGTCTTGTCGATGTCATCAGCGACAGGCACACACTCTCTGCGGTAATTGAGGAGATTCCCGAAAAATCCTCAAGGGGAATCACTCAGTCTTATATCGAAGCGCTTGTCCGCAGAACAAAAGACCTTTTCTCCGAGTATTCCGATGTCGCTCCGCAGATGCCCTCCGACATAAGCTCCACCGTGCTGGGTGAAAACAACACGGGCAAGCTGGCGGACTTCATTGCCGGCAACATTATGCTGGAATATCAGGACAGACAGTTCATCCTTGAAAATTTAAGCCCCGTAAAACGCCTTGAGGATGTCTGCGTTCTGCTTGAGAGAGAAATCGAGCTTCTCGGTCTCGAAGCGATGATTCAGGATAAAGTCCAGAGCAGAATTGACGAGAACCAGCGTGAATACTATCTGCACGAGCAGTTAAACGCCATAAACGAAGAACTCGGCAACACCGAAGAAAATGAGATTGAGGGCTTCCGCAACAAGATATTCGATATGAAAGCCCCCGATGAGGTCAAGCAAAAGCTCTTCAAATCCTGCGCCCGTCTTGAAAAGTATTCCCCCCAGTCGCCCGAGGCGGCAGTTGAGCGCAACTACATCGAAACGTGCATTTCCCTCCCGTGGGGTATTTATACAAAAGACAATCTCAATCTGGGTCACGCCCGCAAGGTGCTCGATGACGACCACTACGGGCTTGAAAAGGTCAAAAAGAGAATTATCGAACTGCTTGCCGTGCGCAGCATTTCACCCGATATAACAGGTCAGATTATCTGCCTGTCCGGCCCTCCCGGAGTCGGCAAAACCTCAGTCGCCCGCTCAATAGCCCGCGCCATGGGCAGAAAATATGTGCGCATTTCACTCGGCGGCGTCAAGGATGAGGCGGAAATCAGAGGCCACCGCAAAACCTATATCGGCTCAATGCCCGGCAGAATAATCGACGCCGTGCAAAAGGCGGGCTCATCAAACCCGCTCATCCTACTCGATGAGGTTGACAAGCTCTCCGCCGATTACAAGGGCGATCCCACATCCGCTCTGCTGGAGGTGCTTGACCCCGAGCAGAACAACTCCTTCCGCGACCACTACATCGAGCTCCCCTTTGATTTAAGCAAGGTGCTCTTTATCACAACGGCAAACATCCGCGACAACATCCCCGCCCCCCTGCAGGACAGAATGGAGATTATCGAACTCGGCTCCTACACCCACGAAGAAAAGTTCCATATCGCAAAAAACCACCTTGTCAAAAAGCAGATGGCAAAACACGGTCTCAAGGGGACGGATCTCAGGATTACCGATGAAGCGCTCCACGCAATTATTGACGGCTACACCCGTGAAGCGGGCGTGCGCAAGCTCGAGCAGCAGATAGCGGCTGTATGCCGTAAGGCGGCTGTCAACAAAGCGGACGGCGGCAAAAAGCTGACGGTAAAACCCACAAACCTTTACGAACTGCTCGGCTCGGTAAAATACAAACCCGACGATATGATTCTCGCAAATCAGGTCGGCGCTGTAAACGGCCTTGCATGGACTTCCGTAGGCGGCGAAATGCTAACCGTTGAATGCGCAGTGCTCGACGGCTCGGGCAAGCTCGAACTCACGGGCTCGCTGGGCAGCGTTATGCAGGAGAGCGCAAAGGCGGCAATCAGCTGCATAAGAGCCCGCAAGGCAAAGCTCAACATCGACCCCGATTTTTATAAAACCAAAGATATCCACCTTCACTTCCCCGAAGGCGCCGTCCCCAAAGACGGACCCTCCGCAGGCGTTACAATAACAACGGCTCTGCTCTCCGCCCTCTCACAAACCGAGGTGCGCGGCGATGTCGCAATGACGGGTGAAATCACCCTTCGCGGCAGAGTCCTCCCCATAGGCGGTCTCAGAGAAAAATCGATGGCTGCCTACCGCTCGGGAGTCAAAAAGGTTATTATCCCCGCCGACAATATGAGCGACCTTGACGAGGTCGATTCCGCAGTCAAATCAAACGTCGAATTTGTTCCCGCCTCAAGCGTTGAAACGGTGTGGAATGAAGCGTTTGCAAACGACGGCTGGCTTGTCAAGGCGGAAAAACCGGCACCCGAAAGCAAGCATATACCCGAAAAACGAAAGGGCTCAAGAACGGGCATTACTCAGTAAACTGCTATGAAATTCAACAATATAGAATACACGGCCTCCTACGGCACGTCGGGGCAGTTAAAGCCCTCGACTCTTCCCGAAATAGTTTTTGCGGGGCGCTCAAACGTCGGCAAATCCTCGCTGATAAACAAGCTCTTCAACCGCAAAAACCTCGCCAGAGTCAGCTCCGTGCCGGGCAAGACCGTAACAATCAACTTTTATAAAGGCGACGGCGTCAGCTTCGTCGACCTTCCCGGCTACGGCTACGCAAAGCGAAACGAAAGCGAGAAAAAACGCTGGGCGGAGCTTATGGAGGGCTATTTCGCCTCGGGGCGCAGCATAGCTCTCGTCATAGTCCTTATTGATATGCGCCATCCGCCCACTGCGGATGATATGACAATGCTCGCCTTCCTTCGCGACAGCGGCTTTAAATTCACAATAGCGCTTACAAAATGCGACAAGCTCAACAAGGGAGAACTCAATTCACGCCGCGAGAATCTTAAAACCGAACTTGCGGATTACTCCGACATCGAAAAAACGGAGTTTTCATCGGTTACGGGAGAGGGCGTTGACAGTCTGAAACGGATAATTGAAGCTTCCGTTTAATAAATGTGTGTATAGAAAGAGCGGGATAATTAAATGAGAGGAGAGATACAATGTTTGTTTCAGATTGTATTTCGGTAAATGAAAAAGGGCACCTTACTCTCGGCGGCTGTGACACAACAGAGCTCGCCGCACAGTTCGGCACGCCTCTTTATGCTTTTGATGAAGAACAGATAAGGCAGAATGCCCGCGACTACAAAAAATCCATTGATGACAATTACGGCGGCAACGGCCTTGTGCTTTACGCCAGCAAGGCGTTTTGCTGCAAAGAAATGTGCCGCATCTGCAACGAAGAAGGGCTCGGTCTTGATGTCGTTTCGGGCGGCGAGCTCTGGACGGCGCTGTCGGCAGGATTCCCCGCCGGTAAGATTTATTTTCACGGCAACAACAAAACACCTGCAGAGATTACCGAAGCGCTCGAAGCAGGCGTAGGCAGAATAATAGTTGACAATTTAACCGAGCTTGAGCTTCTCAACAAAATTGCGGGCGAAAAGGGCGTAACGGCAAATATTCTTATGAGAATAAAACCCGGCATCGACGCCCACACCCACAACTTTATAAGAACCGGTCAGATAGATTCAAAATTCGGCTTCGCTCTCGAAACAGGCGAGGCAATGCATGCGGTCAGGAAGGCGGTTTCTTATAAGAATATCAATCTCGCCGGTCTTCACTGCCACATAGGTTCGCAGATTTTCGAACTCAATCCTTTTGAACTCGCGGCAAAGGTTATGCTCCGCTTTTACGCCGATATCAAAAAAGAAACGGGCTTTGAACTTGATGAGCTCGACCTCGGCGGCGGCTTCGGCATCAAATACCTCGAAAGCGACAAACCGGTTGCCTACCCCGAATATATGAAGAGCGTCGCCGCAACCGTCAAAAGCTGCTGCGCCGAGCTCGGCGTAAAGGTGCCGTTCATCCTCATTGAGCCGGGCAGGTCAATAGTAGGCAGCACGGGGCTCACTCTTTACACCGTCGGCAGCGTCAAAACAATTCCGGGTGTGCGCACCTACGTCTCCGTTGACGGCGGAATGGGCGACAATCCGAGATATATCCTCTATCAGGCGGATTACGAGGTTGTCTGCGCAAACAAGGCAAACGAGAAAAGAGATTTAACCGCAACAATAGCGGGCAAATGCTGCGAGAGCGGCGACCTTATTCAGGAGAACACCCCCGTTCAGCAGGTTGAGGCGGGCGATATTCTCGCAGTGCTCTCAACAGGCGCCTACAATTATTCAATGGCGTCAAACTATAACAGAATTCCCAGACCCGCAGCCGTAATGGTGCGTGACGGCAACGCGCGCCTTATCATCAGAAGAGAATCATATAAAGACTTAACCGAAAACGATATTTAACATAAACAAGAGAAGGGGAATACCTTTATGGCAAAAGTCACAACAATAGCCGACGGCGTCAGACTCTGCACCGTGCAGACCGACAGGTTCAAATCAGCGCTTATCTCCGTTACAATGGCTGTGCCGATGACCGGAAATCTCAGCGCAAACGCTCTGCTTGTAAGAGTCCTCAAGCATTCCAGCAAAAAATATCCCGATTTTGTCCGCCTCAATCAGAAGCTTGACGAGCTTTACGGAGCGTCTCTTGCGGTGGGCTTCACCAAATTAGGCGAGGCGCAGCAGCTTGACTTTTCAATTTCCTGCATTGACGACCGCTTCGCCCTCGGAGAGGGAGAAAAAATAACTGCGGAAAGCGCAGAACTGCTTTGCGGAATGCTTTTCAACCCCGACGTCAAAAAAGGCGCCTTCAGGGCAGATGTTGTCGATGAAGAAAAACGTTTTCTCCTTCAGGACATCGAAGAAGAAATCAACGACAAACGCAGCTACGCCAAAACAAAACTCGTGGAAATTATGTGCCGCAACGAGCTTTTCGGCAAAAAACCATACGGCACAAAAGAAGAGATTGAAGCGCTCACTCCCGAGGATTTATATGAGGCATGGCAGAATCTTCTTAAAACCGCAACCGTTATGATTACCTGCGTCAGCAGCGACGACGGCAAAAAGGTTGAAAGAATATTCAAAAAGGGCTTTTCAAAAATCGACAGGCAGCCGGCTGCCATCACAACAGAATTCCGCACAAGAGCGGGCAGATTCCGCCGTGTTGAAGAGAAGTTCCCCGTCAACCAGGGCAAGCTCGTTCTCGGCTTCCGCACAGGCAAAAAGAGCAAGGAGGACTCCTTCGCCCCCTATGTTGTCATGAACGATATTTTCGGCGGCAACGTCTATTCCAAGTTGTTTATGAACGTGCGCGAAAAACTCAGTCTCTGCTATTACTGCTGGTCAAGAATAGTCTCTCCCAAGGGCATTCTTTTGGTTGACTGCGGTATTGACACCGAAAACGAAAAAAAGGCAACCGATGAAATTCTCGCACAGCTCAAAGCTGTGTGCGACGGTGATTTCACCGATGATGATATCAAGGCATCCTTTATGGGTATGCGCGAACGCTGGCTGAGTACGGACAGCCCCGGTATCATCGCCCTCTGGTATTCCTCTCAGATTACCGATGAAAAGATCTACACTCCCGAAGAGAGAATTGCAATGATTGAAAAGGTTACCAAAAAAGAAATCTGCGCCGCCGCAAAGCACGTAAAGCTTGAAACGGTATATATGATAAGCGCTCAGGAGGGTGAAAACAATGAAGCTTAAAGAGTTCAGAAACGACCTTTTGGGCGAGAGCGTCTTTCACGCAAAGCACCCCACGGGGCTCAACATTTTCATTATGCCCAAAAGCGGATATACAACCACCTATGCGATTTTCGCAACAAAATACGGTTCAATAGACACAAGCGTCAAAAAAGCCGACGGCACTTTTGAAACGATTCCCGAAGGCACAGCCCATTTTCTCGAGCACAAGCTCTTTGAGGGCGAAGAACTCGACGCTTTCGAGCAGTTTTCAAAAACCGGTGCGTCGGCAAACGCCTACACAAGCTTTGACCGCACCGCTTATCTCTTCTCCTGCAAAGAGAATTTTGAAGAATCTCTCGGCATCCTGCTCGACTTCGTCCAGAAACCCTATTTCACTCAGGAAACAGTCGAAAAAGAGCAGGGCATAATCGGTCAGGAAATCAGAATGTATAAAGACCTCGCCGACTGGGAGGTTATGTTCAATCTTCTCTCCGCTCTCTATTACGAGCATCCCGTGAGCATAGATATAGCAGGCACACAGGAGTCGATTGCAAAAATCAACGCCGACCTTCTCTATGACCTCTACCGTGATTTCTACAACCTCAACAATATGGTGCTGTGCGTCTGCGGCAATGTTGACTGCGAATCGGTTCTCGCCGTAGCTGACAAACACCTTGAAAAATCAAAAGGCGGCAAAATCGAACGCAGGTTCGTATATGAATCCCCCAAGCCCGTCAGAACCCTTGTTGAAGAGAATCTTTCCGTAGCGCAAAAGCAGTTCCTCCTCGGCTATAAAGAAGACAGAAAAACTCCCGAAGTCTCCCTCGCCGATGAGCTTGCTTCCCAGGTTATGCTTGAAACACTCTTCGGCAAAACATCACCGCTCTTCAACGAGCTCCTCTCTCAAAAGCTTATCGATATGGGCTTTTACAACGAATTCTTCTTCGGATTCGGCTACGCCTGCTGTATGGTAGGCGGCACCAGCCCCGACCCCGAAAAGACGGCGGAGATTATCCGCAAAGCGGTTGCCGAGGCGGTTAAAACAGGTCTCGACCCCGCCGCTTTTGAGAGAACAAAGCGCAAGCTTTACGGCAGTATGGTCAAGATGTATAACAGCATCGAAGGCATTTCAAACCACCTTATGGGTCTCTATTTTGACGGCTACAAACCGTTTGCGGAGCTCGACGCCTTCCGCAACCTGACAATAGAAAGAGCAAACAGAAGACTGCGCAAGCTCAAAAACTCCTACAGCGCTCTCTCAGTCATCAATCCTCTTCCGCAGGAGCAGTAATATGTCTGATTACACAACAGTTATTTTCAAGGGGTTCAGCCACCCCGTCAGTTTCAATGTCGCCTCCGTGCTTGCGCAGTTCAGCATTTTCGGGCATGAAATTACAATTCACTGGTATGGCGCAATTATCGCCTTCGGCTTCGCCCTCGCCGTGCTTTTCGGCGGGCGCAAGGCGTATGTCTGGAAGATGAGTATTGACAAAATGATTGACGTTCTCATCTACGGCACCGTCGCCGGCATAATCGGCGCACGCCTTTACTACGTTTTCTCCGAGTGGAGCTACTACGGCAAAAACCCCGGTGAAATAATAAGAATCTGGAACGGCGGTCTTGCAATTTACGGCGGTCTCATCGGCGGAGTAGCCGCAGCCGTAATAGTCTGCAAGGTGCGCAAAATGAATTTCTTCAACCTGCTCGACCTTATAGCGATGAGCTTCCTCCTCGCTCAGGGCATAGGCAGATGGGGCAACTTCACCAACCAGGAGGCATTCGGCGTCAATACAAATATGCCCTGGGGAATGACGAGCGAAAAGGTGCAGAACTATCTTCTCGCAAATCAGGCGCAGCTGGCGGCAAGGGGGATGGAAATAAACCCCACCGGTTACGTTCATCCCACATTTCTTTATGAATCAATCTGGTGCATACTCGGCTTCATAGTTCTGTTTATAATCTGCCAGAAGGCGCGCAAATTCAGCGGTCAGCTCGCTCTGTGCTACGGTGTGTGGTATGGCGCGGAGAGAGCCGTTGTTGAGGGCCTTCGCACAGACAGTCTCTATATTGCAAACACAAATATCCGCGTCTCACAGCTTCTGTCAGCCGTGCTCGCTTTAATCTGCCTTGTTCTTTTAATCGTTCTTACGGTTAAATACACAAAGCATCCCAAACCGATTGACGGCATTGATTTCTTCCTCGAGGAGGAGCTTAAAAAGCAGAAGGCCGCACAGGCGCAGCAGACGGAACCTGCGGCGGCGGAACAGCCGGCAGAACAGCCGTCCGTAAACGAAAACAATCACAAAGAGGTATAAACCGATGGAATTAATAAAAGGCAAAGAAATACAGGAGCTGACCTTCAATGAGATAAGGCAGGAGGTCGGGGCAATCAGAGAAAAGGGCATCGAGCCCTGCCTCGCAGTAATAATCGTGGGCAATGACCCCGCATCGAGGGTGTATGTAAACAACAAAAAAAAGGCGTGCGAAACCGTCGGAATAAAATCTCTTGAATATGCTCTTCCCGAAGAGACAACTACCGAAGAGCTCCTCGCTCTGATTGAAAAACTCAACAATGACAGCTCGGTAAACGGCATTCTCTGCCAGCTTCCCGTTCCCAAGCACATAAACAAGCTTGCGGTTATTGAATCAATCTCACCCGAAAAGGATGTTGACTGCTTCCACCCCGTCAATGTCGGCAAACTCTCGCTCGGCAGGGCAGAGCTTGTTCCCTGCACGCCGGCGGGCGTCATCCGTATGCTCGACGTAGCAGGCGTTGAGATTGAAGGCAAACGCGCCGTCGTTATCGGGCGCAGCGACATAGTCGGCAAGCCGATGGGCATTATGCTTATGGAGCGCAACGCAACCGTCACCGTCTGCCACTCAAAAACAAAGGATCTGCCCTCAATAACAAAACAGGCGGATATCCTTGTTTGCACCGTAGGCAAGCGTAATATCGTCACGGCGGATATGGTCAAAGAGGGCGCCGTCGTAATTGACGTTGGCATCAACCGCAACGGCGAAGGCAAGCTCTGCGGCGATGTCGATTTCGAAAACGTCGCCCCGCACTGCTCCAAAATCACCCCCGTTCCCGGCGGCGTAGGTCCCATGACAATAACAATGCTTATGAAAAACACCGTAACGGCGGCAAAAAATCAAAATAATATAAAATAATTTAATATATAATAAAAAAATGTTTGACACGGCTTGACTGCTGTGCTATAATTCTTTACGCCGCTTATCAGGGGCGGGCTTGTTATGCCCGAAAACACGCAGTGTGCCTCACATAGCGAGTCTTAAAAAAAGGAAGAAAACCACCATGTATGCAATTATCGAAACCGGCGGCAAGCAATACAAGGTAGAGCCCGGCGACACGGTCTATATCGAAAAGCTTGACGCAGAAGAAAACAGCGACTACACATTCAGCAATGTTGTTGCAGTCGGCAGTGATGACGGCATCTCCGTCGGCGCTCCTTATGTCAAGGGCGCAACAGTTACAGCCAAGGTTGTCAAAAACGGCAAGGCAAAGAAAGTAACTGTATTTACCTACAAACCCAAAAAGAACGAAAAACGCAAGCTGGGTCACAGACAGCCCTACACAAAGGTAGAAATCTCGGCTATCAACGCGTAATTGAAATGATAAAGGTTTTATTCTTTATCAAAGGTGAAAACATTTCGGGGTTTTCAATCAGCGGCCACGCTAATTACGATGATTACGGCAAAGATGTTGTCTGCGCCGCGGTTACATCGGCGGCTCTTATGGCGGCCAATACAATAACCGAAATCATCAAAGCTGATGCCGAAGCAAGTTCAGCGGACGGCAGCATAAAGCTGACGGTCAAAGACGGTTCAGACACCGCACAGACAGTCCTCAGAGGCTTTAAGCTCCACATAAAAGAGCTTGCAAAAGAATATCCCGGAACCATTAAAGTAATTTACGGAGGTGTAAAGTAATGCTTAAGATAAACATTCAGCTTCTTGCTCATAAAAAAGGTATGGGTTCAACCCGTAACGGCAGAGATTCCGAATCCAAACGCCTCGGCGCAAAAAGAGCTGACGGTCAGTTTGTTCTCGCAGGCAACGTCCTTGTCCGCCAGAGAGGCACTCACATCCATCCCGGCACCAACGTCGGCATCGGCTCTGATGACACTCTCTACGCAAAGGTCAGCGGCACTGTCAGATTCGAGCGTATGGGCAAAGACCGCAAAAAGGTCAGCGTTTACGAAGTCGAACAGTAATTAAAACGCAAAAGCAGACGGGCTTGCAATGCAGGCCCGTTTTTATTGGTTTTATTATTAATTGTATAACAGTTACATCCTGCAACTGTCATTCTGAGCCGCAGGCGAAGAATCTCATAAATCAAAACAAATAATAAAAGGGAGCGAAAGGGCAGTCACTCATAAACCAGTATTGGTTTTCACATCAAACCAAAAGCCACATAACATCGTCAGATTAGCTTACCATACATTAAGTATGCTCTCACAAATCTTCCTTGTTCTGCGGCTCTTTTTTTGCGTGAAAACTGCTTTGCACCTCAAAGAGATGAAATTTGTGCATATTTGCGGGTTATGACGATGAGGAATACCTGCAAAGATGTGCGAAGATCGCTCTTTGAGGCATTACTGTTTTACGAGTGACTGCCCAAACGCTCCCTGCTTTTTTGCCTTTTTATCTCTTTACTCTCGCGTTGCCGCTCCATACGCTCCAGACCATATCCTCATCGGCGGGTTGTGCGTAGTCCGTAAGGAACGTGGTCGCAAGCGCGCCTGTTGCCCAGCCGAACTGAATCCACTGTTCGCTCTCCCAGCCCTTGAGTATGGCGTAAAGCAGACCGCCCACAAAGCCGTCGCCGCCGCCTATACGGTCAAGCACCCTGATTTCACGCGGCTCAACAACCTGCCACTCGCCGTCGCAGAACATAATCGCTCCCCAGAGGTGAGTGTTTGCATTTACAACCTGGCGCAGTGTGGTGGCGTAAACGGAGGCGTGGGGGAAGCTCTCACGCACGCAGTTAATCATACCCTTGAAGCCGTCGATTTTGGCTGCAAGGTCCTTTCCTCCCGCCTCAGGTCCCTTTATGCCGAGGCAGAGCTGGAAGTCCTCCTCGTTGCCGACGAGAATATCGGCTATCGAAGCGATTTCCGTGAAGATTTCGCGCAGCTCCTCTTCTCTGTTTTTCCAGAATGTCGCGCGGTAATTGAGGTCAAATGAAATAAGCGTGCCGTATTTTTTAGCCGCTCTTGCAAGCTCAAGGCAGAATTTTCCCGTCTCGGGCGAGAGCGCGCCTATAAGCCCCGAAAGGTGCAGCACGGCAACACCCTCTTTGCCGAAAATGCGGTCAACGTCAAAATCGTCAACATTGAGCGTTCTTCCGACTTCACCCGCTCTGTCGTTGCATACTCTCGGTCCGCGTGAGCCGTAACCGCTGTCGGCAATATTGAACTGGTGGCGGTAGCCCCAGGGTCCTCCCTGTGGAACATCCTTGCCCTCAAAAGCCATACCTCTCGAACGCAGGTCGCGCTTTATAAAATCCGCAATCGGGCTGCCCTCAACAAATGTTGTCAGAACCTTGACCGGCAGACCGAGATAGGATGAAATGCTCGCAACGTTCGTCTCTGCGCTTGTCGCCTGCATCATAAACAGATTGCCCGATGCAACCGGCTGACCGTCGGGCGGGCAGATGCGAACGCCCATGCTTGTGGGAACTACCAGAGCCCAGGTGTAATCTTTTTTAATGTTAAGCATAGTTTTTACTCCTTATGCATTATACTGCGTTGCCGCCGTGTCTCCGCCTTCGCCCGTCCAGTTGGTGTGGAAGAACTGACCCCTCGGCGCGTCAAGCCGCTCGTATGTGTGAGCGCCGAAATAGTCCCTCTGCGCCTGAAGCAGGTTTGCGGGCAGTCGCTCACAGCGGAAGCCGTCAAAGTAGCTCAGCGCCGTAGTCATTGCGGGCACGGGAATGCCGTTTGCAAGAGCAGTTGCGCACACTCTTCTCCAGCCCGCCTGCGCCTTTTCGATTATACCCTTGAAATACGGGTCAAGCAGCAGGTTGCTCAGCTCGGGGTTGCTGTCGTATGCCTCTTTGATTTTGCCTAAGAACACGCTTCTGATTATGCAGCCGCCTCTCCACATAAGGGCGATTCCGCCGTAGTTGAGGTTCCAGCCGTAGGTTTTGGCCGCCGCTCTCATAAGCGTGTAGCCCTGTGCGTATGAAACGATTTTCGCCGCATAAAGTGCGTCTTTGATATCTTTTATAAACTGCGCCTTGTCGCCTTCAAATCTGATTTCGGGTCCCGAGAGCACCTTTGAAGCGGCAACTCTCTCCTCCTTGATAGCCGACAGGCAGCGTGAAAATACCGCTTCACCGATGAGCGTTAAGGGGATTCCTTCGTCAAGAGCGGCAATGCTCGCCCATTTGCCCGTTCCCTTCTGACCTGCCGTGTCGAGTATTTTCTCAACTATCGGCGAGCCGTCCTCGTCTTTGTATGCAAGAATGTCGCGGGTGATTTCAATAAGATAGCTGTCAAGCTCGCCTTCGTTCCACTGCGCAAAAACATCGTGCATTTCGTCGTCGCTCATACCGAGCAGGTCGCGCATAAGCTGATAAGCTTCACATATCAACTGCATGTCGCCGTATTCAATGCCGTTGTGAACCATCTTTACAAAGTGACCTGCGCCGTTTTCGCCTACCCAGTCGCAGCAGGGTGAGCCGTCCTCAACCTTTGCGCATATCGCCTGAAGAATCGGTTTTACACTCTCCCATGCGGCCTTTGAACCGCCGGGCATCAAGCTCGGACCTTTGAGAGCGCCTTCTTCGCCGCCCGAAACGCCGGTGCCGATGTAGAGAAGCCCTTTGCTCTCAACATAGGCAGTGCGTCTTATTGTGTCGGGAAAATGCGAATTTCCGCCGTCGATTATTATGTCGCCCTCCTCAAGCAGGGGGATAAGACTCTCGATTGTGTCGTCAACGGCTTTGCCCGCCTTAATCATCATCATTACCTTGCGGGGCTTTTCGAGCGAAGCGACAAGCTCTTCAAGACTGTATGTGCCTGTTATGTTTTTGCCCTTTGCTCTGCCTTCAACAAATTTTGTTACCTTTTCTGTCGTGCGGTTAAAAACGGAGACGGTAAAGCCCTTGCTCTCCATGTTCATAACAAGGTTCTCGCCCATAACCGCAAGTCCTATAAGACCTATGTCGGATTTTTTCATATTAAAACAGTCCTTTCTGCTTTTTTGTTTTTCAGTCAACGGTCCACAGACCCAGAGCGGGATTGCTTACATAAAAGATTTCCTCACCGCAGGGCAGGGTGCAGACGCCGTCTTTAAGTTCGTCGGGGTTGTATTTTTCAACCGCCTCGTCATAAGGCATATAGTTGAACGCAACACCCTCGACCTCCTGCTTTGTCAGCAGCTTCGTGCAGTAGGTGATTGAAAATCTTCCGTCGGACGAGCCGTGAATAAGGTGAGCCGCCACCGAGAGATTCTCCTGCAGATCTTTGTTTGCGGCTGTCAGCTCAAGCACCTTTTCGCGCCCGACATAGCCGTATTTGCGTATGAGTGCATCGTTTGCGTCATCCTCGCCGAATTTACGCACGCCCGGCGCCAGAATTATCAGCTCTCCGCCGTCGGCAATAGCCATCCTCGTTCTGTAAACCGCTTTGTTTCCGAGCCACGTGCTCTTGAACTCACGCGGGTCAAGATAAACAACAGCTTTTTTTATCGGTTCTTTAAGATGAATCAGATTCAGCTCCTGACTCATTTCAACCGCCTTTTCAAACAAAAAGCGCTGGTTGCCGAGCTTGTCGCCGATAAACAGACCGTGAATGAGCGTCTCGTCGCCCTCGTTAGTGGTAACGGTAAGCACATACATAAGCGGAAGATCCGCAAGGTAATGCTCCTGCGCGTAGTCAAAAACCTTTCGCACCGGCGAAAAATCTTTTCCCATAATCCGCTCAAGCCCGTAGAATGCTCCGAGCATGTGCGAGGAGTTTATCATACTGCTGCCTCCGCAGCCGACAAATATGTTCTTCGAATAGTTCGCCATGCCGACAACCTCGTGCGGCACCACCTGACCGATTGAAATAATCAGGTCATATCCGCCTTCGACAATCCGCCTGTTGACCTCAACATCTATCCTGTCGTTGACAAGCCCTTCCGAAACCTCCGAAACGAAAGCGGCAGGCACCTCTCCGATTTTTACAACATCTTTGCGCCAGTTGTGAACAATGATTTTTTCAAACGGCACGCCCTCTCCGAAAAATGCGAGGCACTCCTCCTTCGTCATCGGCTCGTGAGTGCCGAGGGCGGGCATAATGTCGATTTCGCACCTGTCTTTGAGAATGTCATAATACGCGGCGGTGATTTTCCCCGCTCCCGAGTAAAGTCTGGTGTAGTCGGGCGGAAGTATAAGAATGCGGTTCAATTCCTTGCCTTCAAGCGATTTTTCAAGGGCAGCGCGCAGTTCCTCACTGCCTATTCCGTTTTTGCTGTCAAGAACCATCCGCATACCTCCCCATCTTAATATTTATGCTGTAATTTTAACACATCCCCCGCATATATTCAAGGTATATAATATTAATTATATTTTAATATACTTAATTCAATATGCCGCAATACGCCCGTTTAATATTGAAGTCTGTCAGTAACACCTGTCATTCTGAACGAAGTGAAGAATCTCATAGTCATTCAATATACTCTGCCTTGAATCTGACCCATATCCTGTCATTCTGGACCGCAGGCGAAGAATCTCATAAAATCCCGCCCCCTCAACAAACAAAACCCCGCTGTTTTCACAGCGGGGTAAAGCTTTATGCGGTTTTATCAGTCTGCTTTGGGAGCGTAAAGGTCTTTAAGACGGAGCAGGTGCTCATATCTTGCAACTGCTGTCTCTTCCGCCTTTGTGAAGAGTTCCTCAGCGCGCTCGGGGAAGGAGCGTGTGAGTGAGGAGTAACGCGCCTCGTTCATGATGAAGTCGCGGTAGCTTGTTGTTGCCTCTTTGCTGTCAATAATGAAGGGGTTCTTGCCCTCCGCCTTGAGAGCGGGATTGTAGCGGAACATATTCCAGTAACCGCAGGCAACAGCCTTCTTCATTTCTGCCTGGCAGTTGACCATACCGCCCTTGATTGAGTGCATCTCGCAGGGTGCGTATGCGATAATGATTGACGGGCCGTGATATGCCTCAGCCTCTGTGATGGCTTTGATTGTCTGGTTGTTGTCAGCGCCCATGGCTATCTGCGCAACATAAACATAGCCGTAGCTCATTGCGATTTCGGCAAGGCTCTTTTTCGCAACGGATTTGCCTGCCGCGGCAAACTGAGCGACCTGACCGATGTTGGAGGCCTTGGATGCCTGACCGCCGGTGTTGGAGTAAACCTCGGTGTCGAATACCATAATGTTTACATCTTCGCCGGAGGCGAGAACATGGTCAACGCCGCCGAAGCCGATGTCATAAGCCCAGCCGTCGCCGCCGAATATCCAGATGCTCTTCTTTGCAAGGTATTCTTTTTCTGCGACGATTTCTCTCGCGAGAGTGCAGCCGGGGCAGTTGCAGCCTTCAACTATGCCGTCTTCGAGAGCGGCAACATAAGCCGCTGTTGCCGCCGCGTTTGCTTTGCCGTCGTCAAGAGTTGCAAGGTATTCATTTGCAGCCGCCTTGATTTCGTCTGTGCAGTAAACCTCAAGGAGCGCCTTTGTCTTTTCAATAAGACTGTTGCGTATTGCGTTCTGACCGAGATACATGCCGTAGCCGTGCTCGGCGTTGTCTTCAAACAGGGAGTTAGCCCATGCGGGGCCGTGACCTGCTTTGTTTACGGTGTAGGGTGATGTTGCTGCGGGACCGCCCCAGATTGAAGAACAGCCCGTTGCGTTTGAGATATACATTCTGTCGCCGAAAAGCTGTGTGACAAGGCGTGCGTATGATGTCTCCGCACAGCCTGCGCAGGAGCCGGAGAACTCAAGCAGGGGCTTGCTGAACTGGCTGCTTATAGCATCTGTGCCTGCAATGCCCTTGTCTGAAACGTTCGCTACCATGTAGTCGAAAACTTCCTGCTGGTCGTCCTGAGTCTCTCTGGGAACCATCTTGAGCGAGTTGGTCGGGCAAACGCCGATACATACGCCGCATCCCATACAATCCATGGGAGAAACGCTCATGATGTATTTCATGCCCTTTGCCTTGATTTTGCCTTCTGCAAGAGTTGCTTGAGCGGGAGCTGCGGCCGCCTCTTCATCGTTGAGGGCGAAGGGACGGATTGTTGCGTGCGGGCAAACGAAAGCACACTTGTTGCACTGTGCGCAGGTGGAAGCGTCCCAGGCGGGAACGGTAACCGCAACGCCGCGCTTTTCATAAGCGGAAGCGCCCTGCTCGAATGTGCCGTCAACGTGGTCCATAAATGCCGAAACGGGGAGTGAGTCGCCGTTCATGCAGCCAACGGGGTTCATGATGTTGTTAACCTGTTTGACAAGCTTTGCGGGGCCGTTCTCAACTGTTGCGGCAGCTTCGTCAACTGCGTCTGCCCAGTCTGCGGGAACGTCAATCTTAACAAGAGCGTCTGCGCCTGCGTCGATTGCTTTCTCGTTCATTTCAACGATTTCTTTGCCCTTCTTCATGAACTTCTGGGCTTTCTCTTTCATGTAGCCGATTGCTTCCTCTTTGGGAAGAACGTTTGCAAGTGAGAAGAAAGCGGACTGAAGAACAGTGTTCGTTCTCTTGCCGAGACCTATCTGTGCGGCAAGGTCAATGGCGTTTATTGTGTAAAGCTGAATGTTGTTCTTTGCAATGATTCTCTTTGCTTCCGCATTGAGCTTTGTGCCGAGTTCTTCGGGGCTCCACTGGCAGTTGATAAGGAATACGCCGCCGGGTTTGACGTCGTTGACCATCTTGAAGCCCTTCTCAACGTATGAGGGGTTGTGGCAGGCAACGAAGTCCGCCTTGTTGATGTAGTAGGGGCTTTTTATGGGCTTGTCGCCGAAACGAAGGTGGCTGATTGTTATACCGCCGGTCTTCTTTGAGTCATACTGGAAATATGCCTGAACATATTTGTCGGTATGGTCGCCGATAATCTTGATGGAGTCCTTGTTTGCGCCGACTGTGCCGTCGCCGCCGAGACCCCAGAATTTGCACTCGATTGTGCCTTCTGCCGCCGTGTTGGGGGCAACTGTTTCTTCAAGTGAAAGTCCGGTGACGTCGTCATTGATGCCGATTGTGAACTGCGCCTTGGGAGCGTCTTTCTTGAGCTCGTCATAAACTGCGAAAACGCTTGCGGGCGGAGTGTCTTTTGAGCCGAGACCGTAACGGCCGCCGATAACGGGGATGAGCTTGCCCGCTTTTGCAAGCGAGGTAACAACATCAAGGTAAAGGGGCTCGCCGAGTGAGCCGGGCTCTTTTGTTCTGTCAAGAACGGCAATTTTCTTTGCCGTTGCGGGGATAGCTTCAATAAGCTTCTCTGCGGAGAACGGACGATAAAGGCGGACCTTTACAAGACCGACTTTTTCGCCTTTTGCGGTAAGGTAGTCAATAACCTCTTCCGCTACGTCGCAGATGGAGCCCATAGCGATAATTACGCGTTCTGCGTCGGGAGCGCCGTAGTAGTTGAAGAGTTTGTAGTCTGTGCCGAGTTTGGCGTTGACTTTGTCCATGTAGCTCTCAACGATTGCGGGCACTGCATCGTAATATTTGTTGCAGGCCTCGCGGTGCTGGAAGAAGATGTCGCCGTTTTCATGCGAGCCGCGCATTACGGGGCGCTCGGGGTTAAGAGCGCGTTTGCGGAACGCTTCAACTGCATCCATATTGCACATCTCTTTGAGGTCTTCATAATCCCACAGTGAAATCTTCTGAATTTCGTGTGAGGTGCGGAAACCGTCAAAGAAGTTGATGAAGGGAACTCTGCTTTCGATGGAAGCGAGGTGCGCGACAGCGCCCAGATCCATAACTTCCTGGGGGTTGGTTTCTGCGAGCATTGCAAAACCTGTCTGACGGCAGGCGTAAACATCCGAATGGTCGCCGAAAATGTTAAGTGCGTGCGAAGCAACCGTTCTTGCGGAAACATGGAAAACGCAGGGCAGAAGTTCGCCCGCGATTTTATACATGTTGGGAATCATAAGAAGAAGGCCCTGAGAAGCGGTGTAGGTGGTGGTAAGCGCGCCTGCCGCAAGTGAGCCGTGAACAGTGCCCGAAGCGCCTGCTTCCGACTGCATTTCAGCTACCTTTACGGTTGTGCCGAAAATGTTCTTTTTGCCCTGTGCGCTCCACTGGTCAACATAATCCGCCATGGGGCTTGAAGGGGTGATGGGGTAGATGCCGGCAACTTCAGTGAACGCATAGCTGACATACGCAGCGGCGTTGTTGCCGTCCATGGTCTGCTTTTTTCTTGCCATTGAGTAATCCTCCTGTGAGTTTAAATAAAAAATTGCCAAAAAATATATTATCACTAATAAATAAATTTGTAAACTGAATTTTCATAAAAAATATTATTAACAGAGTTTACATTTTTTATTTAAAAAATATAATACTTAAAAATTTGCCTGGACGAACAAGAAGATCCGTGCCGAGGTGGCGCAGGGCATTGCCCGGGGCGAGAGCACAACAGCGATAGCAAAACGGTTTGAAAAAATAGGTGTTTCCGAGGGTGCGGCCGCGAAGAGACTTGCCAGAACGATGATAGGCGGCGCCCAGAACGGCGGTAAACAGGCGGCGATGCGGCGGGCATCCGCAAGCGGAATTATAATGGGTAAACAGTGGAAGGCGTTTCACGATGCCCGCACGCGTGATTCCCACATAATGCTCGACAATGAAATCGTCGCGGTTGACGACGCGTTTTCAAACGGCTGCCGTTATCCACGGGATCCCGAAGGGGCTCCTGGCGAAATCTGTAACTGCCGCTGCGGGATGAGCGGTAAGGTTGTGGGCTTTAGACACGCGGACGGTTCGGTAACGATGGTTGATATGAGCGTAAACTGCACCGAGATGCCAGAGGGCGTGTTTCCGCCCGGTTATACTTATAGTCAGTGGAAGCAGGACGCGCAGAATAGAATAACAGCAAAACAACTGAGAGAAGAAGAACTCGCAGCTGCGGAAAACCCGGGGTATGGAAATTCGTTGTTGAAAATAGACGAAAAAGGTGGTATAATACTATCAAATAAATTACACAGTAATAGGGATTTGAAATTAGAAGAAGTCATTAAAAAAGCAATTTTTGCAAAAGAACCTGTTTTTGATGAGCATTTAGCCAAACATTATAATAAGGACTTAATCGATAAAGGCTATTATGGCGTTGTTCTTCATGGACAACCTCAAAGTGTGTTATTGTTTGATTATATATTGGAGTCAAAGAATGTTAATATTTTAGCGAACATTATTAAAAGCAGATCCGACTATTCGGGCGAGCCTATTTTTTTGGTGGCGTGTAACACTGGAAAAGAGACTTCAGATAAGGATTGTTTTGCACAGGTCTTGGCAAATGCTCTTAATGTTGATGTTAATGCTCCAACTACTTGTTTAACTTTAACAGATTATGAGATTTATTTTTCGGATGAAAACTGTCACCGAGTATCGGGCGAATATATAGTTTTTCATCCCAGATACAAATAGGGAGGATTTAAATGTTTATTTGTGAATTTGCGAGTCACAGGAATCCCAAACTCGCCACCTTTGAGACTTTGCCAACAGAATTAAAAAACAAAATCATTTGCTACATAACAAATCCGGATTATGAGTTTTGTGCTTGCCCTTCCATTGCTAAAGATTTATTATCTGGAAACGAACTAACAGGTGGTATTTATGGCTTCACCGATGGGGAGTTTGACTGGACAAACGAAATAATATATCTGTTTGAGCATTATGACATTAAACTATATGAAAAATTTATTAACAAAGTAAAAAATGCATCTTAACGAGTTTTTATTATTAACACTCTACTTTTGTAGGGTGTTTTTTTATGCCCAAAAGGAGGGCTTATGGCTGACAACTACAATGTCGAAGTGAAAATCACAAGCCACAAAAAAGAGATCGTTGCCGAACTGGAACAGGCAATGCTGCAGGCGCTTGAGGCAATAGGAATGGAAGCCGAAGGCCACGCTCAGGACACAATCCGCACTGCGGGATTAAACTCGAATCTCATTGCAGTATGGCCTCCCCTTGCAGGGGAGGTGGCGCCGCAGGCGACGGAAGGGTTATCAGCTCTCTTTGTGAACGGAGATGGCAGATTACATGCAAGACAGGTGTGTAGATACAAATATCATCTCAAACAAAAAACAGGCACGGTAATCACCGTGCCTGTTTTAAACACTTTATCTTACATCTTCAAATGCTTCCCTGACCGCCTGCGCCCTTATCTTGTCGCGCTTTGCGACATCCTCTGCGTCGGCGTTCGCCGCAGTTATTGTCGCGGGCTGCATATTAATAATCAGGTCGTCAATCTTTTCAATCGGTATGTCGAGCACGCCCGTAGCCGCTCCTGTTCTCACAAGCGAAATAAGCTCCATAAAGTTCTTGCTTGTCAGCAATCTTGCGTATTTGAGAAGACCGAGCGCGCGGAAGATTCTGTCCTGCTCGCCGATTGTGTCCGCAAGCTCCTTTGCCGAAGTGCGCTCCTGCTCAATAATGTGCGAGGCGATTGATTTAAGATTTGTAATCGCCGCCTCCTCGCTTATGCCCAGAGTAATCTGGTTGCTCAGCAGGTAAATGTCGCCCAGTGGCTTTGAACCCTCGCCGTATGTGCCTCTCAGAACAAGACCGAGCTTTGAAACGGTGGAGGCTATCCTTGAAATTTTTCCGCTCCTTGTCAGCGCGGGCAGATGCATCATAATCGATGCCTTCATCGCCGTGCCGAGATTTGTCGGGTATTGCGTGAGATAGCCGAGTTTGTCGTCAAACGCAAAATGCAGCTTTCCGTCAAGCGCCGTGTCGATTTTACTCGCCTCGTTGTATGCGTCCTCAAGAGCAAGACCGGATTTTATAACCTGCAGGCGGATGTGATCCTCCTCACACAGCATAAGACTTACCGACTCGTCCTTGGTAATCATAAGTGCGCTGCCCTCCGCGCAGGATGTAAATTCGGGGCTGATAAGGTGCCTTTCCGCAAGTGAAATCGCCTGCGGCTTTGTCAGCATGCTCATATCAATAAAGCCGAAATCGCCGTTTTTTCCGTCGCTCAGTGCGGCGCGGATTTTTTCGCTTACCTCTTTTTTCGCCTGTGCGTTGAGACGGCAGGGGAAGGGGTAGTTTTTAAGGTTTCTCGACAGCCGTATGCGCGTGCTTATAACAACGTCGTTCTGCTCGCCTTTTTCGTTATACCACTTCATTTGCTCTCGCCTCCTTCAAGCTCTTTTATTTCATCGCGGATTTTCGCCGCTTCCTCAAAATCCTGTTTGCTGACCGCTTCATCCATCGCCTTTTTAAGTTCGGCGATTTTTTCCGAATTGTCGGGTGCGCTCTGCGCCTGTTCTTCGGGCTTTTCTTCTTCGGATTCATCGTCCTGCAAATCCGCCGAAGCGCTTATTTTACCGGCGTGCTGAAGCTTGCCGTGTATCCTCTGAAGCGAGGGCAGCAGCTTTTCGTAAAATGTCGTGTAGCACTCCGTGCAGCCGACCTTGCCGCTCTTGACAATGTCGTCAAACGTGCAGCCGCATCTCGGGCACTTGAGCGCCGACGTTCTTGTGTGCGCAGGCAGCATATCGCCGAAGAAATTGCCGAAAAACTCCGAGAAATTCAGGTTGAAATCGGAGAACATATCGTTCGCCCCGAGCAGCTTTGCACAATCGGAGCAAAGGTAGGTTTCGCTCATTTCACCGTTTATTATCTGTTTGATGTGGGTTGTCGCTTCATTTTTTTCACAGTTCTGGCATAACATAATATATCATCCTTTCGTATTGGTTATCTTGCCTTTTTCGCCGAGCACAAAAGCATCTGCTTTAAAATCGAAGCCCTCGCCTCATCTCTCTTCTCCGGCTCAACAGGTCTCAGAGCGCTGTCACTCACCGCGCACAGCATCATTTCCGCCGCTTCCTTCTTTATGCAGTTGCGTTGCGCGAGGTTTACTATAAATGCTCTCGAGCTCATACTGTCCAGCTTGTCGCCTATGGAATTCACGGCGTGCATAATCATATCGGGCGCATTTATTTTCACCCGCGTGATTTTTATGTATCCGCCGCCTCCTCTGCGGCTCTCCACAATGTAGCCGTGCTCGGGCGTGAATCGCGAGGAGATAACATAATTAATCTGGCTCGGCACACAGCCGATGCTCTGCGCCAGCTCGTTTCGCTGAATCTCAGCCGAACCGTTCACATTCAGCATGTTAATAAGAATATCCGCAATTTCGCTGCTCAGACTCATAAATATCATCCCCCTTCCGATTTGTCTTTGACTTTCTTTGACCTTTGCTGAAATTATAGATTATCCGCCCTGAATAATCAAAGGTCAAAAAAGGTCAAATTGTTATTGCTGTTCTTCGATTTTTCAATAAAACACCCGATTTTCTGCTTTTTTCTCCATTTTTCTTCACTTTTTGACTTTTTCTGACCTTTCTCCGTAAACGGCATAAAAATAAATAATGTATCAAATTTTACATATTTGTAAATTTTTTTGTATTACTTGTATTTTTACTTCTTATCTGTCATAATAAAATGAGTTAAGAGGTGAACAAAATGAGCAAAAAAATAATCGCATTAATAGTCTGCGGCGCAATAATCGCTGTCGGGGCAATAGCAACGGGCGTTTATTTCATCGGCTATTCAACCGGCAAAAAAACCGCACAGTCATCCGACGGCGGTCAGGAGATAAGCGAACCCGTATGCGCAATGAGCGATTTCAGGTTATTCGACTCCGCCGTTGACAGCTACGCCACCAAAGAGGGCTTCGGCGCTTCCTACCTTCAGAAAAATTTTGCAATGCCCGCCGAGGATGCAAACGACCTTGTTGAGCATCCCGAAAACTGGCTTTGCTTCCAGACCTATTTCTCAATCAAAAACACCGACATTGACGAGCTTAGCATTTTCGGCGTCAACTGCGACAATAACGGCAAAAACGGTGTTTATATTTTCACGGGCACAACCGAGGTATACACAATTCCCAAAAAGGGCAGCTACGTTCTCTGCGTTCCCGTGCTTTACCGCAATAACGAAATGAGCACCGAAGAAGCCCGTGAGGCGCTCGGCGTTCTCAACGCAACCGTCCGCTACGGGGCGTATTTCGACCCGGATGACTGCGTCAACTACAACGCGCCGATTACGCTTAAATAAGAGGTTTTTATGACTATTTTCAAACGCCGCACCTTAAACCCCGGCGGTCCGCCCGAATACCTTGTTGTGTGTCTGGGCAACCCCGGCAGGGAGTATGAGGCAACACGGCACAACACCGGCTTCATTTTTGCCGACCTGCTTGCAGAAAAATATGATTTTAAAATAAACCGCATCCAGTTCAAAGCGGTCACGGGCAGCGTTACAATAAACGGCAGACGCTGTTTGGTCGTCAAACCGCAGACCTATATGAACAACAGCGGTCAATCCGTGCGCGAAGCGGCGTCCTTCTACAAAATCAAACCCGAAAACGTCATTGTCGTCTTTGATGACGTCTCCCTTCCCTGCGGTAAACTCAGAATACGCCGCAAGGGCACCGACGGCGGGCATAACGGAATAAAAAGTATTATTTATCAACTCAGCGCCGACACATTTCCGCGCATAAAAATCGGCATAGGCGAAAAGCCCTCTCCCGAGTGGAATCTCGCCGACTGGGTGCTTTCAAAGTTTTCCACCGGCGATTTGAAACTCCTGAAACAGGCGTGCGAAAACGGAATTGAAGCCCTTGAGCTTATGGTCTCGGGCGATGTTGACGGCGCTATGAATAAGTTTAACGGCTGAGGTGTAAAAATGCCTTCACTCAATATAGTCCTTGTCGAGCCGCAGATTCCGCAGAACACGGGCAACATTGCAAGAACCTGCGCACTAACGGGTGCCCGGCTCCACCTTGTTGAACCGATGGGCTTCCGCGTGGATGACGCAAAACTCAAAAGGGCGGGGCTCGATTACTGGCACCTGCTCGACATAACCTATTACGATAATCTTGACGATTTCTTCGCAAAAAACGAAGGCGGCTCATTTTTCTATTTCAGCACAAAGGCAAGGCAAATTTACAGCGATGTCTCTTACCCTGACAACGCCTACCTCGTCTTCGGCAAAGAGACGGCCGGTCTGCCCGAAAAACTTCTTTTCGACAACCCCGAAAGCTGCGTGCGTATACCGATGATAAACCGTCCGGACGCCCGTTCGCTCAACCTGTCAAACTCGGCAGCAATAGGTGCTTACGAGGTTCTCCGCCAGTGGGGCTTTCCCAACCTTTTGACGCAGGGGAGCCTGACAAAATATGACTGGGATTCCGAATAATATAAAGGTTGAAATATATAAAAAACCGTGATAATATATTACTATCCGCTTTGAAAGGAATTTTTGCATTATGAAAAGATTAATTGCTGCAGTTCTTACCGTTGCTTCGCTTTGTGCGCTGCTCTGCTCCTGCGGGGCAAACCTTCCCTCGCAGCCCGCACAGACTCAGGTAGTCAAAGGCAGCGTTGAAAAGGCATACGATGAAAGCGACGGCAAAGTGCAGACCATCAAAACAAAAGATGTCGATTTTGTTGTTTCCGATTACTATGTTTACGGCAAGTCATACGCAACCATTGACAATGTCGTGCTTGAAGATTACGGCATAGGCAAAATCGAAGGTCTTGCAAAGGTTACTCTCAAGGGTCTCTCACACAGCGACAAAGATTTCAGAATCAGCTACAAAGCTTATGACGCAAAGGGCGATGTCGTCTCCCAGAGCTATATTCTTGCGGCTGTCAAAGATGCAAATTACAAAGAAGGCGACACGGTCAACTGCCGCTTCCACCTCAGAAGAGACGTAAAAATAGTCAGGGTCGAATTCACAAACTACGTCGAGGCGGAATAATTCAATATGTTTAATCAGGCGGGGCATTTTTCAGTGCTCCGCTTTTTGTTTGTTTTACCGCCGTTCTTTTATATAAAATAACTAAAATATTCACCCGGCACCGCTCATATTTCTTATAAATTTTTTCTGCTTTATATATAGATTTTAATAATATTCTTTGATATAATAACAAACAGTGTGGGTAATTCCGCTCTTACCCGCGACTCAAATTCTGTATATTATTTTTGGAGGTAAAAATATGGCAAACAAATGGGTTTACATGTTCGATGAAGGCAACATGACCATGCGTAACCTTCTCGGTGGCAAAGGTGCCAACCTTGCGGAAATGACCGAAATCGGTCTTCCCGTTCCCTTCGGTTTCACCATCACCACAGAAGCTTGCACACAGTATTACGAAGACGGCAGAAAGATTAACGACGAAATCATGGCTCAGGCTATGGAAGGCGTTAAGAAGATGGAAGAGAAGAACGGCAAAAAGTTCGGCGATCTCAACAATCCTCTTCTTGTTTCGGTCCGTTCAGGCGCCCGCGCATCAATGCCCGGTATGATGGACACAATCCTCAACCTCGGTCTTAACGACGATGTTGTTGCCGCTATGATAGCCGGCAACCCCGACCCCGCTTTTGAGCGTTTCGTTTATGACTCATACAGAAGATTCATCCAGATGTTCTCCGATGTTGTTATGGAAGTCGGCAAGAAATATTTTGAAAAACTCATCGACGAAATGAAAGAGAAGAAGGGCGTTAAATTCGATGTTGAACTTAACGCTGCCGACCTCAAAGAGCTTGCAACACAGTTCAAGGCGGAATACAAGAACCAGCTCGGCGAAGACTTCCCCTCAGACCCCGTTACACAGCTCAAACTCGCTATTGAAGCAGTTTTCCGTTCATGGGACAATCCCCGTGCGAATGTTTACAGAAGAGACAACGACATTCCCTATTCATGGGGCACAGCAGTTAATGTAATGCCCATGGTATTCGGCAACCTCAACAATCAGTCGGGCACAGGCGTTGCCTTCACAAGAGACCCCGCAACAGGCGAAAAGAAGCTTATGGGTGAGTTCCTCATCAACGCCCAGGGCGAAGATGTTGTTGCCGGCGTCCGCACTCCGATGCCCATCGCTCAGATGGAAGAAGAGTTCCCCGAAGCTTATTCCGAATTCATCAAGGTCTGCAACATCCTTGAGAATCACTATCACGACATGCAGGATATGGAGTTC
>JAEEYU010000059.1 GCA_016288315.1 Clostridiaceae bacterium | reverse complement strand
CTTCGGCACTGCCGGTATTCTCGCGTTCGGTTACCAGTTTGTGCGCAGGAATATGATTTTCTGGAGCAAAATAACGCATTTTTCACTGGCTGTGTTTATCTCATATATCGGAATGTTTATGATGTCGCTTGTCAACCCCGGCGAGTTCTGCCCCGTGCCTTATGAGCTGATGATTGTTATTATGTTTGCGCTTATTGAAAGGCACTGCCCGCAGAACAGGGAGATAATAATCTGCCGCAAAAAATACGCGGCGGCGGAGGATGAGAAAAAATGAACGTTCTTTCAATCGGCAACAGCTTTTCGCAGAATGCACACACTTTTCTGCCCGGTATGATGAAGGCGGACGGCTGCGATGATTTTATGCTGTGCAATCTCTATATTCCCGCCTGTTCGCTTGAGACGCACTGGCAGAATATGAAAAGCGAAAAAGAGGCATACGAGTATCAGATTTATCTGCCTGGCGAGACGGTTATGACAAAGGCGGACGGCGTCGCTTTGTTTGAGCCGCTCGAGGATGAGGAATGGGATGTTGTGACGCTGCAGCAGGTAAGCTCGCTTGCAGGCATTGAAGAGAGCTGGTCGCCATACCTTGAGGAGCTGACCGCCTATGTCAGGATGACCGCACCGAAGGCGAAGGTGTTTATTCACCAGACCTGGGCTTATGACAAAGGCACGGTGAACGAGGGCTTTGCAAAGTATTCAAACAGCACAGACACAATGTTTGACTGCATAAACCGTGCGGTTGAAATTGCAAAAATCAACGCCGATGTTGACGGAGTTATTCCGAGCGGGCTCGCTTTTCAGTTTGCGAGGCAGACTAATCTTAAAAACATGCTCACAGCGCCCGACGGCTACCATGCGAGCATTCCCGGCTGCTACCTGGCAGGCGCCTGTTTTTATGAGACGGTTACGGGCAAAAGCATTACCGAAAACGCCTTTCGCATTGAGGGAGTGCCGGAGGAATACATAAACCTGCTTGCGCTGTGCGCACATTCGGCGGTTGAAAAATATAACGGTTGATAAAGAATAAATATCGAGCCGCTCGGTTGAGCGACCCGATGCTGTTTTAAGGTTAAATTTCGCTGTGTCAGGCGGGCGGATAATAACTGCACCTGCCCGTTACGGTTAACTAATTTGCTGTTGCTTACGGCTGTGCGATTTCTGACATCGGCTGCCAGTCGGGTTCAACAGTTTCGCCTTGTCTTAAATAATTGATTACTATCATCGCGACAAAACACGGTATTTCATATTCCGTATCTTCTACGTCCTTGTAAATCGTTACTATGCAGGTTTTAAACATTTCTCTGAATGTAAAACCATAACCTGCGTTAAACCAGCACCAGCATTTCATTTTTCCATCTTCCAAGCGGTAAAAACCACAGCTTTCAGATGGAATAACTTCCGGCCCGTAACTGTAATCATATACTTTTCCGTCTGAATAAAAAACCGGACCGTAACGGTCAAACCAGTCAAAATAGCCCATAAAAGATTTAACAGGCTTAACTTCATTGTTTTCAATAATGAAAATATAGCAGGCTGAAACTTTTTTGTCTTTCTCAACGCCCGATTCACCGACAATCATTTCGTCAATACCGTTGCCGTCAATATCATAGAAAGCATAATATCTTTTGCTAAGGTCTTGTGAATCAAACGCACCGAAAATACCTTCTGACCAACTGTATGTGAAGAAATCATTTTCTAGAAATTCCAAGAAAAGAGCGTGCTGTTCTTCTTTTGAGGGCGCATCTTTTACGGGGGTTGCGGTGTATGAGTTAATTGCCGTGAAAAGAGCGATTAATGTTGCAATGAATTTAAACATTTCAAGTCCTCCTTTTAATATTATTCACTTTAATTATACCCCCCCGAAAATTTTGTCAACATTTTAACAAAAAAGAAAAAAGGCAGGTTAATTCCTGCCTTATATTTCTCTCTTGTTGTAAGAATCAGTCTTCTTCAACAACTACTACCTGTCTGCCGTTGTAGTAACCGCAGGACGGGCAAAGTCTGTGAGCTCTTTTGAGTTCGCCGCAGTTTGAGCACTTTTCAAGCACGGGAGCGTTCATCTTCCATACGTTTGAGCGTCTCTTGTTTTTTCTTGCCTTGGAAACTCTTCTCTTGGGGACTGCCATTTTAAAGCACCTCCTTAACCGGTTTTAAGCAAACCCTCATAGGTTAAAATTTACTCATTATTATCCAAAAGCTGTTTAAGCGCCTCAAGACGGGGGTCTGTTTCGGGCTTGCAGCTGCATGGGCCTTCGTTGAGATTTTTGCCGCATCTGGGGCAAAGACCTTTGCAGTCATCCGCACACAAAAACTTGTATGGCATTGAAAGCAGAATATCTTCGCGAACGAGCGGGTCGAGGTCGTAACGTAAATCGGTGACGGTTAAAAAATCGTCGTTGTTTTCATCTTCAACCTGACGCACAAGGGTGTGGCAAATCTCTGTGTTCATCTTATGGACCGTCTCTCTCGCGCATCGGCTGCACGCAACGGTAAGCTCATAAGACGCTTCGGCGTTAATTTCGACAATGCCGGTTGAGTTGGCTACTCTGCCCTTGACCGAAACGGGTGTTTTAAACGGAAACGCGCCGTCAAGCTCCTCGCCGGACATATCGATTTGATAGTCGAGGTCAGCCGAAAGACCTTCAACATTAAAGATGGATTCAAGATCAATAATCATAATTATCTGAAATCACGCACAGAACATTATATAGTCCGAGTGCCTGTTTGTCAACAAAAAAATCAGTTTTTCTTGCAAAAATCAAAGATTTTTTCGGGCAGTTCGCTTTCATCCGCCGAAACGGTGAAGGTGAAGTCGATTCCCGCAATACCGCTGAGCTTGTCAACCTTTGCGAGGAAAGCGGCGAGCTCTTCATAATCTCTGCCGCCGATTCGCAGTGTTGCGTCAATAAACATATCGGTTATGTCGTAGTCGCCTGCGACAATGCCAGACAGGAAGCCGTAGAAGGCGTCATAGCCGCTGACACCGTAGTGGTCAGTCTCAACAAGGCGGGCTCTTGAATTGATGTCGTAGGTGAGAAGGCGCTCCTTCTCGACGCAGACGACGTTGCCGTTTGAAGATTCCACCGCCGAGTTTACGCAGCTGATGAGTGTTTTTGTTTTGCCGGAGCCTTTGCGGCCCAGAATAAGAGTAATCATTATGTTTGTCCTCCTTCGTTTACTTGATTCTTGCTTCAAGCTCCGCCCTGGCATCTTCATAGCCGGGCTTGCCCAGAAGCGCAAACATATTCTTTTTATAGCTTTCAACGCCGGGCTGGTCGAACGGGTTTACACCGAGAAGATAGCCCGAAATTCCGCACGCCTTTTCAAAGAAATAGATGAGGTGGCCGAGAGAACGCTCATCGGCATAATCCATTTCAACAACAACGTTGGGAACGCCGCCGTCCGCATGAGCGAGGATTGTGCCCTCGAACGCCTTGCGGTTGACGAAGCTTGCGTTTTTGCCTGCGAGATAATTGAGACCGTCTTCGTTTGAAGAATCCTCTTCAATCTGAACGTCAAACTTGGGAACGTTGAACCAGAGGACAGTCTCAAACAGGGTTCTTTCGCCCTGCTGAATATACTGACCGAGCGAGTGAAGGTCTGTTGAGAAAATGGCGGAGGTGGGGAAAATACCCTTGCCGTCTTTGCCTTCGCTCTCGCCGAAAAGCTGTTTATACCACTCGCACATAAGAGTCATTGAGGGCTCATAGGCGGCGAGCATCTCAAACTTTTTGCCGTTTCTGTAAAGGATATTTCTTAAAGCGGCGTATTTGTAGCAGTCGTTTTCAAGAAGATTCTCATTAAGGTATTCTTCTCTTGCCTCTGCCGCGCCCTGCATAAGAGCGTCGAGGTCAAGCCCCGCAACAGCGAGGGGAAGAAGACCCACGGCGGTAAGGACGGAGAACCTGCCGCCGATATTGTCGGGAACGACGAAGGTCTGATAGCCCTCTTTATCCGCTACGCTTTTGAGTGCGCCCTTTTTGCGGTCGGTTGTGACGAAGATGCGGTTTTTTGCCTCTTCTTTGCCGTATTTTTCTTCAATGAGTTTTCTGAAAATGCGGAAGGCGACGGCAGTCTCGGTAGTTGTGCCGGATTTTGAAATGACGTTTATCGAAAAATCTTTGCCTTCGCAGAGTTTTATAAGCTCATAGATTGCCGAGGAGCTGACGGTGTTGCCGCCGAAGTAAATGTTGGGGGCATCTTTTTTGATGAGATTGTAGTTATTGGAATAGACGAATTCTATTGCCGCCCTTGCACCGAGATATGAGCCGCCGATGCCGAGAACGATGAGAACCTCTGAGTTGTGGCGGATTTTTGCCGCCGCTTTTTTAATCTGCTCAAATTCATCTTTATCGTAATTTACGGGAAGGTCAACCCAGCCGAGAAAACCGCTGCCGAGACCTGTGCCGTTATGAATTTTATTGTGCGCCTCTGCGACTTCGCCCGCCAGGGAGGCGATGCACTCATCTTTGGCGAAATCACCTGCGTAAGAAAAGTTAACCTTAAAGGGCATTTTGAATTTACCACCAATCGTGAAACAATATAAATAATGAAAGGGACACTTTCACATATAGAGATATTTTAACCCAAATGACGCAATAATGCAACAAGAATAAAACAAAAATTTTGTTATTTATTTATATTAATACTGTGAAAAGTGCCATAGAAACGCAATATTTATTGATTATGGCGGATTTTTATTATATAATTAACGGCGGAAAGGCGGTGAGCGGATGAAAGCTGCAATAATTACGCTCGGCTGCAAGGTCAACCAATATGAAAGCGAAGCAATAGCGGGGAAGCTTGCCGGCGCGGGTTATGAAATAACCGGGCAGGATGATGAGGCGGACGTTTACATAATAAACTCCTGCACCGTCACGGCGGAGAGCGACCGCAAAACGAGGCAGACGGTGAGAAGAATCAAGCGCCTTCACCCCGGCAGCATTGTTCTGCTCACGGGCTGTATGCCCCAGGCGTTCCCCGAGGACGCAAAAAAGCTTTTGCAGGCGGATATTGTAATCGGCAACAAGTTCAATTACAGAATACCCGAGCTGCTTGAAAAACACATTGACGGGCAGAGAGATTTTGCCGTTGAAGAGCATAAAAGCGGCGAAAAGTTCGGCGGTGACGTTGTAACATCCTACCGCGAGCGGACAAGGGCAACGCTGAAAATCGAAGACGGCTGCAACAGGTTCTGCTCCTACTGCATTATCCCCTACGCAAGAGGCAGGGTGCGCTCAAAACCTATTGAAGAGGTTGAAAAAGAAGCGAAAACCTTTGAAGAAAACGGCTACAAAGAGATTGTGCTGGTGGGGATTAATCTTTCCGCCTACGGCACGGACTGCGGCAGCGACATAGCGCAGGCGGTCAGAACAGCCGCAAAGCCCGAAGGGATAAAAAGGGTGCGTCTGGGTTCGCTCGAGCCCGACCACATTACGGATGAGATAAT